>DATLPS010000166.1:0-3381 GCA_035535575.1 Candidatus Limnocylindria bacterium
AAGGTTACACGGGATCGGATCGATCTTTTTTACAAGGTCGTCGGCCCGACCAGTGCCGATTATGTGCTCGTCTTAAGTGGTGGACCCGGTGAAGACATCGACTCCATGCAAGGTATTGCCGACGAACTCGGCAAAAAATACCGCTGCATCATGTGGGAACAACGCGGCACTGGGAGATCCAAGCTGTCCCAATATGATTCATCCACGATCAATCTGAACGCATACATGGAAGACATCGAAGCGCTCCGCAAACAACTGCACGCGGACAGATTCATCGTAGTGGGAAACTCTTGGGGAATGATCCTGGGCCTTGCTTATGCGGGCACGCACCACGACGCAGTACGCGCCGTAATCACGATTGGTTCTGGCCCAATCACCGCCGAGTACCTCAGTGTGTTCTCTGATAATCAGTTCGCACGACTCGGTGCGTGCGAACTCGAGGTGCGCGATTTTTGGCGAGACCCTGCACGAGAGGCAGCTAACCCCGACCACGCCGCATTTGAACGGTTGCGTGCGGCGACGGTAGCTTATTTCTACGACCGAAAGAAGGCTTTGCAGATGGCGGCGGAACTTGATCCCAAGGATTACAATTTCCGCGTTCCACCAGCCTTTCTAAAAGCCGAGGGGAAGTATGACTTCCGGCCGAAACTCAAAACCATCGTGGCTCCCGTTCTTCTCCTCCAAGGCCGGCAAGATTTGGCCGGAGAAGCGAACGTTGATGAAGCGCATTCGCTAATCAAAAATTCGACGCTCACGTTTATCGACAAATGTGGGCACATGCCGTGGCTCGAACAGCCGGACCAAACCTGGAAAATCGTCGACGATTTTCTGGTTCACTTGCCCTGACAGCCGAAAGACCGAAATGAGTGCGAACGAGTGAGCAAAACTTTCGCGCATCAGCTTGTTCGAAGCTTTGGAAAAGCGTTGACGTCACGTTCGATTACGGGCTCGATGGATACATGAAAACAAAACCCTGCATCGCTCTCTTTCTATTCACATTCATCTGCTCGGTATCGGCAGCGGACTCGAAAATTGAGCAAGCGGTTTGGGATCAAGACGCGCAATGGTCTAAAGCCGCGGAATCCAGAGACCTCGAAAAGCTGCTTTCGTTTTACGCAGAGGACGCCGTCGTGTTGCCGGCACACGCCACTATTGCGACCACAAAAGATTCAATTCGAAATATCTTTCAAAAGTTGCTGTCCATCCCCGGCGTCGCTCTGAGTTGGAAGCCGACGAAGGTGACGGCGGCTGGGTCGGGAGATCTGGCCTACTCAACCGGAGCCTATGAAATGAGTGCGCCTGACGACAGTGGTAAGCCTTCCATCGATCGCGGAAAATATGTGGCGGTCTGGAAAAAGCAGGCTGACCGAAATTGGAAGGTCGCAGTCGATATCTGGAACACCGATCTCCCCCTGCCCACGCCGTCCGATAAAAAATAGCGGCGCGACCCGTTTTCTGGATTGAAGCTCGCTCGGCTCCCGCGCTCACTCGCTGTTACCCTCGCAGCTTTACCTTCTATCTCGGAAATCCCTTTCCTCGATTCCTGGCTTCCAGATAATCTGTGGGGATTTAGGGCGCTTGAAATCTGTGGATAAAAATGTTTCTGCGTTACTGCTTTTCCTGAGAGATCAGTGACAACGACGGAGTTTCAGATTGAAAGATGAAACCGCTGCTTTGAAGAACCTGCGTATGGATTTACAGCTTGCTGCGGGATGCGTGACAACGATTGAGCCCGGGTTGTATTTCATTCCCAGTATTCTCAATGATCCGAATCGGCGCCGAGAGCATCGACGAAGCGTAGACTGGCAGCGTGTGGATCACTACCTCGGCTTGGGCGGGGTTCGTATCGAAGACACCGTTCTCAGAGAATGGGCCAAAGTTACTTACTGCTGCGATCCCGAGTGATTGGTGAACATAAGAAGCGCGCGATTTGAATCTTCGGCCCCCCTAATTGCGCGTGAAGAGCTCCAACCGACAGGATAATTTAGCAAACTTCAACGCTCAAAAGCCATGACATACATCGATGATTCTCAATTGCAGAACGCGGTCGCGGCCCGGTTTTACGCCGTAAATGGCACCCACCCGATGACGCCTGAAGACGATAGCTACGTTACTGAATGGTACGTGCCACTGGAGGCTTTGGCAGAAAGAGCAGGCATTGATGCGTCCGAAATCCGCCGGTTGATGCTGGCAGATCGACTACCGCTCCCGAGCTACATACGTAGTGATGGCGCGCAGATGGTTGCGCGTGATCTTCTTGAGCTCCCTCGCCGCGCAGGTGGTTACGAGCAGCTGCCTGAGTGGTTCGGTCACCAATTTGGAACCGGACGTGACGCCGTCCGTGAATGGGACGGATATCTCAGGGGACACTATGTATGTCTCCGTGATGTCATGCCCGAAACAATCCAACGCAAGGACGAGCTTGTGAAAGCAATTAGCGCTGCCGCCGCAAAACCCGAACCGGAGAATGACGACTGGTTAGAATCGCTTCACCGTTTAGTGGACGAGCTTGATAAGCTAGAGCCGCCCTTTACGCGATACGATCGACTGCGATTTGGCGGACCAATTTCTCGCGATACGTGCATAGACGCAGTGCGGGCGCGTTTTCCTCGTCGGAATTCTTTGGGCAGGCCTTAAGTACTCAAGTTTGTGAACTCGCACTTCTCTAGGCGTGATCACTTATTTCGTAATGGGATGGTTGGCTCAAATTAGCGCATGAGTCTCGACACGCAGACGAAAATGTCGATTTACCAGCACTTCGCCGAGACCGGGCAGCGGCCATCGCTGCAAGTTGTAGCTGAACGTGTTGGCGCCGACGTGAGCAGCGTGCGCGAAGCCTATCTCAGGCCGCGCGCTCAGCGAGTTTTGGTGTTGGAACCCGATGGAACGTCCATCCGGATGGCGCCGCCATTCTCAGGCGTGCCGACCCAACATGTCGTGATCGTCGATGCGACAAAGTATTTCGCTAATTGCGCCTGGGATTCATTCGGTATACCGGCGGCGCTGCATCGCCCAGGGCGGGTTCATTCCCGCTGCGAACAATCCGCTGAACCGCTCAATCTGGAGATTGGCTTGGAAGGTCCGCCGCCTTCCAGCTGGTTTTTTCATTGCCTTGTTCCCGCGGCCAAGTGGTGGGACGACATTGTTTTCACCTGAAGCAACATGCTTTTCTTCCGGTCGGAAGAACTGGTTCGGGAGTGGTGCGCCGCGCACGGGTATCCTATGCGGCCGCTTGTGACGATGGACCAGCTATGGAGGCTCGCGACGACCTGGTATTCAACGCGTTTACAAGAGAACTCGCGGCGTCCGCAATCCGATGAAATGCGTTTCCATTTTTTTGCCTTGGCTTAGAAGGCGACTTTTGGGATCCGCAGTCGGATA
>DATLPS010000167.1:0-10286 GCA_035535575.1 Candidatus Limnocylindria bacterium
TGCACGAAACCGAAGTAATCGACGCATGGTCAAAGATCGTAGGCGACTTCATCGCCGCGCATTCTGCGCCAGTCGCGCTGCGCGACGGAATTCTGTATGTCCGCGTCCTCCAACCGGCACTGCACTACGAGCTCGAACAAATCTCCAAGTCAGAAATCCTGCGAAAATTAAAAAAGCGCTTCGGCGGCAAGACGATTCGCGATGTTCGTTTTCGGGTCGGCTAATTCATTCCCGGCTTCGCGGCCTAACTTTTTGCTTGTTGTTGCGACGTAGTTAGTCTCAAATCGGCGGCATGAAAACGCTCCACGGACCAACGAAGTGTGGCCTGTTCGTGATCGCGGCCTTTTGTTTAAGCTCAAGCGAATGTGACCAAAAGCACAACGTCTTGTTTGTGCCGAATTACGAAAAGGCGGACATGGTTATTTTGCCCGCAACAGAAATCACTGAAGAGGACGCGGCGCATTTGCGGAAGATATTGAAGGCGTCGAATGAATATTTTTATACGATTCAGCCCTACGAAAATGGTTCTCCGGTGGCGGCGTTGGGTAAATTGCCGTTGCCAACGGATTTCAAATGCCGAACCGACAAAGGGGAGTTTGAAGGATTTACGCCCGGAACTTCGCGTAAATTCACCCGCTGGACTGGGTTTACGCCCGGAACTTCGCGTACATTCACCCGCTGGACTCGCGTTGTCGGGCTAGGCTGTCAGAGCCGGTGCCTCATGCACGCAAGAATGTCGACAAAGAGCTCGCAGGATTTAGTCGATGCGGTCAAGCCGATCCTGCTGAAGTATCAAGTGCCATAGGTTTCCATTGCGCCCAAGCCCAGCCTCTGAGGCGATACCGATATCTGATCGGTTTTGCGCTGGCCCATTTGCTTTTGGTGCTTACCGTCTGTCTCAGGGACACGTTTGCGACCTTTGCCCTAGCGCCGACCATTCTTCCAACCGCGTTGAAGCCTTTTTGGAACGGCGCCGACGCAGCGGCGTCATTTGTTCTGGGTGAAGATTTGCAATTAGGGAACCCGGCGCGAAACGTCGTCACGTTTTATTTAAACGCTGCCGGGATTGAAGCGGGCTATGGTTTTTTTGCGCCGAACGTGCCGAGCAATTACAAGCTCGTCTTCGAGCTTCATTATGCGGACAGTCGTACGGAATACGAACTTCCCCACGTCGCCGATGCCGCGACGGCTTTCCGATTGGAGAGCCTGCTCGATAGGATTTCGGAAGTCAGCTATGAGCCGATGCGGCAGACAATGTTTCAAATGTTGACCTATCCGGTGTGGCAGCGTCATCCCGACGCCATTTCTGTTCGCGCCGTGTTGGGATATGTGATCTGGCCTTCGCCCGAGCAATTTCAACGCGGAGAAAAAGAGACATTCGAGCCGGTCTATGCTTATGATTTTGATCTTCGTCCGTCCGTTCCATCGGTGGCCAGGCCGTGACGGTTAGATCGACATTCCAACGGATCGAGCAATTCCTTTTTTATCGGGAATCAGATCGTTGGGTATCGGTGCTGCGGATCGGTCTTGGATTGCAGGTAATCTGTCTTTCCCTCGCTTTGCGGAAAGATTGGACCTATCTGCTTTCGAACGGTGGTCGCGCATTGATCAGCCGCGATCTAACGGAGGCGGCGTTGAATGCGGAGAGTTCGTTCATTCCGCGGCTCGGCTGGCTGATAGAAATCGGAAATTGGCTCAACGTGCCTGAATTCGTCACGCTCTGGCTTGCGTGGCTTGTCCTTATGCTGGCTGGTTGTCTTCTGTTGGTCGGATTATTTTCGCGAATCGCGGCGATCGTTGCGTGGTTCCTCTATCTCTGCGTGGTCAGGAGCGTCGGTTATTTTTCATATGGCGTCGATAATCTCACGATCATCGGCCTCTTCTATTTAATGATCGCTCCTCTGAGCGATCGGATGTCGCTAGATTCAATCTTTTGGCACCGCTCATCCAATCGCGATCTGCTCCCGTTTGTTCGGCGCATTTTGCAGATCCATTTATGCCTCATCTATTTCTTTGGCGGTGTCTCGAAACTGGCAGGGATCGGTTGGTGGAATGGCACCAGTCTTTGGCGTGCGCTGACGGTGCCTCCCTTTCACTTCGTGAATCCCGATCTTGTCGTACGCTGGAAAATGTTTTTACCAGCGACGGGTTTGGCCATTTGCGCGCTGGAACTCTTTTATCCGATCTTCATATGGCTTCGCCCGACAAGGACGTTTTGGCTTGTCAGTATCTGTGCGATGCATTTGATGATTGGCCTCACGATGGGGATGTATCTCTTCGCGTTGATTATGATCGTCCTAAATACGGCGGCCTTTGGCCCAGGCTTACTCAGAGCTAAGAATCCTAGCCTCGAGCGCCACGTTGCCGCTCACGTGTAGCGATCGAACTTCTCGCGCACCGCGGCGCCTGTTTGCTCTCGACCGCGCGTAAGCATGTTGCTATCTTGAGGTAGGGTGAACGCCCAAGACCCCGCCCCCGAGACCAAGCCCGATCTTCCGCTAGAGATCGCGCACCTTTTGTTAATCGATATTGTGGGGTATTCGAAACTGCTCGTGAACGAGCAAATCGAAGTACTTCAGGAGTTAAAGCAAATCGTCCGCGGTACGGAATGTTTTCGCGCAGCCGAGGCAAGCGACAAACTTATTCGAGTACCAACGGGAGATGGTATGGCTTTGCTTTTTTTTCAAAGTCCAGAAGAGCCCGTCCGATGCGCACTCGAAATCAGCACAGGTTTGCAAAACAACGCACATATTCAGTTGCGGATGGGCGTCCACAGCGGCCCAGTCAATCGCGTCACTGATGTTAACGACAAGGCGAACATCGCCGGCTCAGGAATCAATGTCGCGCAGCGGGTGCTGGATTGCGGCGATGCCGGCCATATCCTTTTGTCGGCGCATGTGGCTGAAGATCTGGCGCAGTACCGGCATTGGCAGCTGTACTTGCACGACCTCGGCGAATGCGAAGTAAAGCACGGCCTACGGTTACACCTGTTCAACCTCTATAAGGACGGTCTCGGTAACGCGCAGCTCCCAGAGAAACTCAAGCGACGAAGGTGGAAGCAGGAATCTCCGCGAACTCGACCTGTATTCCCACCACGATGGCCGAAGGTTCTGCTTACAGCTGCTTTAGTAGTGTCCGCCCTGGCACTGGCCATTAGCATCTGGATTTATCTTCATCGGGAGTCACAAGGTACAGCCGAGAGTCCTCCGAAAAGTGCTGCGACATCGATTCCGGAAAAAAGCATCGCTGTGCTTCCATTCGAAAATCTAAGCGCGCAAAAAGAGAACGCTTACTTCACCGACGGCGTGCAGGATGAAATTCTCACGAATCTAGCGAAAGTAGCCGGTCTCAGGGTAATCAGCCGTACGAGTGTCATGCGATACAAGAGCGGCGTTGCGCGCAATTTACGCGATGTCGCAAAAGAGCTGGGCGTGGCCCATGTATTGGAAGGAAGCGTTCAGCGGTCGGGGAGTCGCGTGCGAGTAAGCGCGCAGTTGATCGATGCGAGATCAGACACACATCTCTGGGCAGAACATTACGATCGGGATATCGCGGACGTGTTTGCGCTCGAAAGCGATCTTGCGCAAACGATCGTTGACCAATTGAAGATAAAGCTCGCGCCGGAAGAAAAGGCTGCGATCGAAAAGAGTCCCAGCGCGAGCGTCGGTGCGTACGAACTTTACGTTCGCGCTCGCACCGCACTCGCGAGCAGCACCTACACGCGCGGGAAGCAGAGCCGGCTTGACGCGATTGAATTTTTGAACCGAGCAATTCAACTCGATCCATCTTTTCTCCTTGCTCATTGTATGCTCGCGCGCGTGCACAGTGAGATGTACCTGGTTGGTCTCGATCACACACCGCCGCGTCTAGTGCGCGCCGAAGAGGCGCTCGAAAACGCGCGGCGTCTGCGACCGGATTCCGGCGAATATCATCTTGCTCTAGCCACGTATGTTTATGGAGGCTATCTCAATTATGATCGCGCGCGACAGGAACTCGATATCGCGCGGCGTTCGCTGCCTAATGAGCCCTCGGTGTTCGAACTGGCCGGTTACATTGATCGACGACAAGGACGTTGGGAACAGTCAACGCGAGATCTCGAGCACGCCGTCGAGTTGGACCCGCTTAATTTTGATTACCTGCAGCAGTTAGCACAGAACTACGCCAAGATCCGCGATTTTTCCCGCTTGGCCGCAACGCTGGACCGCGCACTACGGATCGTGCCAAGTGACGTCGGCGTGCGCGTGAAGCGAGCAGGCGTTCTTCTCGACTGGCGCGCCGACACCAAACCGTTGCATAAAACTCTGGAAGCGATCCTTGCCGAAAATCCGACCTTGGAAGCTTCGTTAGCGGACGACCGCATCGATCTCGCGCTTTGTGAACGCGATTTCGCAACCGCGGAAAAGGCGCTTGCATCGTTGCCGGCGGAGGGTGGCAGTGTGGAGGGTTTCCTTTTTCCTAAAGGTTGGTTTCAAGGAGTCATCCGGCGGGCTAAAGGTGATTCGGTTGGCGCAAAGGAAGCCTTCACTGCGGCGCGTGCTGAAGTTGAGAAAATTGCCCGCGAGCAACCTGATTATGCCGAAGCGCTCTGCCTTCTCGGATTGATCGACGCTGGACTAGGCCGAAGGGAGGATGCCGTACGCGAAGGAGAACGCGCGATGGCGTTGCTTCCTTTGGAAAAGGATGCAATCAACGGTGCGCTTTTGTCTGAATATCTCGCAGTCATTTATGCGTGGGTAGGAGAGACGGACCGCGCATTAAAGCAGCTTGCCATGGCGGTTAAGACGCCCGGTGATTTGAGTTTTGGCCAGCTGAAACTACGCCCGGTGTGGGACCCGCTTCGAAACGATCCGCGCTTTGAAGAAATTGTCGCCTCGCTCGCGCCGAAGTAATCAGGAGATTGCTTTGTTATTCCCAGGCGCCACAGGCGCGTGGCTACAATTCACGCACGGTCGCTTCGCGTTTTTTTGGCTGGTAATGCCGGATTAAATCTGGCTTAGATCCCGATAACAAGGAGGTGAGCAATGCCACGACCAACAAAAAAGCGTCAGTCCAAGACCAAACCAAAAAGCCGTAAGAAAAAGAAGATTAGGCGCTCGACCGGACCGCGGAATTAAGTGTTTAACGCAGATTGGCAGCGAGCTTTCAGCCGCGGCCATTGAACGGAAAAGACGCGGTTCTGGCTTGCCCGTTACACGATGCGGGAGCCGGAATAGGCTTCATAGGGGCGTCGTTAATGGCGCGCAAATCTTAGCCCTTTTGCGCTGCTTCACGACGTTTGCTGTTGAGCGTGGCGACCGGTAGTATGCAAGGGTTGAACACGCAAGATACGTCTGCGGAGCCGACGCCTGATCTCCTGCTCCAGATCGCTCACGTCTTGTTAGTCGACGTTGTCGGTTATTCAAAACTGCTGGTTAACGAGCAGATTGAATTGCTGCACAAACTGAATCAAATCGTGCGCGGAACGGAATCGTTTCGCGCTGCGGATGCAACGGGTAAACTTATCCGAGTGCCAACGGGAGATGGGATGGCGCTCCTTTTTTTTCACAGTCCAGAAGAGCCGGTTCGATGTGCGCTCGAAATTAGCAAAGCATTGCAACAGCATCCGCACATCCAGCTGCGGATGGGAATCCATAGCGGCCCGGTCAATAAAGTCAGAGACGTCAACGATAAAACGAACTTCGCAGGCGGAGGTATCAACGTCGCGCAGCGGGTGCAGGATTGCGGGGATGCCGGGCACATTCTTTTATCTGCCCACATAGCTGAAGACCTGGCCCACTACCGGCACTGGCAGCCGTACTTGCACGACCTGGGGGAATGCGAAGTAAAGCACGGACTGCGCCTGCATTTGTTCAATCTCTACAAAGAGAATCTCGGCAATCAGCAGGTCCCTGAGAAACTGAAGCGAAGAAAAAGATGGAAACAGGCGTCCACGGTTTGGCCCATTGGTACTTCCCGTTGGCCGAGGATTGTGCTCGTTGCCTTGTTGCTGTCGGCAATCGCTGTTGTTATCAGTTCTTTGATCCTTTTCCATCGAGCAACCTCGCCGAAGGTCACATCAGCTCCCGGAGCGAGGGTTAGCACGGCGGCTTCCATTCCCGAAAAAAGCATCGCCGTTCTTCCATTTGAGAATTTGAGTGACGAAAAAGAAAACGCTTACTTCGCAGACGGCATTCAGGATGAAATTCTTACAGACCTCGCTCGAGTGGCCGACCTTAAAGTGATTAGCCGCACCTCCGTGATGCAGTACAAAACTGGCACGAAGCGTAACCTGCGGGAGATCGCCACCGACTTAGGCGTCGCACACGTATTGGAAGGCACCGTACAACGTGCGGGCAACCGCATCCGTGTTAGCGCTCAGCTGATCGATGCAAGGACAGACAGCCATCTTTGGGCAGAACGTTACGATCGCAATTCGGAGGATGTTTTCGCAATTCAGAGTGAAGTTGCCAAAAATATTGTTGCACAACTCAAAGTTAATCTCTCCCCAAGCGAGAAAGCGGCAATTGACGTGCGACCGACGCGGGATCTTGAAGCGTTCGACCTTTATCTTCAGGCCAAGCAGTTGATTAACACCTTTCACGAAACGCCGGACTGGAAGGAGACTCTGCTTAAAGCAATTCGATTGCTCGATGAAGCGATCGCGCGCGACGGAAATTTTGCACTCGCGTATTGCCTGGCAACGCGGGCCAACATAGACCTGTATTGGTTTAATCTGGACCATACGCCTGTCCGATTGGCGCAGGCCCGAGCAATGGCGCAAAAAGCCTTGACGCTAGCTCCTGACTCAGGTGAAGCCCATCTTGCCCAAGCGCTGGTTTATTACAAGGGCGACCGCGACTATGTGCGCGCCCGTGAAGAGCTCGCGATCGCCCGGCGCACCCTGCCTAATAGCGCGGAGGTGTATTCAGTCACCGGCTGGATTGATCGGCGCCAGGGTCAGTGGGAGGACGCGGTCAAGAATTTGGAAAAGGCGGCTGAGCTAGACCCACGAAATTCGATGACCCTGAACGATCTCGCTGTTCTCTACGATGTGCTGCGCAGATATGACGACGAAGAATCCGTTTTTGCTCGCGCAATCGCAGCGAATCCGAGCTCGGCGACTTACTTCCAGTTGGAGCGCGCCGGGATCGCACTGCAAAAAGGAAATATAAAAACTGCGCGCAACGTACTAGACTCTCTGCCCGCCGGCTACGATCCCGCCGGCGCGACGACGTCGACGCGGATTAATCTTGCTCTGTATGAGCGGGACGCGGCATCAGCGGCAAAGATCCTTGCTGCATCGAACCTGGAAGAACTGGTCGGTGGCACGGGTTCACTGCTACCCCGGAGTTGGTTTGAGGCATTGATTGCACGAGCACAAGGCGATACGCAGAAAGCGCGCGATGCCTTTGCTACAGCGCGGCTAAAAATAGAGGCAAAGCTGCATGACCAACCCAATGACGGAGCTTTGGTGGCGATGCTGGGTCTGATAGACGCGGGGCTTGGGCACAACGAAGAAGCGCTTGCCGAAGGGCGTCGTGCTGTCGAATTGCGACCGATCAGCAACGACGCCTTGGATGGCGCTGTTGTGATTGGAAATCTGGCAATGATTTATGCGTGGGTCGGCGATAACAATTCCGCCATAGAACGGCTAACCTTTCTGGCAAAGACGCCCGGCGGGCCCGATTACGGCCAACTGAAGTTTGATCCTGCGTGGGATGGCCTTCGAAGTGATATGCGATTCACAAACATCCTTGAGGGGCTTGGACCCGCGGCTGCGCACTAGCATTCGCATTGCCCAAAATTCCGGAACCTAGATGGCCCTTCCACCTCGTAAAAAAGACGTAAGTCTGATTACTCCAGGTCCCCGGAAAAAGGAACTCAAACAGCGCGGTCCGAAGCCGCGGCTTTCCAGTCACAAAAGGAGAAGTGTGTGGTTTCAAGCGCGGAGTTCGTGGCCATTTCGAGAAGCGCCTATACACATTCTGGTGACGGAGAGAAATCGCGTTAAGCGGGACCTGGCTACGCCCAAGCATGCGGCCCGATGGAGATGTATTGGACCGACCAATGTCGGTGGACGAATGACAAGCATTGTTTGCCATCCAGACAAGCCGGATCGCATTTGGGGAGGAGCGGCCGCTGGCGGTGTGTGGCAAAGTAGTGACGCAGGCCTGACATGGCGCTCAGTTTGGAGCAAGCAGGATAGTCTAAATATCGGTTCGCTTGCGATTGATCCAGGAAATCCTGAGGTGATTTATTGCGGGACGGGCGAAGCTAATCTTTCGGCCGACTCTTACGCTGGGGTCGGAATTTATAGGACTCTGAATGGGGGCAACGCTTGGAAGCTGCTCGCTGGAGCGTCCGACCTTCACATTCCCACACGGATCGGCGTGATAGCAATTGATCCCTTCGATTCAGAGCATTTGTTGATAGCCGGCGTTGGCGCCGACGAATCTAGTCCACGGCCCGAGGATTTTGGTGGAATGTTCGTTTCGCATGACGGCGGAGTGAGCTGGCGACGAGAGACTTTTATTTCAACCCGGAATTATTGGTGTCACGCGATCGTGTTTCATCCAACGTCGGGAGTAATATTCGCCTCATTCACAGAGCAAGGAGCGAAAAACGGGATTTGGTTATCTGAAGACGGTGGTGAGCACTGGAGGCAACTGAGCAAAGGTCTTCCTGCTGCGGAAAACTTTGGTCGCACCAGTCTGGCTATTAGCCCATCAGATCCGGATGTGATTTATGCTTTCGCTCAAAGCACTTTGAGTGGTCGGACCGATCGGCTGCTCGGTGTTTTCCGCAGCGCCGATCGAGGTGAAGAATGGAGAGAAATCGGCGGGCGTCATTTCAGGGCGGAAGGTCAGATTTCTTACGGAAATACGATCGCAGTTCATCCAAAGCATCCCAATCACATTCTTTGCGGCGGCGTTGACTTGCATCTGACCACTAACGGCGGCAAAACGTGGATTCGAGCGACGCGGTGGGATTCCGAGCGGGGACGAGTTCATTACTCACACGCGGATCATCATCATCTTTTGATGCCACCGGCTGCCCCCGGCCGCGTCTACGATACGAACGATGGCGGAATCGATGTAAGTGAAAATGGAGGAAGGACGTGGTCGAACCGTAGCAAGGGTCTCGCGGTCACGATGTATTACGACATGGACGTGGCACAAAGCGATGGCCGTCACTTTGGCGGAGGTGCCCAGGACAATGGAACTCTAGTGACTACAAAGGGGCGACGCGGTGATCATTTCGAAATGCTCGGCGGAGATGGTGGATGGATGGTTTATGATCCTGCGGACGCTACGCATTTATACGCCTCCTATTACAACATGGGCATTCAGCGCTGGCGCAATGGGAGAAGCAGAGATGTGTCGCCGCAAGCTCCGAAACATGAAGCAGAGTCCGTGTGGATGGTTTACATCACAATGGATCCGGAAGACCCCAAGACCGTCTTCACCGGATCTACACGAGTGTGGCGTACCAAAAACGACGGCAAAAAGTGGAGGGCAGTGTCTCCGGTTCTCGACGGAAGCTCAATTACGGCGATCGAAATTGCCGCGGCGGACTCAAAACGAATTTATGTGGGTACCGAAAATGGCGGCTTCTTTCGAAGCCTCGATGGCGGCAAGACATGGGGCGCAAATCTTGCCAGCGGCACTTTGCCTGGACATTCAATCACTCGAATCGATTCCTCAGCGAAACTCGGAGCTGAATTTCTGTTCGTCACGATCGCAAACTTTGGCCACTCGCACGTCTTTTGCTCAAGAGACGGTGGCAAGAGTTGGGAAGATGTGGATAAAGGCCAACTTCCTGACGTTCCCCATCACGCTGTTGTGATTCGACCCGACGATCCAAAAACGGTTTACGTGGCCAACGATGCCGGAGTGTTCGTCTCAAATGACTCTGGCAGCACTTGGATGAATATGACGCGAAATTTGCCAAACGTGATGGTCGTAGACTTGGTGCTGCACGAGAAAGACAGAACCCTCAGTGCAGCGACATATGGGCGGAGCCTCTGGCGTACCCGGATCTGATTAGCTCTCGCCTTCTGTTAATTGCGAATTCCGATACATCGCACATCAGACATGATCGCCGGAATGTTTATGGCGGCCTTTGAAGGTGAGCTCGGCGATGCCGGACTTGTCGAGCTCGCCCAGGCCTTCCGCGATCATGCGATCGTATTGTTCCTTGGTCGCGCGCGCCAGCGGTAAATCAAGACCAACACTGCGCCCGAGTGCGAGTGCGATCCCGCTGTCTTTGGCCGCGTGCGCAGCGGAGAAATAGCAGCTGTGTTCACG
>DATLPS010000168.1:0-53848 GCA_035535575.1 Candidatus Limnocylindria bacterium
TTATCGGGGTCGTATTTGTTTTTGATGGAAACCAGCCGCTGGTAATTGTCGCCGTACGTTGCTTTCACACGTTCTTCGCCTTCATCGCCCATCAGGAAATTGACGTAGGCTCCGCCAGCTGAATACGGATGGACGGCATCGTAATAGCTTTTCGTCCACGAAATGATTTTCTCCTTATTCGCCGGATCGGGATCAACGCCGACCGTCACCTGCGCCCAGTTGGAATCGCGATAATTCCAAGCCGTATCATTTTTGCCGACGCGTGCTGCGGCGCCGTTGATTGGGTACATATGCATGGTGGAATGCATCGTTGGAAGCGCTGCACCGAACCGAACATGCTGCGCAATCGCGTCATCGCTCAACTCGTTCACAAAATCGGCGCGCCAATACCATTGCAGGCCCGGCGGATAAAGCGCGTCGAACATGCTTTGCAACGCCGGCTGCGGCAGCGGTCCCACAAAATCGAGCGAAGGCTTCTTGAAAGCGCGGATTGGCTCGAATGTTTTTTCTGCTTTGTCCTGCGGTCCGGCATATGCCCAGACCACACCGCACATTTTCTTCATGTGCAGATGTTCGGGGAAAGGCGGTGCCGGTGGCACGGTGAGAAATGCAAAAAAACCATTCAAATCATCGGGCGCAGCAGGAATGAAGTCCCGATACCATTTCATTACGTCCGCCGTCTCGGTCAGCTCATACAGCATCGGACCGCCGTAGATCATATCGATTGGATGCAACCTGAAGGTAAACGACGTCACACCGCCGAAATTTCCGCCGCCACCACGAAGCGCCCAGAACAAATCCGAATTCTCATCCGCATCCGCTTTTACGAATTTGCCGTCCGCCAGCACCACATCAGCCGAGAGAAGATTGTCGATCGTCAGGCCGCATTTGCGGGTGAGATGTCCGACCCCTCCGCCAAGTGTCAATCCACCAACGCCGGTCGTAGAAATAATTCCACTTGGCGTAGCGAGTCCGAACACATGCGTGGCGTGATCGACATCGCCCCACACGCATCCGCCGCCAACAGTAACGGTGCGAGCCGTGGGATCGACCCGCGTGTATTTTATCGGGCTCAGGTCGATGACCAAACCGTCATCGCAAATTCCCAACCCTCCAGCGTTGTGTCCGCCGCTGCGAATCGCAACAAGCAGCTCGTTTTCCCTGGCAAAGTTCACCGAGCGAATCACGTCGGCCACGTCTGCGCAACGCGCGATCAGGCGCGGCTTTTTATGGATCATGCCATTATAAACCCCGCGAGCCTCATCATAATCCTTGTCGGTCGGTTGTATCAATCGTCCGCGCAGAGTTGCTTTGAAATCGGCGATAGAATTTTCGTTGAGCATGACGAAGTGTCACTGAAACCGTCATGCGGTCAACACGTCGAATCGCAGCATTTTCATTGAGGTGATAGCCGGCACATGGGTAGTATCGTGTAACACGAAGCCAAAGCCATGTTGCATCTGGATGGACTCTGGACACGGCGAGATTTTTTGAAGCTCGCGGGCCGGGCCGGATTGCTCAGTGCATGCCCGACGCTCGCTAGTGCCGCTGCCGCCGTTGAATCCGACACCGTTTGCATCTCGATCCTGCACACAACGGATCTGCACGGTCATATTCTGCCGACCGCAGATTACAACGGGAATTCTGATTATGGCGGATTAGCACGTTGCGCGGCGCAGCTGCGTCGGTGGCGCCGGCAAAATCCGAATTCGATTTTGATCGACGTCGGAGACGTCTATCAAGGCACGGATGTCAGTTTGCGGAACAAGGGCGAACTGATGATCGATCTGTTTAATCATCTCAAATACGACGCGTGGATCATCGGCAATCACGAGTTCGATTGGGGGATCGAAACGTTTGTCAATGCGCTGCAGAGATCGACAATGCCGGTGTTAGCTGCAAACACGGTGCTGGATGGAAAGTTGGCCGGCGCATCTTCCGATTCGCACCATCCATTCGCGAAGATCCAGCCGCTCATCCTGAAGGAAATTGCTGGAATCAACCTCGCGATAGTTGGGGTGACGACGCCGGGAATGGCATTTTGGCTCCCGCCGGAATTCACGCGCGGGATCGAGTTCCAAAATCCGGTCGAACCTGTTCGGCACGCGATCGCGACAGCGAAGAGCGAAGGCGCAGATGCGATTGTCCTAAGCGGCCATATGGGATTGAAGATGCGCACCGGCGGCGATGATTTTGCCAACACCGTAATGGCTCTCACTTCGGAATTTCCGGAGGCGGCAGTGTTCATAGCCGGTCACACGCATCAGGCAATTCCCAGTCGTCTGACCAACGGCACGCTGTTCACTCAGGCAGATCATTTTGGTATTCATGTCGGGCGAATCGATCTTCTGTTCGACCGCAATTCCAAGAAGCTGCTTCATCGGGAAGCAATCTGCGAGCTGATGGATAACCGCGTCCAATCCGATCACGTGATTGTTTCGCGAGCAAAATCGCAGCTTGTCGAATCGGACGCTGCACTTTCATCGCCAGTCGGCGAACTCACTAAGACGCTGAGGGGTCGAAGCCGCCCCGGCCTGCCGAGCGATGTGGAGACGCTCATTGGCGCAGCGATCAGCGAAGCGCTAGCGGAGCGAAATGTGCCAGTTGATGGCGTCATGCACGGCGCATTCGATGATAGGGAAGATTTGGTCGCCGGTCCCAAAACGGTGAACGACATCTGGGACTTAATTCCTTACGAAAACTACATTGTGACAGCGCAGCTTTCGTCGGAGGAAATAAGAATTGTTATGGAAGAGGTGTTCACGAGCCACGAGAAGCGCAACCTCGTTGGCTTCGAAGTGAAGACCCAGGGCCGCGGCAATGAATGTCGAATTGTATCGATGACGCTGGCTGATGGTCGGTCACTGGATCGAAACAAAAAATACGTCATTGCGTTCAACAGCTTTGATTCACGCAGCGGCGGTCACCATTTTATGAAACTACGCGCGTTGCTTGAAAAGCCGGCCGCCAATTACATCCTCCATCCGGTGCAAACGCGTGACGCGTTGGTCGAATATTTTCAGCGCCACAAAATCGTGCACGGGATTGCCGCCAAAATCCCGGTCACGATCACGTCATAGGTTTCACTAGTTCGCTCTTGCAAAGAGAACAGCTTTCGCTTGCCTATTTGGCCATGCGGTTCGGGATCTTGTGCCTTATTGGTTTGCTGCTCGGCGTCGACATTGCTTCAGCGCAAACGCCGAAAGCCGCGTCACCAACTCCCAAACCGACGCCCGCACTACCGGAGGTCCGCCCAGCTTTGCTCGGCACCGGGCCCGATGCGCTGATAAACAAAATTGATACTGCCGATTTGATCAAAAAAGGTCAAAAAGAGGCCGCCGTAATGTTCTCCTGTCTCGTGGCGCCGACCGGCGATGTCGTTCGAAGCGGCGCCTATCGGGGCACGCGCGGATCGGAACTACTCGAACAGGAACTACTGAAACGCCTGGTTAAAGCCAAGTTGATTCCCGCGATTCACAATCACCAGCCGGTCATCGCCATTTTCTATGGGACAGTGAGATTCGCAGTTGTGAATGGAAAACCGCGGCTGCGCATCTTTGCCAATCAGCAGTTGGACGAGTTGGACAAGGAAACTGATTTCATTGATCCGCAACCGTACGTCGGCCAGGACTCAAAATTCACCGGCGTCCACTATCCTGAGACAGGGAGTGCGGTCGCGCTGAGCGGTGTTGTGGAACTCGCGCTCAATGTGGATGCGCGCGGAAATCTGAAAAACATGGAGGTCGTATCGGAGGAGCCACCGCTGCTTGGTTTTGGCGATGCGGCGATCTCAGATTTTACTGGCGCTGGATTCATCCCTGCGTTTCGCAATGGGCAACCGGTTGAAAGCAACGTGAAGATTCCCGTTTACTATAAGCCGTCGAGCTAATCTGTTTACAAAACGAGCGGACCACCGAGGGCGAATGGCGAATAAGATTGTCCGCGCTTCTTTTTTCAAACGCGACCCGATCACGTGCGCGCGCGAATTGATTGGCGCCGAACTAATCTGGGACGATTGCTCGGGGATTCTCGTCGAGGTAGAAGCGTACGCCGCGATCGATGATGAGGCCGCGCATACTTTCACACGCCCGAGCGCGCGTAGCTTTATCGAGCGAAACCAAGCCGGCGCAGCCTATGTCTATTTTAATTACGGGATGCACTGGATGCTGAATGTGCTGGTGAAAGGCAACGCGAACGGGTTCGTTTTGATTCGCGCGCTTGAGCCACGAAAAGGCATTGAGCGGATGAAAAAACGCCGAGGAGTCAGCGACGTGAAGCGCCTGTGTTCGGGACCTGGCAAGTTAACGCAGGCGCTCGGCATTACTGGTCGCCACCACGAGATGGATCTGTGCGCCGACGCGCAGCATTGTTTTGTTCGCAACGCAAATATCGCCGTACATGTTGTCGCCGATACACGAATCGGTATAACGCGCTCCGCGCATTATCCGTGGCGGTTCACTCTGCGCGGCAGCGACTTTGTAAGCCGAGGGGTGAGACTGTAGCGGCGGTCTATGACCGTCGATTTTGTTGGAGCGATATAATTTCGGCGCTCATAGAGCGCCGCTACAGTTCGTTGACTCGAACGCCTATTCATCGAACATTTCGCGTTCAAAATGAAACAGCGCGTCCTTCTTGGCATGAGCGGTGGAGTGGACTCCAGCGTCGCCGGATATTTGCTGCGCGAACAAGGCTACGAAGTCATCGGCGTCACCATGAAAGTCTGGCCGCAGGATTGCATATCGCGCGCAGAGGACAAATGTTGCGGCCCCCAAGCAATAGCTGATGCGCGCAGCGTGGCGCATTCCCTCGGCATTCGGCATTACGTTGTCGATGAAGCCGCCCAATTCGAGCGGCTCGTGATCGATTATTTCTCTAGCGAGTACCAGGCTGGTCGAACGCCGAATCCATGCGTGATGTGCAATGAAAAGCTCAAGTTCGGCAATCTTTGGAGTAAAGCAGCAGCGTTAGACTGCGATTATATTGCGACTGGTCATTATGCCGTCATCGAACACGTTGTAGCTGAGGGCAGTGATCCCGGCCGTGTCGATTTGCGGGTAAGCTCTGAATCTGCCGGGGTCAGCGAGCCCGGCTACAGCTACGCGATTCTTCGCAAAGGCGTCGATCCGCGGAAGGATCAATCGTATTTTCTGTTCAGTTTGCGGCAGCCGCAGCTGCGGCGCGCGCTCACGCCGCTGGGCAGAATGACGAAACTGCAAATTCGTGAGATCGCGCACTCGTTAGGCTTGAAAGTGGCCAATAAGATCGACAGTCAGGAAATTTGTTTTGTTCCCGGTAACGATTACAAGACGTTCCTGCGCTCGCATCTTGGGGAAAGTGAGTTTCATCGCGGTGAGATTTATGATGTCGCTGGAAATTTTGTAGGCGAACACCACGGGATCGAGCTTTTCACCATCGGTCAGCGCAAGGGCTTGCCTGGCGGTTTTTCGCGTCCGCGATACGTTGTTGATCTCGATCCGGCGACGAATCGCGTCATCGTGGGCGATGCCGACGATTTAATCTGTGCCGAGTTCGAAATCGATCGCGTGAATTGGCATCCTGTAGCCGGGAAGGCTTGTACGGCTTGTTCCGCCTCTTCCCTTGATGAAGGGCAGAGGACTGAGGTGAGGGGAGTTCCATCGCAGAACGGTGAAAGCGGCAAACCCTCACCCAACCCTCTCCCTTTGGAAGGGAGAGGCGAACAAACACGCGTGCACAGCGAGCGTCGTCCTCGCTCCTCTTTTGAAGCCACAGTCAAAATCCGTTACAATCATCCCGGAACGCCCGCGAGTGTGACGCCACTGGAAAACAATCGCGCTCGCATCCATTTACACGAACCGCAGCGCGCTGTGACACCGGGGCAAGCTGCGGTGATTTACGATCGCGACACGGTCCTTGGCGGCGGCTGGATTTGCCGGCAGGAAGCGTTGGTACCGGCGTAACAGATGGTCGAGGAACTTGTACTTGCGCTGAGCACATTTCCGGACGCCGACACAGGCCGGCGAATTTCGAACGAACTCGTTGCGGGAAAATTCGCTGCGTGCGCGAACATCTTGCCGAGCGTCGAATCGATTTATCGCTGGCAAGGGAAGATCGAGAACGGCGCTGAAACACTCGTATTGTTTAAGTTGAGCGAGGAGCGGCAAACCGCGTTTCAGGAGAAACTGCGTTCACTTCATCCATACGAAGTCCCAGAAATACTCTTTGTTCGTGTTGCCGGCGGATTGCCAGAATATTTCCGCTGGGTCGCCGAGAGTTGCGCTAGCTGAGTGCGCCGTGCTGCCGTTTCTTGCCGAGCCAGAAGATTGCCCCTCCAATCGCATTGGCAATCCCTGTAACAGCGATGATTTTCGCGGCGAAACTTAAGGGACTGGGCACGTCGATGATTGGATAGACGGTGAAAAAAATCGCGGATAGCGATACGGCAGCGCCGCAGATTGCCGCGATGCGCAACCAGATCGGAGCGCCCGAACGAATCGCGCCCGCGCCAAAGATCGGTATCGCGAACATCATGAAGTATACGATGCCGTAGAAAACATTCGCCGCGTTGTCGACAAGTTGGAATGCTTCCTGAATTCCAGCACCGATCTGGCTCGCGATTGCGATGACAAGTGTCGTCGCGCCCACGAAAATGATCGAGTTCACCGGGGTTTTGTATCGCGGATGCAGACGCGAGAACCAGCTTGGCAGCAATCGATCCCATCCTGCGACCATTGGTAATCGCGAGCTCCCTGTGACGTGAACGCTGGTCGAAGAAATCGAGCGCACCGTCATCAACAAAATTCCGACGGAAGCGATCGCACCCGCGATCGGAAACGACTGCAACCCGAGTCGCAACGTTTGGGGCACCGGACCAATAAGATCGATCGGACGGTTGCCAATGAACGCGAGCACCGAACTCGTGCCGAGAATAAAGGCTAACGCGATCACAGGCGAAGCGATCAGGACGGAGCGACCGATGTCGCGCGCGGGCGCCCGCGTTTCGCCCGCAAGAATCGCGACGTACTCAAATCCGCTGAGCGCGCCGACGGCAAGTTTGCTGAAAATGTTGAAGCAATAGAAGATGGACATCGTCGGCAAGGCGAGCTGAAGCGGCTGATAAGTTTTTAGTTCACCGCGCGCGAGACCCAAGACCGGCAGAAAAATCAGCGCGCCATAAACAACGAGCATTGCAAATGCGCCCACGTTGTGAAGCCATTTGCCCAAGGATAGGCCCCGAACGCACGTCCATCCGAGGCCGCCTACCAACGCGGCGCTGATCAGCGACACACACCATTTGCTGTTCGGCATCCATGCGGCGCTCGGACCGATTGCGTAAGATATGTTCGTCGTCGTAAACATCCCACCCAATGCAATAACCGTGATCGAAAGCAGCCAGAGATTCCAAGCCACGATAAACCCCGCGAATTCGTTGAAGCCGAGCTTTGCCCATTGATAAATCCCGCCTTCGAGGGGCATCCGGCCGTTCAAATAAATCACGACCGCTGCCTGCGGAATGTAAAAAAGCAAAATCGCGAGCAGCCAAAAGAAGAGATGTGCTTGTCCAAGTTTCGCTGCGGCGCCGACCCAGCTTGAGCCGACTACGAAAAGAATTTGCGTCAGGACCAGATCGCGCAACCCCAGCGGTTTTTTTAGCGCGACGCTATGGTCCTCGACGTCTCGCTCGGCGCGGTTGAGTTCGGTTCTCATCTTAAAGCGTTATAGGGGGCGCTCGCCGCGGCGAGCGCCCAGGCGTTGACACAAACGCCTCTACAGCATTTCGGCTATCGCACTATCGATCTAATGTTCGTCCTGCCGTGTCCTTTTCGGAGGTGCCGGTTCGTTTCGGAATTCGCGGTGCCTGATTTTGCCGCCGGCGTAAGCGATGTACCCGCCAGTTCCCAACGTCACTGCACCGAGCAATATCACAGCGATAACCAGCGGCGGAGACGATTTCGGCCATTTGATCGGCACTGCGATCGCGATTGCGCTCAAAACCGCGAGCGTATAAAAAATCCAGATGAGATCCTCGCCACGATCTCTATGCTCATCGAGCCAGGCTCGACCATCTTCGTCCGTCATTGACAAGACGCGATCGTAGCCCTGCTGGCCAAATTCATAGACTGGCCACGCGGAGAGCGAGCTGATGAGGGCGAGCACTAATGTAACCAACTGAGCGCGGCGACTTTTGGAAAAGAAGGCAATGAGCAATCCAATCCAGGCGATGAACAAGCCATAAACCGGCAACGGATTGAGTAAGACGTGAACGTATTCCGGCTGGCGCAAACTCCGGAGCAGCGGTTCCACTACAATTTGCCTTCCCAGTGAGTTCCGGCGACCTGAGCCGATCGCCTTGCATGTTCCGGCAAATATTTTTGCCAGTCAGCAATCGTGAAATGCCACCATTCGGTACGTAATCCCCAAAACCCTGCTTTATGCATCGCGTATTGCAGCAAACGCACGTGTCCGCCGATTTCAAAAGAGGGACCCATGTAACGCCACATGGCAGCAGGTGTGAAATCGTCAAAGTCACTTGGCATGCGCACGGGACGATTCCATGCATCCACCAGCGTGGCATCGACGGCAATACCCCAACTGTGCAGCGATCCGACGCCGATGTCAGGGTTGGCGACATAATCACTGTTGCGTGACGCCTGCCAAAGCTTGGACTGCACCGCCACTGGCCGGTACGCATCCCAGATTTTCAGGCCGTATTGGTATCGGCGCAGAAAGCCCTGAGCCACAGCCAAAGCTGAGGCAACTTCTGAACGAGCCAGCGCACGTGTTCCAGGCGGATAAAGCGGGTGGCCAACAAGATTATTTGGAGCCGCGTAGCGCAACTCAACGAGGATCGTGGGGTCTACGGATTGGATATCAACAAAAGGTTGGCCGGCATGTGCACTCATTGCCACCAGCGGCGCCGCAATTGCAGCAACTAACGATATACACAGGCGAAAGCGTCGCATTTTCATTGTTGATTAATGCGAGGCCACGGCTTGAGGAGTGTCTGTTTTTGCCAGGCGTTCGAGTAGAAGTCGAGCGCTGGCTTCGGGAACCGCGAAGCGCAATTCCAAGTTTAAGCTGCCGTGGCTTAAGACCTCCGGCGGCTGTGAGTAAAGGAACAGTTGAGAGTCCGGTAAATTCAACCACTGCTGCGGCTTGTCGCGCAAATTTCGGGCGAGAACGGCGGCGCTTTTGGAAGAATTCACTTTTATGAGCACTCTGGCTTTTACAGGATTTTGGAGGTTCACTGCAAGACCAAGCAATTGTGAAGCGTCCAGCAGTTCCCGGGCGAAGATAGGGTGGAAGACGCGTGAGAGGTTGGGTGGATCGCGGGAGATAAGCCGCAGCGCGCTGTCACGATCAAGAGCCTGAAACCGATCGAACAGTTGGCCTGTTATTTTGAGGTCCGGTTTCATCCCGAGTCGCACCAACACCAGTTCATCAACTTCATCAGGTGCGCCGACGGCAAGCGTCTCGGGTCCGACCCTCGCGATGGCGAAATCAGGCGGTCGTTCCCAAACTGGCAAGCCGCTAATGGCGCGCTTTTGAAAAGTTTTATCATTGCTGATTGTACTAATGACATTGGAAAGGCCACGGCGGGCCTGAATCAGATTAAACTCTCGAGCGTCTCCGGCTTCATTGGTTGTGAGCGCACGGGTGATACGCA
Organism: Candidatus Limnocylindria bacterium; assembly: GCA_035535575.1. Taxonomy (GTDB): domain Bacteria; phylum Verrucomicrobiota; class Verrucomicrobiia; order Chthoniobacterales; family UBA10450; genus Udaeobacter. The sequence goes on from DATLPS010000168.1 coordinate 9,647, forward strand.
CTGCACCACGAGGCAGATTCAGTCCTGGAACGGACGCCGCTGCGCCGACTAGTCCTGGCCAGAGCTTTAGCTCATCGCTGCGCCAGCGTTTCGCGAGGTTTGCATGTTCAAACTGTTCGGCGTTAATCGACAGAATGGTATCGGTTTCTTGCGGCAGCCATTCGCGTCCTCGTGGAGATTGGAACACAACAAGCAAGATGAGTGCGAGCAGGACGAGCACCGAGAAGACGCTGAAGTAAAATTTTCTCAGCTCCTGCTTGTCGATCTGACTGGAGAGTAGGGCTAGCTCGGCTTTGTGCTGCAAATGCGCATCCACCGCCTCCCGGCGGCGAATTGCCTCTGCCAGCAGCTTTGGCGCATTTGGCGGAGCAACCCCCTTTTCGGCGAGATGCCGGCCGATGCTTAGATAAGCTGGATTCTTTCGCTCTTCGACTATCTGATGCCGTGCTCGCGCCTCGCGCGCTGCTTCCTGTTGCGCGCGGATGTTGTCATTCAATTTTCGATCGCGCGCTTCAAATTCGCTCCGCGCTCGCGCGATATTTTTTTCCACCGCGGAAAGTTCCGCCTCGGCCGTGTTCAGCTTCTCCTTTGCAAGACGCACTGCATCCGCGCTGCCCAAACGTGCGCGGACGAGTTCCGCACGCTCTTCAGGCAGACGCGCCCGCCGAGCGGTGATGCTGGCAGATCGGGCTTCCACGCCTGCAGGCGGAGGATTGAGCGCGTGCAGATCGGAAATTTGTTTCAAGAGATCGCGGTCCGCTGTTTCGCTCTCCTGAATACGCCGTTCCACGCCGGCGAGCTCGCGCTCGCACACATCGAGATTATTTTTCGCCTGTGTGCGATGCTGGAGAAGCGGCTTCTTCTCCGCTTCCAGCCTTGCAATTGCCTCAGCCTGCTCTCGCGCATTCTGTTGCCGTTCTTCTTCAATCTTTTTTATTCCTTCTTCGATCCGCGCGATTCGAAGCGCGACTTCCTTTTGCTCCTGCTCCAGCTTTTTGAGCGCAACGATCTCGTTGCGCAGCTCGGGGAAATTGGCCGCTTGCGCAGTGCCTTCACGTCCGAGGTTGATTTCACTTTTTTGCAGAAGACGCCTCTCGTGACGAAGCACCATGCGAGTTCGCTGGCGCCTGACCTTCAACGCAAGTTCCCGAAAGCCTGTGCGGATGAAACTCACGGATTAAGGCTATATGAATGCATGGTTGGCAAAAGCAATTTCCACCGCGGAGACTGATGCCCAGCGGTGGATTAATTGGACCCGGTCGGCCTATGAATCACTTGGGTTTGATGCGACCAATAGGACACACGAATTTTATTCTTCAGACTCCGCCAATTTTGCCAGCACACTAAAGTCCTCCAGTGTAGTAGTGTCGCCGGTGACCTTTGCACCGCTCGCGATTTCCTTGAGAAGCCGTCGCATGATTTTGCCGCTGCGCGTTTTCGGGAGCGCTTCGGCAAAGCGTACTTCATCTGGTTTTGCAATTGCGCCAATATGCGTGCCGACATGATCCCGTAATTGTTGCTTCAGGCCGCGACTGGCATCAACTCCTGTCTTCACGGTGACAAATGCCACAACTCCCTGGCCCTTTAATTCATCCGGCCTGCCAACCACCGCCGCTTCTGCCACTCCGGGGTGGCTGACGAGCGCACTTTCTATTTCCGATGTGCCAAGTCTATGGCCGGCCACATTCAGAACGTCATCGATCCGCCCGACGATCCAGAAATAGCCGTCTTCATCGCGGCGAGCGCCGTCCCCGGTAAGGTAATTGCCTTTGAATTCACTCCAGTACTGTTTTTGATAGCGCGCTTTGTCGCCGTAAATCGTGCGCAACATTGAAGGCCACGGCCGGCGAACAATCAGTTTTCCACCGATATTTGGCCCGACTTCGCGCCCCTTTTCATCGACAACCGCGGGATCGACGCCAAAGAACGGGAGCGTTGCGCTACCTGGCTTTGTCGGAATGGCGCCGGGCAGGGGTGTGATCAGAATTGCTCCGGTTTCGGTTTGCCACCACGTATCGACGATCGGGCAACGTCCGCCGCCGATGTTTTTATGATACCACATCCAAGCCTCGGGATTAATCGGCTCGCCTACGGTGCCGAGCAGGCGAAGCGATGAAAGATCATGTTTCGTCACCCATTCCTCGCCCCAACGAATAAATGCGCGGATCGCCGTCGGCGCCGTGTAAAGAATGTTGATTCGATATTGTTCGATAATTTTCCAAAACCGATCGGGCTCGGGCCAGTTCGGAGCGCCCTCGTACATGACAACAGTGGCTCCGTTCGCGAGGGGACCATAGACAATGTAACTGTGCCCGGTTACCCAGCCGACATCGGCGGTGCACCAAAAAATATCTTCATCGCGAATGTCGAAGACGTACTTCGTGGTCGAATAGACTCCCACCAGATAACCACCGGTCGTGTGCAAAATTCCTTTCGGTTTTCCAGTGGACCCGCTTGTGTAGAGAAGATAAAGCGGGTGCTCGCTATCGAGTGGCGTAGCCGGGCAGCTTGCATCCACATACTCCAGTTCTCGATGCCACCAAACATCCCTGCCTTCCTCCATATGGATGTCGTTGCCGGCGCGGCGAAAAACGATTACCCGTCTCACGGGTGTGCCATCACGGAGTGCGTCATCGACATTTCTCTTTAGCGGGACAATCCCGCCTCGCCGGTATGCCCCGTCGGCAGTGACCACGGCGATCGCGCCGCTATCGATGATGCGATCCCGAATGCTTTCGGAGCTAAATCCGCCGAACACAACCGAGTGCACCGCGCCAATCCGCGCGCACGCCAGCATGGCAATCGCCGCCTCGGGAATATTCGGCAGGTAGATGATGAGGCGATCGCCTTTTTTGATTTTGTTCCGCTTCAGCACATTCGCGAAGCAGCAAACTTCGTGATGCAGTTGCTGGTAGGTGAGGGTGCGCCTGTCACCTGGTTCTCCTTCCCAGATAATTGCCGCCTTATTCCGGCGCGGCCCAGTCAAATGTCGATCCAGACAATTTTCCGAAATGTTGAGTTGGCCGCCGACGAACCACTTCGCGGAAGGCGCTTTCCATTCGAGGACCTTTTTCCATTTGGCGCGCCAGAGCAGTTCGCTCGCTTCTCGAGCCCAGAATTTTGCCGGCTGCCGGATGGATTCCCGGTACATCCGCCGATATTGACCGAGACTTTTGATTCGCGCGCCTTTCGCGAACTGTCGTCTCGGCTTGAAAACACGCTTTTCGATCAAGTGCGACTCGATGTTGGTTTGCATGAGCAGTCCCTAATATGCCGAAGAATTTTTCAGGGCAAGCGCAGCCTCGCGGCTGTGGTTAAAAAGTTAAGAAAGTTACAACGCTCACACCGGACAGCCCTTTGTAACTGTGTAACTCTTTTAACTGTTATAACGTTGCGAATGCTTCAGCCGCCAACTGACAAATATTTCATGCGTGAAGCTTTACGGCAGGCACAAAAAGCATATGCAGCCGGCGAGGTCCCGATCGGAGCGATTGTCGTTCGGGCAGGCAAAATCATCGCGCGTGCGTTCAATCAGGTTGAGCTACTGAAGGACGCTACTGCACACGCGGAAATGCTGGTGCTTACGCAAGCCGAGGCAGCGGTAGGCGATTGGCGCCTGATTGACTGCGATCTTTACGTGACCAAGGAGCCATGCGCAATGTGCGCGGGCGCGCTGGTGCACACACGAATCCGCCGTGTGATTTTCGGTTGCACCGATCCCGTCGCCGGCACGGCAGGAAGCGTAATCAATCTTTTGCAAATGGCCGGGTTCAATCACCGGTGCGATATAGCATCCGGCGTTCTGGAAAGTGAATGCGCAATGATTCTGCAAGATTTCTTTCGAAAAAAACGGTCGCTCGATAAGCGCGATCTTTGATTCATAATCGTAGTAAAGGATATGCTCTACGCTCACCCTGCGTGGCGCAAGACTAGACGTAACTTCATCCAGGAGCACACCATGAAAACTAGAAACATTGGCATTTGGATAATAGCGGCACTGGCCGCGAGTCTTTTCGCGGTACCAACAGCTCACTCCGCTACGGAGCTTTTTTCTGCGAATCTCGCCGGGGAGAATGAAGTTCCTCCGATTAATACCGCCGGTTCGGGCGAGTTTCACATGCAGAACGTCGATGGCAACATCACGTTCTCGCTGTCCTTCGCCAATCTGTCATCGCCTTTGGCCGTGGCCCACCTGCACTTTGCACCGAGCAAGGTGGCGGGTGGCGTCATGATATTCCTATGCGGCGGCAGCGGCCAGCCAGCGTGTCCAGCGACTACGTCGGGAACGATCACCGGGACGGTCATCGCTGCAAACGTTACGGGCCCCGCAGCCCAAGGCATTGCTGCCGGCGACCTCGACTCTGCCTTGGAGGCCGTGCGAGCAGGATTGTCCTACGCCAACATGCACACGGCAAACTTCGGCGGAGGTGAGATTCGTGGCCAGGTCCATCCAGGAAACGGTAGAAACGGTGATTGAATCGGCACGAGGCAGTAGAATGGCGTGTTAGCAGGCCGGCACCGCGGGTTTGGCTGACGTCTTGCGTGATTGGCTCCCTCGCTGGGGATTCGAACCTAGACAAAGATTTTTCTAATAGGTAAATCAAAAAAGTCAGACCACCTTGCGAGAGAAGGAGGCAGACCAATTGCCCGCCTTCACAGGATCACGCTACAATCGCTTTTGATTGCCGGACGACAAACGGACCCGGTCCGTATGTCATCGTCGATTCCTGTACACGTTCAATGAATGCCGCTGACATTCAATATGGCCTTCGCCAAGCGCCACCGGTAGGGCGGGCCATGCGCATCTTGCTCGGCGTCGTTCTGATTATTTATGTAACCTCCGTTTACTTCCGTGTCCCGCTGGGAGTTGCGGTGGAATCATTACTACTGATGCTCGGGTTGATCGGCGTTTACAGCCTTATCCAGATCGGTGTATCGCGACGGATCGTTGGCCCGCGCGTAGCAGCGGTCTTGGCGGCTGGCTTACTCGTCGCGTTGTATATTGGGGGGGCTTCCCGGTTGCCGATTCTTGGCCGCGGAAAAGGCCAGCTAGCAGCAGTCGCGTTCCTCGGTTTTTCGTTGATAGTCGCTGGCGTGCGTGCCGCGCCCGGTTGCGAAGTGATGGCGATCCCCGGTTTGCTCTTTGGGAAACACACCGAAGTGGCATGTCTCATTTTCTCGCCCCTCGACAGTGTTGAGCGCAAGCTGCGGAGCAAGCGCGAGACCTAATCAATTCCGATGCCAATCACCACGTCTATGAAGTCCGCCCACGTAAAGATCATCGCGGTGTTGATCTAATTTCCGATGCGCTGCCATTCGGTCGGCTGTGTACGAACAAGCGCCGGATGCAGTCGAGTACGCGAAATTCTACAGCCGTTCACATGATGCCGTGATCCGCGTTTATGATAATGCTGGCAACGTGATCGGGACGCACAAGCGGGCGGGCGAGCTCAAAGAGCCGTAAAGTTTTTTGCTCGCGTCACGTCGCACTTCCCGCTAAAATGAATTTCCATGATTCCGCTTTTATCGGGCGGTCACGAGAGAACCCAAGCGGATTAGACCCCCTTAACAACTCTTATGCGACAGCTCACTGTTATAGTGTACGCACTAACGGTTGCCACATTCCAAACGCACGCTGGAAGTCTCGACTGGATTTTTGAAGCTGCTAACAACGATGATATCGCACGCAGACAAGCCCAATTCTTGGTGTGGGATGGCGTGTCGCATCCCTTGTCAGCGAGTTTCGAGAAGGTAGACATTGTAGACAAAGATTGGCCTTTTTATCTCTTTCACGTTGTAATCACCAGTCCAGGCGCCGGAGTAGAACGCGATCGCAGCTCATACCTGGTCTGCTTCAAGCTGACTGAACGTACAACCGAATTCCGCATAGTTACCGTGATTCAATACGCTTCAAACCCGCCGACAGAAAACGAGATTACGATAGATAAACGTCTTAATAGATGGCCGGTTTCGCCGCCTTGGAAAGCAGGAGATGATCTACCATACAATATCAAGCCTCCTGGCTTGAGCATCGTGTTAGACAAGTGTCGCGCAGGATCAGACCAGTAACACCGTTACCTTTCCTGCCGGTAACGCAGGTCCAATTCATCTCACGTAATGGCGACAATGTTCGCTTTCATTTGCAAGCGGCCCCGATGACGGAATCAACGGCGATTACGATGTCTCAGCTGACGCGACTGATCTAAAATAAAAAAGAGCGGCTTGGAATCGCCGCTTTAAGCTCGACAAACGCAATCAGCTTTTCATCCGCGTGCACAACGAAACGCGCTTTCCGTCGCCGCGATGTGCGTCAGCAATCCAGATTGTTCGCCGCGAGAATCCACCGCTGAAACGTAGCCCAAACTCCGACTCGCTTTCTTGAGATTGTCGGCGATTAACTCCCAGTATTTCACGCGCAGCGGAGTCTAACCACTGAGCACCTACGGCGTAAGGAAAGTTTTGCCTGTGTAAGGATCTTCTACTGCGGTTCCCGGCGGAAAACCGGTGACGTCGACGTAACCGCTATCTGAAGAGAAGGGACTGGTAATTAAGCCTGGTTTACCGGGCACGGGAGTTCCATACGGCAGGCCACTTTTTTGCTGGTTCGCGCCCGAGGCTGCCTTCGCCCACCGGACATCGCGCTGACCCGGAGGCGCAGGGACCGAAGTCTGACTATTCGAAACATCGTTCGGCGGAGTCTCATTATGCTTATGATTATGACTGCTCCGGTGCGGTCGCGGCTTCTCAGTCGGATGGGCAATTGCGCTACGCAACGACCTGAAAAAATCCCGGAAGGGTCCCGCTTTCGCCACATCAGTCGCAGTCATCAGCGTGCCGATGCATAACCAGACCACGATTGCGGGGAGCGATCGTTTCACTAGGACTGTTTCGTGTCTGCCATTTCTCTTGCGCGTCTTGTTTGCGAAAGATCATCGTGGCGTTGATCTGATTTCCGATACGTTGCCATTTGGTCGGCTGTACACCAAAAACAGAACCGCACGCGTTGCGAAGCACTTTCTCACGCCAACGAACCTTGCTTTAAACCTGTTTGATGGAAGCCGTGGTGTTCGATAGACTTTGTCGTGAGGAACGCCGGCAAAATCGACATCAAATCCATCCTTTTTTGCCAGCTTCAGGAGCAGCTTGGCGACTTGGGCGAAGCTTCGTATCGCGCTGGCCAGATCACTGACTGGCTTTACAAAAAGCACGTCAACGCGATCGACGAGATGAGCGATTTGCCGCGACCGCTGCGTACGCGGCTTATGGAGATATTTTCCTTCAACAGGATCGACCTCGTGCGCGTGCTCGGCACGCGCGACAGCACCCGGAAGTTTCTATTTCGTTTGGCCGACGGAAGTCTGATCGAATCTGTTTTGATTCCGGCGTCGCCGGCGCTTTACGGAGCAAGGTCGGACCGGCAGACGATCTGCGTCTCGACCCAGGTAGGGTGCGCGTACGGCTGCAAATTTTGCGCAAGCGGTTTGGAAGGTTTTTCTCGCAACCTGAGCGCAAACGAGATTGTTGACCAAATCATCGCGGTTGAGTGTGAGGCTGCAAAGAAGATCGACAACGTGGTCTTCATGGGGATGGGCGAACCGCTTGCGAATTTCGAGAACGTGTTGCGCGCCATACGCATCATTAATGCGCCATGGGGCCTCGCGATCGGTGCGCGGCACATCACGGTTTCAACCAGCGGGCTGGCGCCACAAATTCGCAAACTTGCTGAGGAACCTTTGCAAATTCGGCTTGCCGTTTCTCTGCACGGTGCCACCGACGAAGTTCGTAACCGGATCATGCCAATCAATCGCCGTTACAACGTGGAGACCTTGCTTTCGGCGTGCGACTACTACAATCGTCACAAGAAGCAGCGGCTCACTTTCGAATACGTCTTGATCGCAGACGTGAATGATACCGACCAGCAGGCGCGTCTTCTTTCTCGCCACGCACGCCGGCTCTCGGCAAAAGTGAATTTGATTCCGTACAATAGCGTCTCTGGTCTGCCTTGGACGCGACCGTCAGAGAAGCGCCAGGAAAAATTCTTATCCATCTTACAGGCGGAAGGGATTCCGGCGACGTTGCGGCGCGAGAAAGGCCATGACATCGATGCCGCATGCGGACAGCTGCGATTGCAAGCGGAGCGCGGGCAATTGGCGAATCGTTGATGGCTAAATCGTAGGCCTCGCCAGGATTCGAACCACGCAAACGCTTTGCGCACGCGGCTTGATGGACGGTGATGCTGCGTACCACGTGAGACGGCCAGGTCTTTTACGTGGCTGCCTCGCTAGGATTCGAACCTAGACAGAGAGATTCAGAGTCTCTAGTGCTACCGTTACACCACGAGGCAACGAGCGAGAAAATTAAGGACCGATATCGATTGCTGCAAGTCGAGCGCAATCGACTTTGCGATCCTCGATTAGGCCGGGATCTTCGGCTCGAGCAAGATCTCAGTGCCTTCTTGAGCGGCTTCGACTTCCAGTGACTTCCCGCTCTTTGCTATGAGCGCGCGAGCGCATTTCACCATTTTGTCCACCATCTGATCATCATGACCCGGGTCGTGATGGAAAAGTAAAAGCCTGTGGACTTCCGCCTCGAGCGCGAGCGAAACGACGCTGGAGACCGAACCGTGTCCCCAACCAATGTGCTTTTGATACTCCTCGTCGGTGTATTGCGCATCAAGAATCAGAATATCGCTGCCATGGAGAAATTGAATCAGGCTAGCCCGCTCCTCCGCGCCAGTTTTGTTTGCTTGTTCAGCACTCATCTTATTTCCACGGGATGAATGCAGAAAATCGTACGGTTCGTGATCAGGCAGGAAAGCGATCGAACCAGCGCTGGTAAGGAGGCGATACCCGGCGCAAACGCCTGGATGATTTACAAACCTTGCGCGCACCTGCACCTTGCCGACAGAGAACGCCATTTCGGTTAGCGCCTTAATATCGATGCTGCCGGGGAGTTCGCGCATTGCTACCGGGAAGAATGGTGCTTTCATCGGCTCGGCAAGAATTTCGCTAAAGGTTGTGTCGAGGCCGTTGTAGCCAAGTATGCAGATCTCATTTTTCTTGTCATATACCGGCGAGAAAAAAGGCAGACCCTGGATGTGGTCCCAATGAGCGTGGGTTATTAGCAGCGAGAGCTTGATTGGATTCGTGCCGAATTCCCTGTGCAACGCGCTCCCGAGCGGACGGATCCCAGACCCGGCGTCGAGCACAATAATTTCGCCGTCTGCGCGGACTTCTACACAAGTGGTATTGCCACCGTAACGGACGGTGCCGACGCCCGGCACCCCTATGGAGCCGCGCGTCCCCCAAAATTTGATTCGTGCGGGCGATGCTGAAGCGCTACGCATGGAGAAGAAGGCGTGCATTCTGCCACGCGTTGCTAATTAAACCAAGCGATTTAGATAACAATGGTGGCGGCGGTTCACCCGAATCGCCAGGCGATTGAGGTCAATCGCCCCTATCTAAAAAAAGATGGGGATGATCAAGATCGCCAGAATATTGACGACTTTGATCATCGGATTGATTGCAGGCCCGGCGGTGTCTTTGTACGGATCGCCCACCGTATCCCCCGTGACTGCTGCGGCGTGAGCAAAAGAGCCTTTGCCACCGAGATTTCCTTCCTCGATAAACTTTTTCGCATTGTCCCATGCGGCGCCGCCCGATGTCATTGCGATGGCGATGAATAATCCCGTGACGATTGTGCCAACGAGCAGCCCGCCCAGAACGACTGGCCCCAGCGGCTTAATGACGGCTACCAGGATCACAGCGACCAGCGGCAACAATGCGGGAATGATCATCTCTCGTAAAGCCGCCTTCGTTACGATGTCTACGCAAGTTCCGTATTCTGGCCTGTCGTGCCCAGTCAGGATCCCTGGTTTGGCCTGCAATTGCCGGCGCACTTCGCGCACAACCGCGCCGGCTGCCTTGCCTACCGCGTCCATGCTAAATGCCGTGAACGTGAATGGCAGAAGTCCACCGATGAAAAGCCCGATGATCACTTTCGGGTCGCTGAGGGAGAATTGATACGAAAACACTCCGCCGCCAGCGGTGATATGCCCGCGCAATTCCTCCACATACGCGCCAAATAAAACCAGGGCCGCTAATCCCGCTGAAGCGATCGCATAACCTTTTGTGACAGCTTTCATGGTGTTCCCAACTGCATCCAAGTCATCCGTCACAACGCGAACTTCCTTCGGCAAATGGGCCATTACGGCTACGCCGCCGGCGTTATCTGTGATCGGGCCAAATGAATCGAGGGAGATGATGACGCCAGCCATGGACAGCATCGACATCACCGCAATCGCAATTCCATAGAGCCCTGCGAAATGAAAGGTAAGCAGGATCGCTGCTCCGATGAATAGCACGGGCAACGCAGTAGCGTGTTCTCCGGCCGCCAACCCAGCAATGATGTTCGTGGCGTGCCCGGTCTCGGATGCATGTGCAATTTTTTGGACCGGCCGAAAGTGCGATGAAGTATAGTAATTGGTCAGCGCGACGATGATCGGAGTCAATATGAGACCGACCAGCGAGGCAAAATACAATTGAGCAGGGGACCGCAACAGGCCATCGATGATTACGCCTGCTGGGAAAAGGCTACGTGTGACCGGCCAAAATAGAATTGCAGAGATCAGCGCGTTGATCATCACCGCGCCCATCAACACAGCCGTTGGCTTCCCGCGCGCCACGTTTACAAAGACAATTCCGCAAATCGCGCCCAGTACGGAAATACCGCCAAGCACGAACGGATAAACAATTGCCGCTGGATTCCCGGAAAGCGTCAACAGACCTGCCAGGATCGCGCCGACCAAACTGACGGCGTAAGTTTCAAAAACATCGGCAGCCATGCCGGCGCAATCGCCTACGTTATCGCCGACGTTATCAGCGATTACAGCCGGGTTTCGCGGATCATCTTCTTCGAGACCGCTCTCAATCTTGCCCACCAAGTCGGCGCCTACATCCGCCGCTTTGGTGTAAATGCCGCCGCCCAGTCGCGCGAAAACGCTAATGAGACTGCCACCCAAGGCTAGTCCAACCAGGCTGCGAACCGCTGCGTCGCTGCCGATCAGCTTTGCCGCGATCGTGTAAAAGATCGAGACCGAGAGCAACGCCAGCCCAACTACAAGCAAACCAGTTACCGAGCCACCGTTGAACGCCATCCGTAACGCACCGAGTCGCGCGACTGTGGCGGCCTGCGCCGTGCGGACATTTGCCAGCACAGCCACGCGCATGCCGATGAAACCTGCCGCTAGCGAACAGAAAGCGCCGATCACGAATCCAATTGCCGTGGGATGATCTTTAAAGACGAACAGCAAGATAAAAATCACTACTGCGATCACGCTGATCGTCTTGACTTGCCGATTCAAATACGCTTTGGCGCCTTCCTGCACGGCGTCAGAGATCTCTCGCATGCGCTCACTTCCCGATGGCGCGCGAATCACAACCGCGATGAGACAAAAAGCGAACGCGAGGCCAATCACTGCGCAGACCATCGACAGTGGCACGCCTAAGTTGAGAATGTTTAAGGCCAGGAAGTCCATTGTTGGGTCGCGCTGAAGCGCACGACTGTATGGAGAATTGGCGCGCTAGCAAAGGCTATTTGCCAGTTTGAAACAGACAGTCTGTTCGATCTTTTCAGCGGACGAATTCGCGGAATACGCGGACGGTGAAAAACGACTGTATCAGCCCGATTTCACTCCTAAGTTGCCACGTTTTCCCTGATGGAAACCAGTGCGGTTACGATGAAACCTCGAAGCTAAAACTTGTAGATAACAGCGACGCTCGCGTTCCCTCAGGCTCGCTTCGCTATTACCGATAAAGTTGCTAATGCCGCCGGGGCCTGAACGGTGATTAAAATCATTGCGTAAAGTCGCTGTCCAGGAAATTTGGAAGTCCGAATTTCGATTATCGGATTTTCTCGCGGTCCTATGGCTGAGTAAGATCGAAAATTATGGTCGGCAAAGAGATTGCCACATCAGGCAAGGCGCAGCTGCACGGCACGAGGTTCGTTTACATCGCAGCATTGTTCGCCGCATTGGGTGGGCTTCTTTTCGGCTACGACACAGGCGTCATCTCGGGCGCGCTCATTTTTATCAAACGCGAATTTGGCCTGACGACTGCAGACGAGGAAATTGTCGTCAGCGGCGTTCTGCTAGGTGCGATCATCGGCGCGATCGTTGGTGGAAAGGCCGCCGATCTTTTTGGCCGGCGAAGAGTATTGCTGGTGACAGCGGCAATCTTTGGAATCGGTGCGCTCGCCAGCGCCATGGCGCCGTCACCTGCGATCCTGATCGTGAGCCGCGTTATTCTCGGATTGGCAATTGGCCTCGCCTCAACAAACGTCCCGGTTTATCTCTCCGAGGTTGCGCCTTCCCACGCGCGGGGCTGGGTCGTATCGCTTTTTCAACTCGCCGTTACCATCGGGATCGTCGTTGCGTATCTCACCGATTACGGTTTCGCCAGGATGGAAGGCTGGAGATGGATGTTAGGTCTGGCTGTCGCTCCGGCGGTGGTCTTCGGCGCCGGCATGTTTTTTCTGCCGGAAACGCCGCGCTGGCTCATTCGCGGCGGTCAACACGATGTCGCGCACCGCGTGCTCGCTCGCATTCGCGATGTTGCCGACGTCGATCTCGAAGTCGCAGAGATCAAGGCGAGCCTGGCCAAGCAGACTGAAAGCGGACGCTGGGCCGATTTGCTGAGCCCGCAGGTGCGCCCTGCTCTCATTGTTGGATTGGGCCTCGCCATCTTCCAACAGATTACCGGCATCAACACGGTGATTTATTACGCGCCAAAAATTCTTCAGGCCGCTGGATTCAACTCCGCTTCCGGTGCAATTCTGGCGACTGTGGGCGTCGGCGTCGTAAACGTGGGCATGACAATTCTCGCGATGTTCTTGATTGATCGCACCGGGCGCCGGCCGCTGTTGCTCGTCGGTATTGCCGGAATGATCGTCACGCTTGGCATGCTCGGCTTGAGTTTCCGCATCTCAAATCCATCGGTGCAGCTCGCCTGGATTGCTGTGATTTGCTTGATGGGATATGTCGCCGCATTTGCAATCAGCCTCGGACCAATCTTCTGGCTCTTGATTGCCGAGATTTATCCGCTAAAAATTCGCGGTCTCGCCGAGGGTATGGCGGCCACGTTTAACTGGGCTTCGAACCTGGTCGTCTCGCTTACTTTTCTGACATTGATCGAGAAACTCGGCGCAAGCTCGACGTTTCTGCTTTATGCGTTTGCTTCGGTGGCATCGTGGCTCTTTGCCTACTATTGTGTTCCGGAAACGAAGGGACGCACGTTGGAACAGATCGAAGCATTCTGGAGGGCAAGGCATCGTGCTCGCCAAGCAGCCGCTCGCTTCTCCTAGACCAAACTCTCGCGATTGTGCGGTTTTCCCAGATCAAGCGTCGGACCGATGGGGACGATTCGAGTCGGATTAATTTCAGTGTGCGTCATGTAATAGTGGCGCTTGATGTGATCGAAGTTCACGGTCTCTGCGATACCCGGCTGCTGATACAAATCCATCAAATAACCTTGCAAGTTTGGGTAATCGACGATGCGCCGTAGATTGCACTTGAAATGGCTGTGGTAGACGGCATCGAAGCGAACAAGCGTGCAAAAAAGTCGCCAGTCCGCCTCGACAATTTGACCTCGAAACAGGTAGCGACTTTTCGACAAACGCTCTTCGAGTTCATCGAGCGCTGCAAAAACTCTGCGGCACGCAATCTCGTAGGGCCGCTGGCGGGTGGCAAAACCCGCGCGGTAAACGCCGTTGTTTACATTGTCATACAGAAAACCAGAAAGCTTCGCGTGTTCGGCTTCGATCTCTTTCGGGAAAAAATCGACGTTTTTATTTTTGGCGAACTTATTAAATACGTCATTGAACATGCGACAAATGTCGTCCTCGCAATTGTTAACGATCCGACGCGTTTGCTTGTCCCAAAGTACCGGGACAGTGACGCGCTCGTCATAATCTTGGGCCGTCGCTTTGTAGGCTTCGCTCAAGAAATGAAAGCCGTTGACCGGATCGGTTGATTCAAATGGCGCACCCGGCGGAGTCTTGTCGGAGGGATCGCGAAACGCCCAGCCTTTCTCGTCCCTGATCGGATCGACAACTGTCATACCGACGATGTCTTCCAGACCTTTTAGTTTTCGGAAAATGACAGTGCGACTAGCCCAGGGACACGCGAGCGAAACATAGAGATGATATCGACCGGCAGCGGCCGGGTAGGGAGTCGAACCATCGTTAGAGATCCATTCACGGAACGCGTCCTCCTGCCGTTGAAATTCTCCAGAGTCAGTCTGCTCGGCTGGAAATTGCGCTGTCATCAACCACGAATGGACACGAATAAACAGATGGACAAGTGGATTTGACCGAGTTGCCCGGCCAGTGCCATCCCAAGCCGGCTCCGTTGACAGCGAAAAATGCCAGTGGTACCGTCGCGAAAATTTACGCGGAAGTCCGCAAAACACGGGCGAGACCGCAGCTAGTCCTGGAGATTTGCATACGTCGTTAAACAGTCAGGTTCTGGTGCTAAACCGCCTGTGGCAGGCGGTGAACATCTGCTCGGCCCGTCGTGCCTTTGCGCTGGTGTATGCCGGTCATGCTCAGATTGTTTCGTCTGATGAGACCAACAATTTCCTGACGCACGATTTCGAAAGCTGGCGCGATCTATCCGCAAACGCGCCAGATCACGAGGTGGTCACGACCATTTCGTTCAAGATTCGTATCCCGCGAGTGATCGTGCTGCTGGTCTTCGATCGGCTTCCGAAAAAGGAAGTAAAGTTTACCCGACACAACGTCTTTGAGCGGGACAAGAACACCTGCCAATACTGCGGTGAGGTTTTCGATCGAAGCGAACTCAATCTCGATCACGTCGTGCCGCGCGATCGTGGAGGAACGACGACTTGGGAAAACGTGGTTTGCTCATGCATCGCCTGCAATACCCGCAAGGGCAACCGGCTCCCGCGCGAAGCGCACATGACTTTGATTCGCAAACCGAAGCGTCCGAAGTGGCGCCCGTTCGTTCAGATCACGTTTTCCGGGCCGCAGCACGACCTCTGGAAGCACTTTGTCGATCTCGCTTACTGGAATGTCGAGCTGAGCGACTAGCTTCAGCCCGAGGAATCACGGATTCCGGTCCGCCACGCTAATCTCTAGGGGTTTATCCCGCTTCCTTCTATCGCTGCAACGCGTCCAGGATGGGCTGCGGATAAACGCCCAGCCAAATCGTCCCGATAACTAATGCGCTTATCGTGAGGCGTGATAGCCCGTTCACAGAGATCTTGTCCGTGTTGACGCCGGTCTGCCAGTACATCGCGCGAACAACTTTGAGATAGTAGTAGAATCCGCAGCCAACAGTGATTACTCCAACAACGAGGAGCGCCATCTGACGCTGCAAAACCGCGGCGTAGAAGATAAAAAACTTTCCCAAAAACCCTGCCGTAAACGGCAGGCCCGCCAGCGACAGCATCCCGATCAACATCGCGAACGCGAGAAAGGGCGAACGTTTGGCAAGACCATCAAAGTCGGAAATCTCTTCACCAGTCTGCTGCGCGACAATGATCAAGACTGCGAAACTAAGGAGGGTCATCAGCAAGTAAGCCGCGAGATAGAAAGTGACCGCGCGAGCGTCGAAGCAGACGACTCCGATAAGCAGATAGCCCGCATGCGCGATGCTGGAATAAGCAAGTAGGCGCTTCAGGTTTGTCTGGGGCAGGGCTGCGAGATTTCCGTAAATCAACGTCAGCAGCGCGATTAAAACGAGCAGTCGCTGTATTTGCGGCAGCGCCACGAACGGCAGTAAAACTCGTAGCAGCACAACAAAGCCCGCCGCCTTTGAAGCAACAGAGAGATAGGCGGTCACCGGCGTAGGTGCACCTTGATAAACGTCCGGCACCCAAATTTGAAATGGCACCGCCGCAATCTTAAAACCAAGCGCGACCAGGACAAAAACCATGCCGAGCAGCACTGCACCGCGATCGGCTGACGGATTCGCGAGCGCTTCTGTGAGTCGGTGCAAATTTGTCTGGCCGGTTACGCCGAATATCCAGGCGATGCCGTACACCAGAAACGCCGTTGAGAGCGCGCTGAGCACCAGATATTTCGCGCCCGCTTCCAGAGTGAGCGGATTCCGCCGGGTAAAGCTGACGAGCACATAAAAGGATATCGTCACCAGCTCGAGGGAGACAAAGATGAAGACGAAATCGATGGCCGACACCAGATACATCAGTCCGGCGCAGGTGAACATTGGCACTGCGAAAAATTCGCCCAGTCCGTCCCGCGTATCTGGAAAGGATCTGCGCACTACCGGGGCATAGTCGATCATCATAATGAGCACGAGAATCGTGCTCAGCAGCGCGAACTGTTTGAAGAAGATCGATAACCCGTCGGCGGTATAAAAGCTCCAGAAACCGGTCGCTTGATTCGGGGAGGGATATGGAGCTACCAGGAAGCTGGCGATAAGAATTATCCACAGACCGGCAATTGCCGCGAATGCCAGAATTCGTTTGTCGATCTTCCCAGCAAACGCCTCGACCATCAGGATCACCATTCCCAGCACCAGCACCGCAATCTCAAGTTCTGGCGCTGTGATCCTCATCATCTGCAAGCTATCTCACAAATGTTGTAGCCACGCCCCGGTGGGGCGTTTCCTTCGTCTGGAGTAACGGCGTGCGGACGGCGGACAGTACCGTGGCTACAGCCCTGCTCATCTATGAGATGGCTTCTATTCGCAGACAAATAAGCGCGAAACTTTGGCGCCACCATTCGCACTAAGAATTGCGGAAAGAATCCGTAGCAAAGAAGCGCACCCACCAGCAGGGCAACTGGCAGACGCAGCGCCGGCCGCAGATCGACAACTTCCTTCCACTTCTCGTTTGGCGTGCCCATGAAGGTTTTGCGATAGGCGCGCAGCATGTAAACCGTCGAGATCACCACTCCCCAAAGCGCGAGCACTGTGGCGATTTGAAAAATGTGAAAGCGGCCCACTACCCAGCCGTTCTTGAAGGAGCCAAAAAAGATCATGATTTCACCGGCAAAGTTCGCCAAGCCTGGAAGACCGATCGCAGCGAACACGCCAAATCCGAAGGCGAGCCCGGCAAAAGGCATCACTCTGCCCAGACCGCCAAGTTCACCAAAAACCAATGTGCCTGTCCGCTGCCGTAATTCACCAGCCATCGCAAACAGCAGCGCGATTGACAGACCATGAGCGAACATCAACACAGCCGCACCGGTCACACCAAGAATACCGGCACTGGCAATCCCTAGAAAGATATAGCCGATGTGCATCACACTCGAATAACCGAGCATCCAATCGAGACGCTTCTGGGCAATGGTAACCAGCCCTACGTAAATGATGTTACCGAGCAGCAGGATCACGAGCAGATTCGCCCAATGACGCGCGCCCTCCGGCAGCAGGGGAATGGCGAGACGTAAAAGGCCGTACAGCCCAAATTTCTTTAGCACTCCTGCGTGCAACATCGCCGCCGGAGCGGGCGCCGAAGCGTAAGCTTCCGGCGCCCAGGTGTGAAATGGGAAAAGGGAAACGAGAATTCCAAAGCCGATAAGCAACAGCAGGTAAACATGACGTTGTGCGTCTGCTGTGATTTGCCCCGCGTTTGCGGCAGCCTGCAACGCGCGAATGTCAAAGCTGCGTGATGCTGCCGGAATGCTTTGATACAGCAGGATCAGGCCAAGCAGCAAAATAAAACTTCCGATCGCAAGATAGATTGTAATTTTCCATGCTGCCGCGACTCGATTTCCGCTCCCCCAGATTCCAATCAACAAAAATGTGGGAATCAGGGCTAGCTCGTGAAATGCATAGAAAAAAAACAAATCGATTGACGCAAATGCGCCAATTGCACCGCCCGAAATGAACAACAGACATGCATAGAATGCATTTTCGTGTTTCTCGATTGTTCCGGCGAACCACACCGCAGCCAACGTAACAATCGTGGCAAGCAGAAGCATTACGAGGCTCAGGCCGTCGATTCCCGTCGTGAAGCTGAGTCGCCACTCGGGAGATATGGTAAACGACGTAACGTGCTGGAAATTGTGTTGCCCCCGGTCAAAGGAGATAAGAAGAAAGAGTGCCGCGGCAAAGGTCAAAACCGAGGCGGCGAACGCCGTCTTACGAGCAGGCGCGCCGGCGACGATCAAAATCGCCGCCATGATAGGACAAAAAATTGTAAAGAGAACCATTAACGGAAAACGGCGAAATAGATGACGGCAACCACACCCAAACCAAACAGGAACACGTAACCTTGGAGATTTCCTACTTGAACCAGCCGCAAGAGAGCGCCGATGCCCCAAGTTCCACGGCTGCTTCCGCCCACCGCTCCAGCATCGATAATCCATCGATCAACGAAAGCTGACACGCGCGCGAGGAGTTCTTGTGTCCAATAAATCAGCCAGCTGTAGGCCTCATCGAAATAAAATTTGTGGCGCAATAGCTCCAGGTCTTTCACCGGTTCAGTGAGCCGATTGCGATAAAGAGCAATCGCCAGCCCACCTCCTACAATCAACGCGGCGATCGCAAGCGCGGGAACAATGATTGCAATTTCCTTTTCGACTGGGAGTGCGAGGAAGTTTCGCGCGAAGAACGCAAATCCGCCGAGTGTCGCCAGAAGAGAGAGGACAATCAACGGCACCGTCATTACCGGTGGTGATTCGCGACTTTCGCGCGCGATGTTGCTACGCGGTTCTCCGAAGAAGACGATCACGAGGAGGCGGATCACGTAGAAAGCAGTCAGGAAGGCCGTGAATAATGCCAGGAAGAAAATCGGAGTGTTGCGTTCGTATGCCAGCGCGAGAATTGCGTCTTTGCTGAAAAAGCCGCTAAACGGCGGGCAGCCGATCAATGCCAGCGCGCCGACAACGAAAGTAATAAATGTGATCGGAAGTTTGCGCGAAAGCCCTCCCATTTTCCAAATGTCCTGTTCGTGATGAAGCATCACGATGACCGATCCGGCGGCGAGGAACAGAAGCGCTTTAAAGAACGCATGCGTGAACAGGTGAAACATGGCTGCATCACTCGAGGCGAGACCCACGGCCATCACCATGTAGCCAAGCTGTGACAACGTGGAGTAGGCGAGAATTCGCTTGATGTCGTTCTGCTGCGTTGCGATTAACGCAGCCATCACTGCGGTAATTGTGCCGATCCAGGCGATGATCAGAAGCGCGGTGTGCGAAGCTTGAATGACGAACGCAACACGGACCAGCATGTAAACACCTGCCGCGACCATTGTCGCGGCGTGAATCAGCGCTGAAATTGGCGTCGGACCTTCCATCGCGTCTGGCAACCAGACGTGCAGCGGAAATTGGGCTGACTTGCCGACGGCGCCGCAGAAGATCAACAGGGCGACAATTGTCAGAAACGGTGGATGACCCGCTAATGTTGCCATTCGCGGCGCCATCTCAGTGAAAACGACAGATCCGGCCGCCATCCAAAGCATCAGGATTCCAATCATGAATCCAAAATCACCAATACGCGTGGTGATGAATGCTTTGTTGGCCGCATCTGCAGCGGCATCGCGATAGAACCAGTGGCCGATCAACACATAAGAGGTAAAGCCGACCAATTCCCAGAAGATGAAAAGCATGACGAAATTATTCGCGAGAACGATACCGAGCATCGCGAACATGAAGAGCGACAAGGCCGCGAAATAACGAGACTTGCCTTCGTCGTCTCGCATGTAACCCAGCGAGTAGATGTGAATGGCTGCCCCAATGCCGGACACGAGCACGACCATCGTCCTGCTCAACTGATCCAGCGTTAGGCCAAGCGGGACTTGGAAGGCGCCGCTGATATTGATCCATGTGAACTCAGCCGCGGTGGCAGTTCGGTGCGCAAAAATAAGACAACTGCAGGTGAAACTTACGAGGACGGCAGCGATTGAGATCGAACTGCTCAAGGTTTTCCACCGAAGCGTAAACAGCGTGATTAGGGCCGCGCTAACCAGCGGCGCGAGCAGAATGATCCATGGCAAGAATGAGTTCATTGGATTCGCTGACTTAAAATTTCAAACTGCTGATGTCTTTCACGTCCGTCGTCTGTCTCGCGCGAAACAGCGCGACGAGAATCGCGAGACCCACCGCTACTTCGGCAGCTGCCACTGTGATGATGAAAAAGACGAACACCTGCGCGTTGTAATTGGGCAGCCCGCTTGAATCGACACGGAATCGCGAAAAAGCGACGAGCGACAAGTTCGCCGCGTTCAACATCAGCTCTAGTGACATAAGAATGATGATCAGATTGCGTCGCAACATCACTCCGGCAAAGCCAATCGAGAAAAGAACGCCGCTTACGAGGAGATAATCGCCCAGCGTGACCATGTTTATCGAGGCTCGCGTTTGCTCAAAAGCACCACGCCAATAGTCGCCACCAACACGAGAACGCCGACGATTTGAAACGGCAGATTGTAATTGCTAAAAAGCAGCGCACCGATATTCCAAACATCGTCGGTTGACCTTGCGAGCGGCGGAAAAGCCTGTCGTGCGGCTTCGAAGCGCCCGATCGTAACGGCAATCTGAACGAGCAGAATAACCGCCACGGTGATGCCGCCCGCGGCAGCGAGCCAATTGATTCGACGCCGTTCCTCGGCCTGCAGGTTAAGAAGCATGACGATAAAAAGAAAAAGCACCATTACGGCGCCCGCGTAAACCAGCACCTGAATGATCCCGACAAAGTAAGCGTCTAGAGACATGAATAGTGCCGCGAGTCCCAGGAAAGAGGCGACGAGACTTAGTGCGCTCGCCACGGGATTGCGGTTAATGACAACCGCTGCGCCAAAAATCACCGTCAACGAAGCAAACAGCCAAAATAGAAATGGCGACATCGGTTAATGGACTGATGGAGCACTGGAGCAGTGGAGAAATGGATTCCTGGCGCTGACCAGCCGTCTAATACTCCAACACTCCACCACACCGGATCTGCTCATTTCTTTTCGTTCCATTTGAGCACCACGCCGTGCATTACTCCCCCGATTTCGAGCAACTTCTCCTTGTGATGCACCATCTCCGCGCGCGTGAAGCCAGTAATGGCATAATCTTTCCGGAGGTAAATTGCCTGTTCTGGGCAAACCTCCTCACACATCCCACAAAATATGCAGCGGATCATGTCGATATCGAATGCCTCCGGATACTTCTCCACTTTCGCGAAGCGATCTTTTGAAGGGATTTCACCGGGAATAATCTTGATCGCGCGTGGCGGACAAATGAATTCGCAGAGCTGGCACGCGACGCAACGCACGCGGCCATCCTCATCCCTCACCAGCGCCGGCGCTCCGCGGTAGTGGTCGGGGAGATTACTGTCCCATCTCTGCTCGGGATATTGCATGGTGACCTTGGTGCGTCCGAACAGCATGTTCTTAAAATGCTTAAACGTTATTACCAGACCAGCGAGGATGGCCGGCAGATAAAATCGCTCTCGCCAGTTCAGTTTCGGTCGCGGAACAGTAACAGTCATGATTTGCTAATCTAGAACCCAGGAATCCAGGATTGAAGATGTATCGATTCCTCCTGGCTTCGTGGTTTCCAGATTCATAATCGAACGAAAGACAAAATTGCTGCGACAACAAAAATGTTTACAAGTGCAATTTCGAAAAAGAAAAGCCAACCAAGCCGCATCAGTTGGTCATAGCGGAACCGAGGAAGTGTCCAGCGTACCCACATAAAGACGAAAATCATGACCGCGACTTTTCCGAAGAAAACGACGATGTTAATCAGACCGAAAATCCAGCCGTGTGAGCCGTCCGGAATTCCGGGCAAATGCCAGCCGCCGAAGAATAATGTGACGATCACAGCGGAGCCGGTGATCATCGCGGCGTATTCGCCGAGAAAATACAAGGCGAACTTCATCGAACTGTATTCGGTGTTATAACCACCGGCCAACTCCTGTTCAGCTTCCGGCAAATCAAATGGCAGCCGATTTGTCTCTGCGAAGATTGCGATCATGAACACGAGGAAGGAAATGACCATGGGAACGGTGAGCAGCCATTTCCACGGGTTCGTCCAGTCGCCAACAAACGGCGCGATAGACCAGCCGTGCTCAATCTGGTAACGCACCACGCTGGTCAGACGTAAATTTCCAACTAGGAGAAAAACCGGGATGACCGCCAGCCCAAGCGAGAGTTCATAGGAGAGCATTTGTGCACTCGAACGGATACCGCCAAGGAATGGGTATTTGGAATTGGATGCCCAGCCGCCGATAACGATTCCGTAAACGCCAAGCGATGCGATAGCGAACACGAAAAGAATTCCTACGTTTACATCCGCAATCACCATCGGAACGCCGAAAAGCGTGCTGCCGAATGGTACCACCGCGATTGTGATGATCGCCGGCATCACGGCGAGGCACGGTGCGAGCCAGTAATAAAAAGTGTTTACGTTGGCGGGCGTGAAATCTTCTTTCAGCAGCAACTTGAACATATCCGCAATTGGCTGGAATAGACCAGCAGGTCCGACGCGATTCGGTCCCAGCCTGTCTTGAATGAACGCGCTCACGCGTCTCTCGGCGTAAACCGCGTACGAAACCATCGGCAGAATCACAAGAAACAGGATGCCGACAATTTTCAGCAGTGAGATGACGACGAAAGTAAAATCCATCTCAGTGTGAGTGGACTGCGCGGCGTCTTGCCTGGATCGCGATCGCTTGCTCGATTGCCTCTTCGTCGCTGGGATGCATGGGGGGTAATTCTTCAATTTGCAATATGTGCACGCCGACGTCTTCGATCCTGCTTAGGGTCAACCCAGCGAACTGCGGAACTGTCTCGCTGATCCGGCGAAAGACATCATCGATTGAAAGAAGCGAGTCGTCTCCGCCGACTGCCTGGAGCAGATCTCGCAAAATCTCCCAATCATCGCGCGCATTGCCGGGCGGGCGCACGGCGCGGTTCAATCGCTGCAATCGTCCTTTGCCGTTGATCATTGAGCCGCGTTTTTCGGCAAAACCGCACGCGGGTAAAACGACAGTCGCTTTTTCGGTCGCATCGTTTGGCAAAATATTCATCGCAATGAATACAGGAAGCTGCGCGAGTTGTTCGACAGCTATGCCCAAATGCATCGTGTTTTCTTTAAAGATTGCGAGCGCCTTGATTTGGCCGGATTTCACCGCGTCAGCGATCGAGAGCAGGTTTGCGCCCGGTTCAGATGTGGACCCAAAAATGAGTCGCGCGCCGTGGGTGTTCGGATTTCGATCTTGGCTCAACAAAATGTCATCACCGGGGCCGCGGCGCGGGACAATGTCGATCATCTGTACTCCTAACGACTTCGCCAATTGCAACGTTAGCCACAGCTCCTCGTTCGTCATCCGGCCCGACGCGATGATGGCAATCTCAGCACCGGAAAACTGTTTCAGTTGAAGCGCCGCCTGCTCGATCGCCATCGGCCAATCGACAGCGACAAGTCTCCCATCGGAACGAATCTGCGGCTCGAGCAAACGGTTCTCAGCTTCAAGAAATTTGAAGTTGAGCCGGCCATAATCGCACATCCAGGAGGAATTGACGTGATCGTTGTCTCGCGGTGTTTGGCGATAGATCACGTCCTCACGACTGCCGATGATGGTGTTGCAGCCGGTAGCGCAACTCGTGCAGATGCTCTTCGTTTCTTTCAGGAACCAGACGCGCATTTTGAAGCGAAAATCCGTCGACGTCAGCGCGCCGACCGGGCAGATGTCGACTGTGTTGAGAGAATAATTATTTTCCAGCCGCTTCCCCGGGTGCGCTGTCAGCACGGTATAACTGCCGCGGTCAACGAAACCGAGGACGTCGTCGTGCGCGATTTCCTGGCAAAAACGGATGCAGCGCGAACAAAGAATGCAACGCTCGTCATCCAGAGTCACCCGCGGACCGATCAGCACATTTTTCGGTTTCTTGACTTTGTGTTCGAGAAAACGCGATTTCGAATCGCCGAAATCGACGCTGAACTCCTGTAAACCGCATTCACCAGCTTGATCGCAAATCGGGCAATCGAGCGGATGATTAATGAGGAGAAACTCCATGACTCCGCGCTGGCACTCCTTCACCAGCGGCGAGTCGGTGCGAACAGCCAGTCCTTCGGAAACATCCTGAGCACAGGAAATTTGCGGACGCGGCATCCAATTGACGATCGGTTTGCCATCGGCGCCGAGCTCAGGCGTGCGATCCGGGCCGAGTCTCGGAAAGCCCATTTCGATCAAACACATCCGGCAATTGCCGGGCGAGCTGAGCTTTTTGTGGTAACAATAGCGCGGCACATAGCGCCCAGCCTGCTCGCATGCCTCGATCACGCGCGTGCCCTTGGGAAACTGATGCCACGCGCCATCAATCTGAACGTTGAACAAGGGAACTGAAGATTCGGAAGGCATCAGTGAATCAGGAAAGCAGGAAGAGAGGAAACATGGGAATTACAGAACAGGGTCCACCTTTTCGTGCGGCATCGGAAGCTCGCGGCAGAAACGTTTTATCGTTAACGGCGCGGTCGCAAAGTTGAATAGCAAACCATCGTTAAGGCCTGTGGCTTTGAGGTAACTACGACCAATTGCGAAATGAATGTCCTCCAATCTGCTAATCGCTTTCAGCTCAACGACGATCTTGCCTTCAATCAGGAAATCCAAACGATGTTCGCCGATCTGGTGATCGCGATAGAACAATGGCACTGGGTGTTGACGGATGAATTGGATTCCGCTGAGCGCGAATTCAACAGCGAGCGCCTCCTCGTAAACTGATTCTAGAAATCCAGGACCAAGCCCGCGGTGTACCCGAATGGCGGAAGCAATAATTTGCTCGGTCAGCTTCGACTCTCTGAGAATGTTTCCTGCGTTCCTGCTTTCCTGATTCATGTTCTAGATCGTTCCTTTGGCTCCGGCTTTTCCCAGCCGGGATCGTGCGCCAGCGGGGCGATTGGGATCAATTCTTCTTCAATTAACTCTTCCGGGGTGTATTCAGGAGGAAGCGGCGGGGGAACGGGTTTCTGTGCGCGTGCCGCAAATTCCTCCGAAAATTTCTCGACAAAACTTTGCGTCGGCCACGCGCATGCTTCTCCAAATGCGCAAATCGTGCGCCCGGCAATGTTGTCGCCAATGGTCTTCAGAGTCTGTGGGTCTTCCACAACTCCGCCGCCACGCAACATGCGGTCGGTGATTTTCTTCATCCAAAGAGAGCCTTCCCGGCATGGTGTACATTGGCCGCAGCTCTCGTGCGCGTAGAACTCGTTAATGTTATTTAGTACCCAGACGACGTCGCGGGAATCGTCGAGCACGATAACGCCGCCAGAACCGGCCATCGAACCCGCCGCTGTGAGCGAATCGAAATCCAACGGGATCTCATCAATCGACATTTCTCGTTCGATTGTCGATCCATCCGCTTGTCTCTGCTTGAGCTTAAATCGTTCATCGGCGCGCAAGACTTTCGCAGAGCTTCCGCCCGGAATGACTGCCTTTAATTTTCGACCAGGCGTTAGGCCGCCAGCCATTTCGTAGATCAACTGGCCCATCGTCACCGCACCGACTTCAATTTCGAAGTAGCCCGGCCGCTGCACGTCCCCGCTCACACAGACAATTCGCGTGCCTGTATTGTTGGGTCGGCCGAGGCGCGCATATTCCGCGCCGCCCATGGCGATGATATGCTTTATATGGCAAAGCGTTTCGACGTTGTTGACGATTGTCGGGCACATGTAGAGGCCGAGCACTGCTGGAAAGTAAGGTGGCTTGATCCGTGGATAGCCGCGTTTGCCTTCGAGCGACTCGATTAGACCAGTTTCTTCTCCGCAAATGTAAGCGCCCGCTCCGCGGTGAACGTAAACCTCGGCGTCGAATCCGGAGCCGAGGATATTTTTCCCAAGAAAATTGTGCGCCCGCGCTTCTTCGATGGCGCGTTCCAGAATTTTCGCGCCCTCCGGAAATTCGCCTCGTATGTAGATGTAGGCTGTGCGCGCATTGAGCGCATAACAAGAGATCAGAATTCCCTCGAGCAACTGGTGCGGATCTTCGTGGATGATGTAGCGGTCCTTAAAGGTACCCGGCTCCGATTCGTCGGCGTTGCAAATCAAATACACCGGCCGTTTCTCATCTGGTTTGATAAAGCTCCATTTCAAGCCGCAGGAGAAGCCCGCGCCGCCGCGGCCGCGCAACCCGGAATTCTTAACTTTGTTGACGATGTCGGTGCGCGACATAGTCAGTGCTTGCTTCAATTGTTCGTAACCGCCGTCGTGTAAGTAACAATCGATATCGGTTGTCCAATCCGGGCGTCTGATATTTTTGAAAATCAGGCGATGTTCGAGCGGGTGGGGGGGGTGTGATTGCGGATTGGCCGCCCCGGCGGGTGAACCTGTGGCTGATCGCCAGTGGCGTACAAGATCTGCGACAGAATTTGAATCGATTTTCTCGTGTAGCTCCTCGCCAATCATACAGACTGGCGCGGTACCGCAGCTTGCCAGGCATTCGACAAACTCGACACTGTAATTTCCATCGGCACTGACCGTAATAGGATTGTGCATCCCTTCGCCGTCAGGTGGGCGTGCAATTCCAAACGCTGTGCACAAGTTTTCCATCACCTCAAACCCCCCAGTCATTGCGCAACTAAGTGTGCGGCAGACTCGAATATGGGTCTTGCCGACAGGCTGCTGGCGAAACATTGGATAAAAGGTAACCAGTTCGAGAATGTTGATCGGCTGCACGCCGAGCTTTTTCGCGATCCACAGCAACGCCTCGTCACTGATGAATCCAAAATGTTCCTGCCACAGATGCAATAGCGGCATCGCCGCGCTTCTCCTGTGATCGCCCGGGTAACGCGCGATCGCTTCATCCATTTTCCGCTCCAGCTCGGCGGGAATGCGCATGCTCGTCGAGTCTGTCACCTGTAAGAATAATCCGCTACAGCAGATTAATCGGACAAGGTGCTGTCTTTCGACTGCACTTTGTCATCCTTGAAAACGATTGTGACCGTATCCTTGCCCTGCCGGTAAACGTAAGTTGTTTTTTTCGTGATCACGAAGTCCTCGGTAGTAAGCGAATTGGGCGGGCCCAGAATCGATTCCACCTGCTTTTTTGACATTCCCTCCGTTACCTGATCGACATTTACCTTTGTGATGCGCTTGCCGGAACAGGAAACGCTGAGCACGAGCAGCCCGCCTACACACAAGGCTACGGCGCGGCAGGCGAGCACTCGCATGAGCCGCGCGTTCATTCGCAATATCGACATTTCACTCGTCGGTCGCATTCGCTCCATTCGTGGCACCGTTATCTGTCGCATTCGCCCATGACGAAGTCCAGACTGCCGAGCACCGCCGGCACATCGCTCACCATACAGCCTGGCAAAAGCTCGGGGAGGATGCTGAGGTTCACAAATGACGGCGCTCGAATTTTCAATCGGTACGGCACGCCGCCTCCTCTGCTGTTGATATAAAAGCCAAGTTCGCCCTTGGGATTTTCAGCCGCGAAATAGACTTCACCGGGGGGCGCATCGAGTCCTTCGGTCACCACGATAAAATGATGGATTAGCTCTTCCATCTTTGTCATCACGCGCGATTTCGGCGGAGTCATGTTCTTCCAGTCTGCGACGTTGATCGGACCGCCCGGTAATTTGTCGATCACCTGCCCCAAAATCCTCACACTTTGGCGCATCTCCTCGATCCGCACGAGATAACGATCATAACAATCGCCCGCGCTGCCGATCACCACATCGAAATCGTATTTGTCGTAATCGAGGTAGGGATGTTTACGCCGTAAATCGTGATCGATCCCACTGCCGCGCAGGTTGGGGCCGGAGAGGGCGTACGCAATTGCGTGTTCCTTCGATATGATGCCGACATCCTTGGTTCGATCGACGAAAATCTTGTTCCGTGTCAGTAACCTGTCGCACTCATTCAGGCTCGGCCCGAAATTGTCGAGGAATGTGTTCAGTTGGGGAATGAAGAGCTCGGGCAGATCGCGGATTTGTCCGCCGACGCGAGTGTACGACGTGGTAAAGCGCGCACCGGTAAGCAACTCGAAAAGATCGTAAAGTTTTTCACGCTCGGTGAATGTGTAGAGAAACACCGTCATCGCACCGAGATCGAGCGCCATGGCGCCAAGACCCATCAGATGCGAGGAGATCCGCGACGTCTCACAGCAAATCGTGCGAATCGCTTTTCCGCGCGGTGGAACGTCCCAGCCCATTAATTTTTCAACTGCGAGCGCGTAAGCGACGTTATTTGAGAGCGGCGCGAGATAATCAAGCCGGTCAGTGTACGGCACAAACTGGTTGTACTGCATGTTTTCGGCGATCTTCTCGTCCCCGCGATGTAGAAAACCAATGTCCGGCGTGGCCTTGGTAATGATCTCGCCATCGAGTTCCAGCACGAGCCGCAGAACGCCGTGCGTAGCCGGATGCGACGGCCCCATGTTGAGCACCATTTTCTCGCCGATATCATTTTCCGGCGGCCGTAACGCGGGGTCGGCTGCGGCCGCCCGGCTGATCACATCTGGTGATTCAATTTCGTGCACCGTGAAAGGCATGAGGATCGATAAGTGATCTACGCTGGCGAGTGAACCACCGCGCGCAAGCAATTTCGGCGGGCGCATTATTCTGGTGAGCACAGGCTGGCGTGCTGGGCTCCCCCAAATGCACAATCTCGCTCGCGCCCCTGATGAAACGCGATTACCTGACATATCATGCCGAAAAAAAACGCACTGCTTTTCGCGGGCCAGGGCGCGCAAAATGTTGGGATGGGACGCGATCTCGCTGAGCAATTTCCTGTGGCAGCGGATTTGTTCCGTGAGGCCGACGAAATTGTCGGGCAAAAGTTGAGTGAAATTGCGTGGAACGGCCCAATCGAGGAGTTGACGAAGACATCAAATTGTCAGCCTGCGCTTTACGTTCATGGGCTGGCGTGTCTGGCAGCATTGCGCGAGACTGCCGGCGATTTTCCCGTCGGTGGCGCGGCGGGCTTGTCGTTAGGGGAAATCACCGCGCACGCAGCGGCAGGCACATTCGATTTTGCAACCGGCCTGAAGCTTGTGCAGTTGCGTGCCCAATTCATGGATGAAGCGTGCGCGGCCACGCTGGGCGGCATGGCGGCGATGATCGGCGGGACGGAGAACGACGTGCGCCGGCTTGCCGCGGATGAAGACGTCGACGTTGCCAATATCAATGCGCCTGGCCAAATCGTCATTTCGGGTGAGCTGGCGAAAGTCGAGACGGCTGTCGGTGTGGCGAAGGAATACGGAATTGGGCGCGCGATGATGTTAAACGTCGCGGGCGCATATCACTCGCGTTTGATGGAGAGCGCGTATGAAAAACTTGGCGCGGTGCTAGAACGTGTTCCAATTCAACGGCCGCGTTTTCCTGTAATCAGCAACGTGACTGGTATGGAAGTGACGACCGCTGTTGAAATCCGTCGCACTTTGCAGGACCAGGTGACGGGCACGGTGCGCTGGCTCGATTGCATGGAGCGACTGATTGATCTCGGGTGCGATTTTTTTATCGAACTGGGGCCGGGCGGCGTGCTGGCTGGTCTGTTGCGACGCACTCGCAAAGGCGTGGATGTGATTTCGGTGGGTGATGCCGAACCGGTGCGCAAATGTGCTGAGAGGATGTAGGCACCGCCCTTTGGGCAGTCAAAACGAGAGTCTTGGACAATTCGAATCGAACGCCTCAAACAGCCGTGGCTACAGATCGACAACCGTCTTCAGCTACGTAACTTTGGCATATGACTGTCATCGACCGCGTCGATTCGGACCTAAAGGAAGCGATGCGTGCCAAAGACACGACAAAGCTGGGCGTTCTGCGCATGTTAAAATCGGCGTTGAGATACGCCGCGATTGCAAAACCAGGCGCAGAAACGGAGCTGAGCGATGCCGAGGCCGCGCAGGTGATTCGCAAGCAGGTAAAGCAACGCCAGGATTCAATCGAGAGCTTTGAGAAAGGCGGACGCGCGGACCTGGCCGAGAAGGAAAAAGAAGAGTTGTCGATCCTGAACGCGTATTTGCCACAGGCGATGAGCGCGGGTGAGGTAGGAAAATTAGTGCGCGAAACGATCGCCGAGATCGGTGCCACATCGAAAGCGAAAATGGGGGTGGTGATGAAAGCGTTGCAGGTGAAAGTCGCCGGTCGCGTGGACGGCAAAACATTGAGCGCCGAGGTGCAGAAGCAATTGCAGTGAAAGAAACGTCGAACGCTCAACGCCGAACGCCCAACGCCGAATTATTGCTTTCTGAATTTGAGATTGGGCGTTCGACGTTGGGCGTTGGGCGTTTCTTTTTTTGCTCATGCTGACCGCGATCCTCGTCGCGGCCGGCAGCAGCAGCCGCATGGGCTTCGATAAATTATTTGCCGCGGTTGCCGGCAAACCAGTCATCGCGCACTCGATACGTGCATTTGAGCGTGCCAGTTCGGTGGATCGAATCATTGTCGTGTCCCGGGAAGATCGACACGATGAGATCGAAACGCTTGTTCGCGACGAAAATTTTACGAAGGTGCGGTCGATCATTCCGGGCGGCAAACACCGGCAGGACTCGGTACGCGCGGGCGTCGACCATCTGGACTCGGCTTCGCGATATGTCGCGGTGCACGATGCGGCGCGACCGCTGATTACCCCGGAGCAGATCGAGCGCGTGTTCCAGCAATGCACAAAACATGGCGCTGCCGCTCTGGCTGAGCCGATTAACGACACACTCAAGCGTGCGCACGCAGGTCCATTAGAGTCAGGCGCAAATCACGGCGGAGAGGGAGCAGAAGTGCTTGTGGTGAGTGACTCGGTGGATCGGCATCAACTTTATGCGATGCAAACGCCGCAGATTTTCAAGCGGCAGCTGATCGAGGAGGCGTATCGCGCTGTGTACTCAGAAAACATTTCCGTAACCGACGAGGTTTCAGCCGTCGAGCGACTTGGTCACGAGGTGGTTCTTGTCGTCAACAATGATTTCAATTTCAAAATCGCTTATCCGCGAGATTTGCCGCTTGCTGAACTTCTTCTTAGGAAGCGAAGGAACGCTGTCGCAAATTGACGATATAAAGCGCCAGTTGGCCGGTGCTAGCGTCCCAGTCTAAGCCGCTCGGCGAGGAGTTGCGGCAAACCGGCCTTAGAAATCTTCTTTTGCGCGGTCGCGACATCGTACTTTACGCGCAACAATTCGATCAGATTATTGTCAACGTCGTAAATGCAATAGGCCGCGCGCCAGTTTCCGTCGCGTGGTTGGCCAACGCTGCCGGCGTTGATGAAGTACTTTTTGGCCGGCTCGATGCGAACGTGTTCGATCCTTTCCTGTCGAACGCCCTGGTCCCGGATAAATGCCATGGGCACGTGGGTGTGTCCGAAAAAACAAACAGCGGTGCGCTGATATGTAAAACTTGCGGCAGCGTCGAGATTGCTAAACACATAGCCCCATTGGCCGGGGGTATCGAGTGTGGCATGCACGATTGTAAAATCGTGTTCCCGCTTTTGTAAGGGCAAGCTGCGCAACCATTCCTTGTCCTGATCCGACAGGTTGTCGCGGGTCCATTGGATGGCGCGCTCGGCTAATTCGTTGAAACGTTCCGATGACGTGGAAAGCGTTGCCTCCTCGTCGTGATTGCCTTTCACCACGGGGCAATCCAATTCGCGAACGCGTTCAATGCATTCTTGCGGGTTAGCGTTATAACCGACCACGTCACCCAGACACAAAAAATGAGTGCATTTACGCTGGCGCGCATCAGCCAGAACCGCTTCAAGCGCTTCGAGATTAGCATGGATATCGCTCAAAATTGCAAAACGCATTATCAAAAGCTTAAACCGTTAAAAGGTTAAAACGTTACAACGGAAGCGCCCGGTCGCCGCCAAGAATGCACCGATCTAACGATTTAGCTATTTACCCGGTTTATTTTCCTTGTCCGGAATTCGTTGGTCTTGCGGGATGCCAAGTTTGTCTTCGAGGAACTTTAGCCGTTTGATCAATGTAGGCAGGCGTTCCTGCGGGCCGTCATCATAAAGGCGGCGCAGACGCCCGTACGCTTCGCGTTCGCGCCCCTCGCAGTACGAAAGCTCGTAGGCCGAGAAACGCTTGTCGAATACCGGCGCTCCGGGCAAGACCGACGCCTTCGCGTAATACTCCGAGGCCCGCTCGTGGTCTTTGTACTTTTCCTTGTACAACCGTGCAAGCGCTTCATAGAGGTCGGGGCGATCGGGATTATTTTTTATGCCGCGTTCAAGGAAATCCTTGCCGAGCGCGAAATATTCACGCTGCGCTTTAACTCGCAACGCAAGGCGTGGCTGCGTTTGATCGTTCATGGCCGCCACGCTCGCATTCCAAGCCATGTGCCATGCCGCCGTGTCCCAAAACATGAGCACCCGTGGTTGGAGCGTTGTGATGTGTCGGAACAATAACAACATACGGCCCCATTCTGTGTTTTCCCACGCCGAAAAGGCCTGGATAAAGAGGGCGTCGGCGACGATCGCTCGAAATCCGCTCAACGCAGCGATGAAGCCGAGTTGCCCGATTTTTTCGCGCAGATCGAGGTTGAATTCGACCCCCTGGAAATGTTCCTGTCGATGAAGCGTCGCTAGATTGCGTTCAATTGGCAACTTGAGCGCGCCGAGCACGATGAGCACTGCCAGTGCCACGACGGCCCGCATCATAATTCTTTCCCGTAAAAGACGAACGCGGCCAAGAGCGTGTAGATCGTGGTGTAAAAAATGCCAAGCACGGCGGTTTTGGTGAAAACCGCCAGCGAAACGGCGGTGCCTGCAACGATATCATCCACCAAATTGAACGCCTGCAAGTCGGGAAAGACCAGCGCTACCACGGCCAGAAACACCCGGGTAATCAGTCCGCTGCTATGTTCCTGGAGCCAATACTCGCGGGCAGTGGCTTCCAAATGTCCGATAAAATAAATGAAAGCCATGACCACAATGGTGAAAATGTTAGAGGTCGCGAACGTGGAAACGAACAGAGTGAGCGCCGCGAGCAGACACGCCTTCAGGTATATGATCACAATTCCGGGAAAAATATCGATGTTGAACGCAGAAGATCGGATGACACGCAGAGCATCAGTGACCTGGTCGGAGGGAGCACCGGACATCTGTCTCAGTGTTGTGTGTACCACAGCCTGTTCGCGCATGTAGAGCACGAGCAGAAACGCAGCGCCCATCAACACCGTACTAATCGCCAGCAACAAGAGAACTCCCGCAATTTTCCCCAGCACATATTCAAAGCGCGGCACCGGCTTGGCGAGAATGGTGTAAAGTGTGCGGTCCTCAAGGTCCTGTGGAAGTAGCCGCGCAGTGGCAACGATCGCCAGAAGCGAGGTAAAGATGGAGATCGCCCCGAGCGAAACATCCTTCAGAATTTGAAATTCCTGCTGAAAAGAGAACTGCGCCATAAAGATCGAGCTGCCGATCAAAACAAGTGCGAACACCAGGAGGACGTAGAAAACTTTCAGGCGGGTCAGCTCCGTGACGGTGTTGATCGTAATCGCATAAATGCGAGAGAAAGAAAAAGGTCGATATCGCTTCGCATACGTTGAAGCGGTCACTTCTTGAAGTGCTGTAGCGTCTTCGCCGGTGGTCATTTCTTCTTCGTTACTCGTTCGTCGTTGGAAACTCGAGCGTCGTCATTTCTGGTGGCGTCGAGAAATAGTCTCTCCAACGTCGTCGTCGATTTGCGTCGCTCGATTAGTTTCGCTCTTGACCGGTTAACAGACGATTCGATTTCCCGGATGAGCTCATCGGAAGCATCGGCGATGACAAGTTCGGTTTGATTTTCGATTGCGATCAATTCCTGTAGATGCCCTTCGCGCACCAGCAGGCCATTGGCGAGAATGCCGACGCGATCGCAAATTTCCTGCGCTTGCGCGAGCAGATGCGAAGAAAGCAGCACCGTAATGCCTCGTCGCTTCAGGTTCAGAATCAAATCGCGAATGTCCCGCGAGCCCGCCGGATCGACACCAGCGGTCGGTTCGTCAAGTACCACGAGCCTGGGATCATGAATCAATGCTTGCGCAAGACCGATGCGTTGCAACATGCCTTTCGAATAAGTGCCCAGCCGACGGTTGCGCGCCTTGCTTAATCCGACAAGATCAAGCAATTCGTTGATACGGCTTTTCAATGCGCTGCCGCTCAGTCCGCACAGGCGCCCAAAAAAACGCAATGTTTCCTTTCCGGTAAGATATTTGTAGAAGTACGGGTTCTCTGGAAGAAATCCGACAGCTTCGCGGCTCTCTACGAGACGACTATCACGGCCAAAAATTTCAGTGCGGCCGCGAGTTGGAGATACAAGGCCGAGAATAATTTTGAGCGTAGTGCTTTTACCGGAACCATTCGGTCCGAGTAGCCCGTATACCTCGCCGGGTTCGATCCGAAGGTTGAGATCCTTTACCGCGACAATCGATTGTCGATGAAACGGAACGGGAAAAATTTTGGTTAGTCCGTGAACAGCGATCGCCGGATTAGTCATAGCGAATCTCAAAGCCGCGCGCAGCGATCGGTTTTTCCAATCTATTTTCGCTTTGGTTGCGAATCAGCGAGTGCAGTTCGCCTTTCGCGACGTGATCGAGGAACGCGCGCACCTCGTCTTCTTCTCCCGTAACCTGAAGTTCGACGCGGTCATCCGGCAGGTTACGGACCCACCCCGTTACGTCGAAGCCTTTGGCGACGTGGCGTACCGACCACCGGAACCCGACGCCTTGCACATTTCCCTCGTAGAAGACTTGGAGCGAAATCATAGCCGCTGCCTGCTGAGATCTTCCTGTCTGCTGGATGGCAGACGCCGCGCTACGCATCGAGAAACTGGTCTCGCTTCATCGGTTCATTTATACGAATAGACGAGACAGAAGCTGCCTTGCTCGCCTTCAACGAGATCAACTGAGACAAAGTACTGACCGCTGTACGCCGGTGAAAATCCGGCGGCGGCTTTATCCCCATTATCGTAGCTGTCTGTGGTCACCTGTTTCCCCGCCTCATCATAAACGGTGACGCCAATTTTTTTCACTGGTTCGGTCGCGCCGACAGAGAACCAGTACTGGTTTCCCGCATAAAGATTCACCGCTACCAAGGCGTTGTCGTGCGGCTTAACAACCCCACACCAATGTCCGTCCCTAATCTTGAATCCTTCGTTTGAAAATGCTCCCGCGATATCGAGCGCGTCTCTGCGAGCAGCCACCTCCGCATCTGTCTCAGCGTGCAGGGCAATGCTGGTTTCCAGCATAAAAAACGAGATGAAAATCCAAAGACAGCGTTTCATTTCGGCAGTTCCTTGCTCTCTATTTCTGTCATCATCTTGGCAACCGATGTGTTGATTTTTCGCACTTCATCCAGAGTCGGCGCCTTGTCCGGCGGGAAAGAAACGAGTTTCTCAATTTCGCCAAGCTGTTGGCTCACATCTTTCACCAGAGGTTCCCCCCGCAATTCGGGCGAGATTTCATTGATTTTTGACTGCATGAAGTGAACCAGCGCTGGCTGCCGCAGGACTTTTGCGCTGCCTTCGCTGTAGTCCTTCACGATCGCTGCGGTGACGACCTGGGTACCACGAATCCAGCCGCCGAGAGTCATCAGAATCACCAGGTCCTGGTCGGCGTGGGATTGCATTGAGGATTTTACCTCGTTTTGCGTCGCCTCCAGTTCTTCCTGTAGCGTGTCCCACTCGTTGTGCTCGGCGAATTCGTTGATGCTACTGCCGCGGCTGAGCAGCTTCTCGCTGACTCCGAGCGCCTTTGCAAGCTTGATGATGTCTGATCCGATATTTTTGACCTGCTGACTGTCCTTTGCTTCGACAGCAATAAAACCGTCAGCAATCAACCCACCGAGGTTCAGCGCAATTTGTGCGCGATTGCTGTACGTCACCGGTATTGGCCCGCGATACTGACCTGACCAATTTGTCTTCCCTGTCTTTCCGAGCGCGGCGAAAAGCTCGCCCGGTGTCGGGATGGTGATCGAATCGCTTCTGCCGGCTTTTGCCAGTTGATCTGCCGAGAGATGGCCGGTTTCGCCGGCTCCCGCGGCTGCGAAGACGCCGATGAATAATGTAAGGACGCCAAGGTTTGCCACACGAATCATCGTCCATGATTATGCGCGCATCGGTCAAAATGCCAATGGGAATCTCAGGCACCCCGAATGGTGCTCTTCAGGAGCTCGTGCTCACCTCTCCTGATAAGCGATTATTTCCGTCACATACCCAGGGCTGAATTGCCTGCGCTACTCGATCGTGCATGAGAGGCCGAAAAGCTGATTTGCCTCGCAAGACGAAAGCTGTTCTAATCCGACGAGAATCGTATGGCGCGCACCAGCATTAGCCGTATCCACGCGCGTGAAGTTTTGGATTCGCGCGGCAATCCGACAGTTGAAGTCGATGTGCACCTTGAAGGCGGCGCACTGGGACGAGCAGCCGTGCCAAGCGGGGCGAGCACGGGCGAACACGAGGCGTGGGAATTGCGGGACAGCGATAAGGGTCGCTTCGGCGGCAAGGGCGTGAGGAAAGCTGTCGCCAATGTTAACAACGAAATTGCGCCGATTCTCAAAGGCTGGGACGCGCGCGACCAGGCGAAGATTGATAACAAACTGATCGAGCTTGACGGTACGCCCAACAAAAAGAAGCTGGGAGCAAACGCGCTGCTCGGCGTTTCACTTGCGGTCGCTCACGCCGCCGCGGCAGCGGAAAATCTTCCGCTGTTTCGATATCTCGGTGGAGATGAAGCGCGAGTCTTGCCGGTGCCGATGATGAACATCCTCAATGGCGGCGCGCACTCGGATGCGCCGATCGATTTTCAAGAATTCATGATTGTGCCGCGCGGGGCGCCGAGCTTCTCCGAAGCGCTGCGTTATGGCGCCGAGGTTTTTCACGCGCTCAAATCTGTCTTTAAAGAGCGACATCTTTCCACGGCGATCGGGGACGAAGGTGGTTTTGCGCCGCAGCTTGATTCCGCCGAGGACGCGATCGAGTCGATTGCGACAGCGGTCAATAAGGCCGGCTACAAACTGGGCGAACAAATCTTTATCGCGCTCGACCCCGCCGCCTCCGAATTCTACAACAGCAAAAACGACCTTTACATTTTCAAGAAATCGGATGGTTCAAAAAAAACCGCTGAACAATTGATCGACTATTATGCCGATCTTTGTGCGCGGTTTCCGATCATTTCAATTGAGGACGGTTGTGCCGAAAACGACTGGAACGGCTGGAAGAAGCTGACGGAAAAGCTGGGCCGCAAAATTCAACTCGTCGGTGACGATCTCTTTGTTACGAACGTCCAATTTCTCCGCAAAGGAATTGCCGAACACGTGGCCAATTCCATTTTGGTCAAGGTGAATCAGATCGGCACACTGACGGAAGCATTGGCGACCATTGATCTGGCAAAGACGAACGGTTACACGACAGTAATTAGTCATCGGTCTGGTGAAACCGAAGATGCAAGCATTGCCGACATCGCGGTGGGGACCAACGCAGGTCAAATTAAAACAGGGTCGCTTTCCCGCAGCGATCGCATCGCGAAATACAATCAGCTGTTGCGAATCGAAGAAGAACTTGGTGACAAAGCGGTGTATGGCGCTACACTCCGCTGAGTGCATCACAGCTACGGCGATTTCCGCGCGCGTCGCGAGGCCTCCGTCTGGCAGCGGCTGAACAAGATTCTTCTCGTCCTGCTCGTGATCGCGATCTGGCTTGTGATCGTGAGCTTGTTTGTGCCGCCTTACAAAAAACTAATGCAGAGCCGCGCAGAGATCGACAACCTGCAACAACAGGTAAACGAACAGCAAACTTTGCTCGCCCGTCAGACGCGCGAAGTCAGTTTACTTAAGACGGATGTGACCTATCTCGAAACGATTGCTCGTGATCGCCTGGATCTAATGAAGGAAGGCGAGACAATTTTTCGCCTCGAGACAGCGCGCGCAAAACCGAAACCGCCCAGCGAGTCCGCGCGAAGATAAGCGCCTATTGATTTGGACCCCGGCGTTTGGCACAAACGCCTCTATACGATTTTGCGCTTCATAGTGAGTTAAATTATCTTTGTTCATGCCAACAGAAATCTCCATCCCCGATGCTGAGGAGTTGAAATTGCGAGTCCGCGAGCTGCGGAGGTTTCTTTGACGTCGAGAAGCTGCAGAAAGATTTAGCCGCAATTGAAGGGCGCATGGCTGCGCCCGATTTCTGGTCGAATCGGGAACGCGCTCAAGCCGATGTCGAGGAAGTCTCTCGATTACGCTTGCTGATTAATCCGTTTCAGGAGCTGGAACGCGAGATTGAAGATTTTGGCGCATTACAACAATTAGCTGCGGAAGAAAGCGACGCGGCGAGCCGCGCGCATGCAGAGCAAGAAGTCGCGGCTGAACACGACCGCCTGGTTCACAAGCTGGAGGAATTCGAGCTGCGCCAGTTTCTATCCGGTGAAAACGATCGCGCCAACGCGTTTCTTACGATTCACTCCGGCGCTGGCGGCACCGAGTCGTGCGACTGGGCCGACATGTTGCTGCGGATGTACCAGCGGTGGATCGAGCGAAGCGGTTTCAAATCTCAAACCGTGGACATTCAACAGGGCGAAGAAGTCGGCATCAAATCGGTGACACTCCTCGTTGCTGGCGATTATGCCTACGGACACCTACAGACCGAGCGCGGTGTGCACCGGCTCGTGCGAATTTCGCCGTTCGATGCAAACAAACGGCGCCACACCTCCTTCGCGAGTGTTGACGTTGTTCCTGAAATTGGCGATACCGCCCCGATCGAAATCAATCCGGCCGATCTAGAGATCGACACATTTCGGAGCGGCGGCAAAGGCGGTCAGAACGTCAATAAAGTGGAAACTGCCGTGCGGATATTGCACAAGCCCACTGGAATTGTGGTTGCCTGCCAGGCCGAGCGCAGCCAGGGACGTAATCGCGAGCTGGCGATAAAAATGTTAAAAGCAAAACTTTACCAGGTCGAGGAAGACAAGAAACGCGCTGAGATGGAACGCCAGTACGGCGAAAAAGGCGAGATTGCATGGGGAAACCAAATTCGCTCCTACGTTTTTCAGCCGTATCAAATGGTGAAAGATCACCGCACCGGCGCGGAAACCAGCAATGTGCAGGATGTGATGGATGGCGACATCGACATGTTTATGCAGGCGAAATTGCGCGGGGAGAAAAACACCAAAGGCGAAGAAGAATTGTAGAGGCGCTCGCCGCGGCGAGCACCTGTGGTTCAGCGTTTGACACAAACGCTGCTACAACTAGCGCTTACAAGTCGTAATCGAAAACGCGCGTCGAATTCCCCGCCGTTGTGTTTGCGGCAGCAGGCAAGGCATGCGACTGCGCGGCGCACGCGGCGGACTCGTGGAAACTCCTGACGACAATTCGGGCAGCGATAGACGAACCGCGCGGAGCAAGTTCGTGCAGGAAACGGCAGATTGTGACAGCGCTTCTCGTCAGCGATTCCCAAGTCGCGACAGGCAGTGCGCCACTCTTCTCCATGTGGCAGAATTCTGCGACGGCCAGCGCGAAATTGTGCAAGAAGATGGGCCAATTCGTGGCGCAAGGTTCGATCAATTTCGTCTGGGTGCTCAGACAACCGCGGGTTTAGCGAAATCAGTTTCTGGCGGTAATCAGCGTGTCCGGCGGCTGTCTTGAGGCGTAAATTCCATTCGACGCGAAGCTCGTTGGCGATGCGTCCTCCGCCGTTGGCGCGCAATAAGCTGCGCGCTTTTGTTTCAAGACTGGGATTTCGGTCGACGTTGTTGTAGCCGGGGTCGGTGACCCCGGTATCTCGTGACGTGTAGACGCGGCCGGGATCACCGATCCCGGCTACAGCCCGAGTGCGAAACGCGAACTCAAGCTGCCTAAGCAACCGCATAGGCGCTTTTTCGCGTCTCAAGACGATCGACAATCTTTCGCACCGCGTCTCCAGCGGCCATTATTTCCTCAGCCGTTGTCCATTTTCCGAGTGAGAATCGAACTGCGGAGCGCGCGTGCTCGATCGGCAAACCCATCGCAAGTAAAACGTGCGACGCGACGACTGAGCCGACCATGCATGCCGAGCCGCTGGAGGCGCAGACGCCTTCCAAATCGAGAGCGATGAGCAGCATTTCGGAATCGAGTCCAAGCAGACTCACGTTCAATGTGTTTGCCAGCCGCGCAGCGTTCGCGCCGTTCTGTTTTGCGTTCGGAACGTTCGCAAAAATTCGCGTCCAGAGTTCGTCGCGCAACCGCGTCTCACGCTCCTGTTCACTGTCCCGATCGCGCAACGTCCACTCGGCGGCCGGTGCCATTCCGGCGATCGCGGCAACATTCTCTGTCCCAGGCCGTCGTTCATTTTCGTGCGCGCCACCGAACATAATTGGCTGGATCGACAACCCGCTGCGCAAGAATAGAAACCCCGCGCCTTTCGGCCCATAAAATTTATGGGCGGCAAAACTGGCCGCATCGACAAGCGAAAGATCAACATTCACTTTGCCGAACGCCTGCACCATGTCGGTGTGCAGCAAGACGCCGCGGTCGCGGCAAATCTGGGAGATTTCACGCATTGGCTGAAGCACGCCCGTCTCGTTGTTCGCGGTCATAATCGAAACAAGTCTTGTCTCGGGACGAATCGCACTCGCAAGCTGATTGAGATCGATTACGCCATCGCGCGAAACGCCCAGCCACGTTACTTCGAAATCTTCGTTCTTTTCCAAATGCTCGACCGCGTTGAGTACTGCGTGATGTTCGGTTTTGGCTGAAATGATGTGGCCGCCGGGTGCTGATTGACGGCGCGCGAGACCGAACACGGCGAGGTTGCATGATTCGGTTCCGCCGCTGGTGAAAATGATCTCGTTTGGTTTCGCATGCAGCAAAGCTGCCAGCTTGTCGCGCGCATTGTCGATTGCGGCGCGCGCCACACGACCGGCTGCGTGTACGCTCGACGGGTTGCCGAAGCGACGTTCTAGATACGGCAGCATCGCTTCGCGCGCTGCATCGCATAGCGGCGTCGTTGCGTTGTAATCGAGGTAAATCATTCGGTGAACTCTTCGCGCGTGCTGGCTGGGCGTTTCTTTCGCTTTGGCACGATGCGCAATTGTTTTTCTTCGTAATACACGAGCGAATCGGGCGGTACACTTTGCACGAGGAAAACGTTGCCACCGATTGTCGATCGTGCGCCAATGACGGTTTCGCCTCCCAGAATCGTTGACCCTGGGTAGATCGTGACGTCGTCTTCCACCGTTGGGTGGCGTTTACCGCCTTTCTTAATCTTCCCGTGCTCGTCCTTTTGAAAACTGCGCGCGCCGAGGGTGACCGCGTGATAAAGCTTAACACGCGCACCAATCTCCGTCGTCTCGCCGATCACGACGCCGGTGCCGTGATCGATAAAAAAATGGGAGCCAATTCGCGCGCCCGGGTGAATATCGATCCCGGTGCGGCTGTGTGCCCACTCCGTCATGATGCGTGGGATCAATGGCACCTTGTTGTAAAGCAGATGGGCCATTCGATAAGTGGCGACCGCCTCGAGCGCAGGATAGGCGAGAATGATCTCCTCGTAGCTCGTCGCAGCCGGGTCGCCTTCGTACGCCGCGTCAATGTCCGTCCAAAGAACACGCCGTACGCACGGCAATTCCCTTAGAAAGACGCTCAAGACTTCTTCCGCTTTTGTTTCCGCTCCCTGGTCAGGCGGGATTTTGCCGAGGCTTCTGCAAATTTCTGTTTTCAATCGTGCGTGCAAATTTCTAATGCGCGTGCGCGTGGTATCAGCGAGGTCTCCGGAGCTCACCAGCGCTTCGCTGCGAAAACCGGGAAACATCAAGCTCATCAATTCCCCGCAAGTCGCTTCGATCGCGAGTCGAGAGGGGAGAGTGGCGGCAGCGGCGAGATAATTTATACCGCCGGTTTCACCATAGGTCTGGAGCAGTTCCTCAACCGCGTCGCGGTTCGTCGAATCCATCGCACGAAATATGCGCCTCCTTCCTGCTCAACGAAAGAGAAACTGTGGCGCGGAGGCCACACTTGCGCGTGTCTGGCCGCGGGCGCTGACGGCGGTTCTTCTCGAATGGCAGCGCTGAGTCTGCCGAGGTCAGCGCCCTCGGCTACAAGGTGGGCATCTTTTGCGCCTCACGCGCCCCGCGCGCTGAGCCACTGCAGAGCGAAACGCGCGACTTCACGCGAATTTTTCAGATCAAGTTTGTCTTTGATGTGCGCCCGGTGGGTTTCAACGGTTTTCGGGCTGAGATGCAACAGCTTTGCAATCTGACGCACTTCGTTGCCTTTGCCGATCAATTCCAGAATTTCAAGCTCGCGATCGCTAAGTCTCTCGACAGCGTCGGTTTCGCCCTCAGCCTGACGATGTGCGAATTTGGTAATTACCTGCGCCGCCATGGCCGGGCTGAGATAGGGACGTCCGTTAAAAACTTCGTGGATCGCCTGGATCACATTCGCCATCGCTTCATGTTTCATGACGTAGCCGTCAGCTCCGGCACGCAGGGCCCGCAATGCGTAGAGCGATTCATCGTGCATTGAGAGCACCAGAACTGGCAGCTTCGGAAATTCTGCGCGGACGTTCTTGATAAGCTCGATCCCATTCGCGCCTGGTAAACTAAGATCGACAATCGCGAGATCGGGATGCAGTTTCCGAATCACTTCCATCGCTTCCGAGCCATTGCCGGCTTGGCCGCAGACCGCGAAGGCCCCATCGGAATGAATCAGTTCCTCGAGGCCTTTTCGAAACAACGGATGATCATCCACAATGACAATCCGTTTCGCGTCCGGCAGGTCGCACTTCGGATTCTTGTTAGTGGATCTAGCGTATTTCATTCTTAAGCTTTAATCGCCAAGCGCTTTCTGACCGAAATCGGAATCTTGCAAGACCGATTTCTGCTCCACCGGGGCTTCTGCGCGGCATATTATTCCGCTCCCATTCAAAAGATTTCGCCGCTCAGCAGGCGATCAGATGCGGTAAATTTAAATTAATGTTGCCAGCGCTTTCGCGATTTTACCGTGGAATCGTTTTGGTGCAGCGTTTTCTAGCTTGCGTGATTTCTGTAGTCGGCGCGCATTGTCGGGCAAGTAACAGGAAACGCAGGTACCCCCTCCCTTTGGAGATTCGATTTCCAAACGGCCACCGACCAACTGGGCCCGGTAATTCATGATGTGAAAACCCAAGCCTTGCTTCAACTTCGGTGCGTTAGAAAATCCGACGCCGTCATCGATTACCCGCAAAGCCATTCCCTGTTCCGATCGCTCCAGCTTGATAACAATTTCCCTCGCTTGTGCGTGCTTATTCGCGTTGATGACCGCTTCACGGGCAATGCGATAAAGCTGCGCTGCAACCGCATCATCCCCGATGTGAAATGACGGGTTAGCTTCCAGCCGGCACGGTGTTTTCCAGATTTCCCGGTCAACCAAACCTTCCAATGAGGCGACGAAGCCGGTCGCATCGACGTCAACCCGGTGCAAGGCGCGGGAAAGATTGCGTGTATCGGTCGCAGCATCGTTGACCAGTTCGGCGATCTTTTCGAGATCATGTTCTTCAATGACGCGATGGTTCTTCAACCGCAACGCGACCGAGCGCGCCATGAATGCGACCGCGGTAAGATGCTGACAAAGCCCATCGTGCAACTCCTGGCCCAGCCGCTGTTGCTCCCGATCGCTAATCTCGAGTATTTGTCCCTCCAGCCCTTTGCGACGCTCGATCTCCTTCTGCAGTTCCCTATTTGCCGCGGATAATTCCGCTGTTCGTTCGCGCACGCGCTGCTCAAGCGTTTCGTTCAATTTCGCG
The DNA here is from genome assembly GCA_035535575.1 of Candidatus Limnocylindria bacterium. Taxonomy (GTDB): domain Bacteria; phylum Verrucomicrobiota; class Verrucomicrobiia; order Chthoniobacterales; family UBA10450; genus Udaeobacter. The sequence goes on from DATLPS010000168.1 coordinate 53,277, forward strand.
AGCTGGGTGACGAGATCCCGCACCTGATATTGCCGCCGGCGAGAACGTAATGCGACCTGCACCGAGCGTATCAGCGTCAGAGTGCTGATGGGCCGCTCCAGCAAAGTTACAGTTCCGGCAGCCGCAGCCGCCAAGTTCAGTAATCCCGCCCGGCGCGATTCGCCTCCGCTTGTGAGAATGATTAGCGGTAATTCGGACCAGGCCGGCTGTGTTTTAAGGACGTCCAAGAGAAGCGAACCCTGCGCTGATTCCAGTGCTTCCTCGGTAAGCAGTAGCGCCCCTGCGCTATCGGTGATTTGTCGGCAATATTCATCTAACCCATGGCAAATTTGCGTTTCAAAACCTTTCGTGTCGAGCGAAGCCGCCATGGCTTCGGCATCCTGCCCGACAGGCGCAATGATGATCACGCGCTCGTCTTTGTGCGTTCGCGACATGCCTGCGTGTTTGTCGCGAGTGGCATCGTTCATCAACGGATCGGCCACTGGCGCATGGGAATTGAAATTGTTACGCGATCGCATCGTTGCCTTCAGCGACCCTTCATCATTTGTTTTTCTCTGCCACGGAAGATGGGC
>DATLPS010000169.1:0-37050 GCA_035535575.1 Candidatus Limnocylindria bacterium
TCCGAATTTTACGATCTTGCCGTCGCAAGATTGAAATCGAGCGGTGTGAAACTCGATACGTATTCGGAGCAATACGTGCGCGCGGCGCTGCAAACGTGCAAAGGGAAAATCAATACATTCGACGAGCTTCCCACGTATTGCGGATTCTATTTCACCGACGATTTCAATTACGACCCGAAGGGCGTAGCCAAACACTTTACCGCCGAAAACAAACCGCGGCTCGAAGGCGTTCGCGAGGCGCTACGTGCACTTGAGAAATTCGACGCTGACAACATCGAGACGACACTAAAGAGCACTGCATCAAAGCTCGGCGTCAAACTCGGCGCGATAGTGCATCCCACTCGTCTGGCCGTGACCGGCAGCAACGTAGGACCCAGTCTCTATCACTTGCTTGAAGTTCTCGGAAAAGAGAAAGTACTGGCGAGGCTCGATCGCGCGCTTTCCACGTTCTAGCACTAGGGGTGTGTCGGGGAGCGCACGCCGCTGGCGTGCACCGTTCGGCGGCTGGCCGAACCGCTTTATTTCGCCGCGCACGACGAGATGTCTTCCGTGTGGACAGGTTTCAGGCGATGCCGCCGAAAACAGCACGCGAGCCGCGTGCGCTCCCCTACTTCTTTGCTTCCTTCGCCCATGTATCTCTCAACGTGACTGTGCGATTCCAGATTTGTTTCTCGCGCGTGGAATCTGGATCGAGCGCAAAATAGCCGAGGCGTTCGAATTGAAAGCGCTCTTCGGCGCGCGCATCCGCGAGGGCGGGCTCGCATTTCGCGTTTACCACTTCCAGCGAGTTTGGATTAATGAACGATTTGAAATCGCCGCTCGCATCCGGTTCCGGAACCGTGAAGAGCCGATCATACAATCGAATTTCGGCATCGTTTGCGTGTGCTGCGCTTACCCAGTGAATGGTCCCTTTCACTTTGCGGCCTGCTGTTAGTCCACCTGATTTACTGGCGAGATCGACTGTGCAGCGAAGTTCGATCACGTTCCCAGCGTCGTCTTTCACCACCTCGTCGCACTTAATAATGTAAGCGTATTTCAGGCGCACCTCGCCGCCCGGTCGAAGCCGAAAGTATTTCGGCGGCGGATTTTCCATGAAATCGCCGCTGTCAATGTAAAGCCCGCGACCGAATGGGATTTTCCGCGTTCCGGCATTCGGACCTTCGGGATTATTGATCGCCTCGAGCTCTTCTGTTTTTCCGTCGGGATAATTCGTCAGCACCACTTTGATCGGTCGCAGCACGGCGAGCCGGCGCGTGGCGATGCGATTGAACTCATCGCGCATGGTGTGCTCCAGGAGGGCCGTATCAGTCATGCTGGGATATTTTGTGATCCCGATGTTGTACGCGAACGTGCGCAAGGCGGTTGGCGTAACACCGCGCCGGCGCAATCCGGAAATGGTGACCATGCGAGGATCGTCCCAGCCGTTTACGAGTTTTTCGTCCACGAGCTGGATCAATTTGCGCTTACTGATGACCGAGTAGGTCAGATTGAGCCGTGCAAATTCGTATTGATGAGGACGCGGGTCAGCCAGTTCGAGCGCGTCGAGAATCCAATCGTAAAGCGGCCTGTGCACTTCGAATTCGAGTGTGCAAATCGAATGCGTGATCCCTTCGACGTAATCACTGAGCGTGTGCGCCCAGTCATACATTGGATAAATGCACCATTTGTCTCCGGTACGATGATGCGATGCATGCCGAATGCGATAGAGCACCGGATCGCGCATCCACACGTTGGCCGCGTTCACGTCGATCTTTGCGCGTAGCGTGCGCGCCCCATCAGGAAACTCGCCTGCTTTCATTCGCGAAAACAGATCGAGATTTTCTTCGACCGATCGACCCCGGAAAGCGCTCGCCTTTCCCAGCCGGCGATAGGCATCCGTCTCCTCCGGAGTCATGTCGCATACGTACGCTTTGCCTGCCCGCACGAGGTCCACTGCGTACTCGTAAAACTGCGCGAAATAATCTGAGGCATACAACGGCGCGCCGCCGACGTGGTTATTCGCCCAGCCATCAATCAACCAACGCACGTCAGTCATGATTGATTGGACGTATTCCGCTTCCTCCTTCGTCGGGTTTGTATCGTCCATGCGGATGTTGCAGATGCCGCCAAACTCCCGCGCGATGCCGAAATTGAGACAGATCGATTTCGCGTGACCGATGTGCAGATAACCATTTGGCTCAGGCGGGAAGCGGGTGCGGATTTGCTTGTATTTTCCCGTGCGGACATCCTCCGCGACGATGTCGCGAATAAAATCTGAGGGTGGATTTTCACTCGAAGCTGTCATTGCGCTTGTGCCTGGTTAGTATTTTCGATTCTCCACGAATGGAAAAAAAGCAAACCACTGACCGTTACACGCTTGCGGACCTGGAGAACTGGTCTGCCGTTGCGGGAAATCTCGAGCCGCCGGTTCGGCTCGGGGTTTTTGGTGATCCCGTGGCGCATTCGCTTTCGCCCCAAATGCAAAACGCCGCCCTGCGCGCGTGCGAGATCGACATGCAGTACGTGCGGTTTCACATTCGCGCCAACGAACTGCGATCGGCGCTGCCGTTCTTGCGCAAACTCAATTTCATTGGAATCAATCTGACTGTTCCGCACAAAATCGCGACGTTCGCGCAAGTCGATGAAGGGGGCGAATCCGCAATGCGCGCTGGAGCGGTAAATACGGTTCGTGTTCGCAATGAAAAATTGATTGGCTCAAATACAGATGGCGAAGGATTCCTGCAGGCGATTCGCACTGAATTCTCGATCGATCTTCGCGATCTGCGGGTCATTATCATTGGCGCCGGCGGCGGAACCGGACGCGCCATAGCCTGGCAATGCGCGCTGGAAAACTGTGAGCGTCTTGTTCTGGTAAATCGTACTCTGGAAAAGGCAAACGCACTCGCAAAGCAATTGCGGCCATTTTTTTCCGGACCACGAGTCTTAGGTCCCACGACACGGCTTGAAGCGGTAGCCTGGGATGAGTCGGCGATGCGCATGCAACTTGGCGACATCGATCTAATCGTTAACGCCACGCCGCTGGGTATGAATCTGAGCGACCCTTCGCCAGTTCCAGCGCGATTGCTTGCACCCCATCACATCGTCTTCGATTGCGTTTACGGGCCATCGAAGACGGCATTGCTTCGAGCAGCCGCCGAAGTCGGGGCGCGGGGCGCCAACGGATTCTCGATGTTGCTACATCAAGGCGTTCTCTCGTTTTCCACCTGGTTCGACCGCGAGGCTCCGGTTGAAGCAATGCGCGCAGCGTTATAGCCGCCTCGCTGTGCGAGGCGAGGGCGTCGCACACCGGGGCGACGGCTCCACGCATTGTAAAAACGCCAAACACTGGCATATTAGCCGATGGTAAGTGCCGACGTTAATTTTGGCAGTTCGCGGCGCGTAGCCGTTGATCTTGCAGAAGAGCTGTTAGACCTCAAGCGCGAACGGAATGCTGTTATTCTTGCGCATAACTATCAGGTGCCGGAATTGCAGGATGTTGCGGATTTCGTAGGCGATTCGTTAGGCCTGAGTTATCAGGCAGCGAAAACTGAAGCCGACGTGATTTTGTTTTGCGGCGTCCATTTCATGGCCGAAACAGCCAAGATCATCAATCCCACCAAACGTGTGATTTTGCCGGACCTGGATGCCGGTTGTTCGCTATCCGAATCGTGTCCGCCGGAAAAGCTGGCTGCGTTTCTAAAGCAGCACGCCGACAAAAACTACTACGTGATCGCCTATATTAACTGCAGCGCTGGAGTGAAAGCGCTGGCCGACGTGATTTGCACGAGCGGCAACGCCGACAAGATCGTCCGCGCCGCGCCGGCCGATCGAAACATCCTCTTTGTCCCGGATCAAAATCTCGGCGCCTGGGTGATGGAACGCACAGGACGCAAAATGGATTTGTGGCAGGGTACCTGTTACGTGCACGTTGAGTTTACCGCCCGCAGCATAAACAAAATCCGCGAACAATATCCAAATGCGCCTGTGGTTGCGCATCCCGAGTGCACCTACGCTGTGCGCATGCTAGCCGATGAAGTTTGTTCCACTGAAAAGATGATCACCTTTTGCAAGAAATCGCCCGCGCGCGAAATCATTGTCGTGACCGAAGCAGGTCTATTGCACCGACTTCGCAAGGAAATTCCCGGTAAGACATTCATTCCCGGGCCGACAGATAATTGCTTTTGCGGCGAATGCCGGTTCATGAAGATGAACACGTTGGAGAAGGCGTATGACGCGCTGTTGAATATGGAGCCGGAAATCACTTTGCCCGAATCAGTGCGCAAACGCGCAGAAATACCGATTTTGCGGATGCTCGAGCTAAGCCGATAGCGGCCTCTTGCTATTTGTCATTCCGAGCGGAGTCGAGGAATCTCTCGTAATCGTCCCTCCTCGACCGTGCAGAAGAAAATGAGAGATATCTCGACTCCGCTCGATATGACAACCTCAGCGCGAGTACGCAAACAACATGATCGCGACTAAAGAATCCATTGAAGACCGGATCGACCGGCTGCAAGTCGGCGGAATCATCGATCTCCATTTCGACTTGCCGATGGATTTGTACGAAAAGCGCGAACGCAAGAATGTTCTGGAAACAGAATTCTTACCGGAATTCCAGGCCGGGAACATCGGGGTTCTCGGCTTGGCGGTCTATATCGAGGACCGGTACTTGCCAGACACAGGCCTGCGCGTCGCGCTCGATCAAGTTGCGCGGCTGTATGCAGAGGTGGAGCAGTGTAGTCGCGTCGCGATCTGCAAGAGCTACGGCGAAATTCAAGCGGCGCGCGAGACCGGCAGAATCGCACTGCTTATCACCATGGAGGGAATTGAGCCGCTGGGGACCGACTTAAATCAGCTGCGCGTCTTTTACGAGCTGGGTGTCCGCTCAATCGGCCTTACACACGCGCGAAGCAACGCTGCGGGACACGGCGGAGCCTTTGCGGCGCGCGGTTCGTCGCCCGAGGGTCTGACCACCTTCGGGCGCGACGTAGTGCGCGAATGCGAGAGGCTGGGCATCATCGTTGATTTGGCGCACATCAATCCAGCCGGGTTTGACGAAATTTTCTCGATTACAACAAAGCCACTCATCGTGTCGCATACAAATGTCCGTCGCTACTACGATATCGAGCGCAACATCAGCGATGCACAGATTAAGATGATCGGCGAACGCAGCGGCGTGATTGGCGTTAATTCCATTCTTGTAAGCGCGAGAGAAGAAGAAAGCACGATGGATCGTTACATCGATCACATCGAATACATCGCCAATTTGATCGGTATCGACGGAGTTGCGATCGGCTTCGATTTCTTTGAGTTCATTTATCGCCAGTGGCCTGAGTCGAGGCAGAGAGAGCTGGCCGTAAAATTCACAACTCCACACTTCATCGCCGACTTACAGAACCATTCGCACGCGCGCAATCTCACCCGCAGGTTGATCGAGCGCGGGTTTAGCGACGAGCAAATCGAAAAAATCTTGCGAGAAAACTGGATGCGGATCTTTAAGGAGCTGCTTTAGCCAGCACCCGGTCGGGACGGAACAGAAATGCTGTACGTGATCAACGCACAAATCACCACCATACCGATCATCGCGATGATAAATATCGCGTCCGCGAATCTTTCGAGACGATGCATTCTGCGCAGACCGCGCGAGCGAAGCGCCCAGTAAGAAAGCAGACACGAGATCAGAAACAGCAGGGCGTCGGCGGCGAGCAAATCATCCGCCAGCGTATCCGCGGACCCCAGCGTGATGACAACGCGAATCAATCCAATGACTGTCAGACAAACGCCGACCATTGCTGAGGAGACAGTGAAGATGTGGATGCAAATGTCCTGCTCCAGATGGCTGTTTGGATCGCGCTGCGGCTGCGTTTCTCCTGTCATGCGACCAGTGTTTAGACTGCTTGCAAAAGCGACTGTTCAGAGAATTGCCCGGCTGATAAGAATTTCCAACATTGGACTAACGACAACCGCACTTGAAATTTATTAATCTCACGCGCCGCACGGAAATCGGCGCGAACTCGTACTATCTTGAGATTGGCCACCATCGGCTGGTGCTGGATTGCGGAATGCATCCAAAGGACACTGGGGAGAATGCGCTGCCTGATTTCAAGGCAATCGCCAGTCGCGGGATCGAAGCAATCGTGATTTCGCACGCACACCAAGATCACATCGGCACGTTGCCGGTGGCCATGCGACGCTTTCCCCACGCCCGCGTTTTCATGACAGAGGCCACCGCCGAGGTCGGCAGTGTGCTTTTGCACAACTCCGTCAATGTCATGACTCGGCAACGCGAGGAGATCGGAGAAATGTCGTATCCGCTTTTCACACATCGTGAAACCGATAGAGCGTCGGAACGGTGGCGCTGGTGTCCGTCGCGCCAACGTATCTCCATTGCCGGCGAACGCGCGACCCAGCGGGAACGAGATGCGCTGACCTTCGAATTTTTCGAAGCGGGCCACGTGCTCGGTTCGACCGGAATTCTGCTGCGCGCGGAAGACAAAACTGTCTTCTACACGGGAGACGTCAATTTCGATGATCAAACCATCATGGAAGCCGCCGTTTTCCCTGAAGAAAAGATCGACGTTCTGATCATGGAATGCACGCGGGGTGACCACGCGAAGCCGGCGAGCTGGACCCGGGCCAGTGAAGAGCAACGGCTGGCGGAGGCACTCGGATCCGCCTTTGACCGCGGAGCATGCGTCCTCATCCCCGTTTTCGCCCTCGGCAAAACACAAGAGATCCTCGCGATGCTCTACAAGTTTCGCCGTGAATCCCGTCTGTATTCGGGACCGGAGTTTCCGATTTACATTGGTGGTCTCAGCTCAAAGTTCACTGACATCTATGACCGACGCGCGCACACGACGCGCCGGCAATTGCCGCGCCTGCAACTCATGAGGGAAACAGCGCCGTTCATTTTGAATGATGAAACAGTACGCGATGCGCCGCTGTGCGCCCGACGCGTATACGTCCTCTCCAGCGGCATGATGATTCCCAATACGCTCTCGAATGTTCTTGCCCGCCGACTAATTGAAAACGCGCAGCATTCGATCTTTTTTGTCGGCTACGCGAATCCTGAATCGCCTGCCGGTCTTCTACGGGAGGCCGGCACGGGCGGCGAGGTCGCTCTTGATCCTGACAAACCGCCGCAACGCGTCCGCTGCAACATCGAACAGTTCCAGTTCAGCGCACACGCGACACGTGAAACGTTGATCGAATACGCCAAGACAATTTCGCCCAGCAAAATTGTTCTTGTGCACGGCGACCCACCGGCGGTCGAGTGGATGCGCGCGACCTTGTCTGCGGAGCTTGCCGGCTCAGAGGTGATTATGCCGACGCCGGGAATGGAGTTAGAATTGTGATCTGCGATCCGCGATCGGCCGCCAGCACGCCGAACTGTTCAGTGACCACCTCTCACTGATCACTTTCTGCACATGCGGATCGTCTCCTGGAACATCAATTCTCTCCGCAAACGCCAGGACCGTTTGTTTCCCTGGCTCGAGGCGACCAAGCCCGACATCGTCTGTTTGCAAGAGACGAAATGCCGCGACGACCAATTTCCACTGCTCGCGTTGCAAGCAGCTGGCTACCATTCGGTGTCCCACGGGGAGAAATCATACAACGGCGTGGCGATCCTCACGAAGACGGAGCCGCATAACGTCCGTCCCTCACTTTGCGATGAAGTAGTCGATCCGCAGGCGCGGGTGATCGCCGCGACAATCGGGGACCTGCGCGTATTCTCGATTTATGCGCCGAATGGCCAGGCAGTCGGTTCGCCAGCCTACCAGTACAAGCTGCATTGGTATCACCGGCTGCGAAACTGCATTGCAAAAGAAAAATCGGCCGATCTGCTCGTGTGCGGCGACTTCAACGTCGCGCCCCATGACGTCGATATTTACGATCCGAATTTGTGGCGTGGAGCAATCATGGCCTCGGATGGCGAACGCGCCGCCTTCCGCGAATTATGCAACATTGGCCTTCGCGACACACTTCGAATCCATCACAAGGAAGGCGAACTTTTCAGCTGGTGGGATTATCAGATGCGTGCGTTTGAAAAAAATCGCGGCCTCAGGATCGACGCAATTCTGGCGAGCGAGGAACTCGCGAAAAAATGCATTGCATCCGGTATTGATCGCGAAATGCGCAAGGGCAAAGAGCCTTCCGATCACGCACCGGTGTGGGCGGAGTTTCGGACTTAGTAACAATTGATTCGTGAGAAGTGAGACTTAGATCGGCAACGCAAACAAAGTTCTCACTTCTCACATCTCACCTCTCACGTTCTACTAACGCGATTAACGTTCGCTAATGCAGGTCCGCGTTTCCAACCCGCCGCCGAAACCGCTCATGATCTGGGACGGCGACTGTCATTTTTGCAAGAGGTGGATCGAGCGATGGCGAGAAATCACCGCCGGTAAGGTTGATTACGCCACTTATCAGGACGCAGCTCATCAGTTCCCGGAGATTCCAGTCGAACAATTCAAGCGCGCAGTTGGATTGATTGACCCAGACGGCAAAGCTTTTTTTGCTGCGGAAGCCGTTTACCGCTCATTGCGATATCGATCTTCGAGGAAATGGCTCGCCTGGAGTTACGATCGAATTCCAGGATTCGCGGCAATTTCCGAAACCGCTTATAGGTTCATCGCTCGTCATCGGGGGCTCGGCTCGACTGTTACTCGACTGCTCTGGGGAAAAGACGTGCGGCCGCCGACTTACTTTTGGGCCCGGCGCTGGTTTCTGCGCGTGCTCGGCCTGACCTACCTGATCGCGTTCGTGTCGCTCTGGGTGCAAGTGGATGGACTGATCGGCAGCGACGGTGTATCGCCTCTCAATCAATTCCTGCCGGCCGTTCGCGCGCAACTTGGACGAGACGCGTACACCCTGTTGCCAACCCTTTGCTGGTTCGACTCGAGCAACACGTTTCTCCACCTCCTTTGTGGGGGCGGCGTTGTTATTTCGTTGCTTTTGATTTTCGGGATCGCGCCTGCGCTTTCGCTCACAGCGCTTTTTGTGTTTTACCTGTCGCTCACCATTGCTGGGCAAACCTTCCTCAATTTTCAATGGGACGTTCTGCTGCTCGAGACGGGTTTTTTATCGATCTTCTTTGCGCCATGGCGATTTTGGTCGAGGGAACTAATCTGGTGGCCGGGGTCAGCGCCCCCAGATACAGGACCTCCGGTTTCACGCGCGGGTTTGTTTTTGCTCAAATTTCTTCTGTTCAAACTGATGTTCATGTCAGGCGTGGTGAAGCTCACCAGCGGCGACGACTCGTGGGGGTGGGTGAATCACTCATTTCATTGGAGCGCGCTCACGGCACTTGATTACCATTACTGGTCCCAACCGCTGCCCACAGTGTTCGGTTGGTGGGCAGACAAAAGCCCGGAATGGTTCAAGCATTTTTCAGTCGCATTTTGTCTGGGCGTAGAAATCATCGTGCCGTTTTTTATCTGGGCGCCGCGGCGTCCGCGGCTTATCGCGGCTGGAATGATGATCTTTCTTCAAGTCGCGATCGCTATCACCGGCAACTATTGCTTTTTCAATCTCCTGACGATTGCGTTGTGCTTGCTGTTGATTGATGACGCGGTGATACGGACGGACCGCTGGCACTTCCGCCAAGCCATCGTCGCCGCGCCAAACGCCAGTCCGGCTCGGACCGGTCGCGCCCTATCAGACCGATTGTGCAGCTACGCGGCGACTGTAGTGATTGTTGTAACGTTGCCGATCAATGCGTGGCTCATATTCAGCGCGTTAAAACCGCGAGGCCGACCACCTCACGCGCTGGCAAATCTTTACGAACAACTCGAAGCGTTCCGCATCGTGAACGGCTATGGACTATTTCGAGTGATGACAAAGGACCGCTCCGAGATTGTGATCGAAGGCAGCGCGGAAGGTGTTGAATGGCTGCCCTACGAATTTAAATGGAAACCCGGCGACGTAACACGCGCGCCGGGTTGGTGTGCGCCGCATCAACCGAGGCTCGATTGGCAGATGTGGTTTGCCGCTTTGGAAAGCCCGCACCAAAATCCGTGGCTTATCGGGCTTATTGTCAGACTGTTGCAAGGCTCACACGACGTGAACCGCTTGCTCGCATACAACCCGTTTCCAGACAACCCGCCCCACTACATTCGCGCGATGTTTTATCGCTATCGATTCACAACCGTGAGCGAGCTTCGGCAAACCGGCGCGTGGTGGAAACGTCAGGAGCTTCGGGAATATCTGCCAACGATCTCGGTTGACCAGCTGCGCAATCGTTGAGAGATGGAGGTGAGCGCGATATAATTCGCCGCGATGGCGAAGGAAGGACCAATCGTGACCGAGGGCACAGTAACTCAGGTGTTACCGGGCACGATGTTTCGCGTCGATCTTCCCGGTCAGCGCAATGTGCTTGCGCATATCTCGGGTAAAATGCGGAAGCATTTTATCCGGATTGTCCCCGGCGATAAAGTCGCCGTCGAGCTATCTCCCTACGATTTGACGAAAGCTCGCATCATTTTTCGCGAACAATAAACGCGAAGTGCATCCATGATGCGATAACTCGGTGTTTGCTGATTTAGCAAAGCACGCGGATAATTAACGGAAAATCAACTGGAGATTACCAATGGCAGAAGAAAACAAGGCAGAACAGAAGGCGTCCGTCCCTAAGGACGCGCAGGATAAATTGCAAAGCAGCAAGGACCATGCGCGCAGAGCAGCGGAAGATTTAAAATCAGCCGCAGGCGCTTTGGCCGGCGAGTACCGCGGCAAGGCAGAGCAGGCTTGGGGCGACGCACGCGGCAAAGCAGAACAAGCATGGGGCGATGCGAGAGATCGCGTCCGGACGTTCCAGGAAGACGCAGAGCAATACGTGCGCGAAAATCCGACAAAGGCAATTTTCTCGGCGCTCGGGATTGGGTTCGTCTTGGGCTTGATCTTCCGACGCTAACTCCGAAACACCTCGGAGATGATCAGCGAGAGCCCTCGGCCCCGCAATCCGGCGGGGCATGCCGGTTTACTCGAGAACCTGCTGGCGCTCGTTACCGCGCTTGCGGAGTTTTTTGAGAGCCGCTTTGCGCTTTTTGCCCAGGAATCGAAAACGGCCGCCGTGCACCTGCTCATATTGGCCGGTTGCCTGATTTTTGCGCTGCTTCTCTGCGCGTTGGGTTACGTTTTTCTCATCACCGGCGTGGTTGTGGGGCTGGCCCACCTGCTTGGAATTTCATGGGCCTGGATAGCGCTGGCCGCTGCCGCAGTTCATTTCATTATTGCGATGGTTTTGCTTCTGGTCGCGCGGAGCCGCATCACCAAACCGGTGTTCCGCGCGACGCTGGCCGAACTTAGGAAGGATCGCGAATGGCTGAAGAATCTGGACGCAACAAATCAATCGACGAGCTGACGGCGGAAATCGCCCAGTCCCGCGAGCGCGTAAGACGCGATTTGCGCGGCCTGCAGTACGAATTGGATTTCCCTGGAAAATTCCGGCGATCATTTCGAAAACAAACTGGTTCCTGGCTTACAGCCGCAACGGCTGTCGGCGCGCTAATTGCGTTGGCGCCGATGCGGAAGAAAAAAATCTATGTGGATGCAAAAGGCGGCCGTAAATCACAGAAAAAGCTCGTAGAAACCGGGCTTGCGCTGGGGGCGCTCAAAATCGCGGCAAGCTTCGTTCGACCGGTAATTGTTGAGTTCGTGAAGAATCGGCTGAGCGATTTTACAGGACAATCGCGCGGGTCAAGAAAACGCTGAGCTGAGCTTTCTTTGGGATTTACGCGCGCGCAGCGTTAGGCATAATCATCTGCCTAACGCCCGCCCATGATCACAACCAGTCTCCCTCCGGACATTCCCGTTGATTCGCATCCGCTCCCTCACGTCGATAATTATCTCGAGATCGGGCAAAAGGCGGACGCTTCGGACGTTCACCTGGGCGTCGCAGCGCCACCGATCTGGCGAGTGCATGGAACCCTGGAGCCAATATGGCCGGACGCTCCACCGCTGACCAGAGAACAAACGGTAGCTTTGGCAGAGGCTTTCATGCCCGCAGTGTACAAGGAGGAACTCCATTCACGCGGCGATTCCGACTTTGCTTATGCGAACGAGTACGCTCGTTACCGAGTTAGCGTGGTGCGGCAGCGGCTGGGGATCGAAATTGTTTTCCGCGTAATCAACACCTATGTCCGAACAATGGACGAACTGGGATTGCCTGAACATCTCAAGTTACTCACCCGTTATCAGAATGGCCTGATTCTCGCCACGGGTTCAGTCGGCACCGGTAAATCAACGACTCTCGCAGCAATGATCGAGCAGATAAACATAGAGCGGCGCGATCATATCATCACGCTCGAGGACCCGATCGAATACGTCATCCGATCGAGAAATTGCCACGTTAGTCAACGGGAAGTCTTCACGCATACTGATTCCTTCGCCACGGCGTTGCGCGCCGCTCTCCGGGAAGACCCAGACGTGATCATGGTTGGGGAAATGCGCGATTTGGAAACGATTTCGCTCGCTATCACGGCAGCTGAGACGGGGCACCTTGTTTTGGCGACATTGCACACCAGTAATGCTTCGCGGACACTTGACCGGTTGCTCGACGTCTTTCCGTCCGAGCAGCAGGAACACGTCCGGGTGATGGTCGCGGAATCTTTGCGGGGCGTCATCAGCCACCAATTGATACCAAAAAAAGATGGAACCGGTCGGGTACTGGCGCTGGAAATTCTCACAAATACGCCTGCGGTAGCCAACGTGATTCGCGAGGCGAAAACCTACATGTTGCCGGGCATTATCCAGACCGGCAAAAAGCAAGGCATGCGTTTGATGGACGACGCACTGATTGATCTTTATGACCGCGGCCTCATCAGCGGCGAGGAGGCCTACGAGCGCGCGGACCAAAAATCCGTTGTGCGACCACACTTGAAAATGTAACCGCATTCTGAAATGGCCTTCATCGATCAATTTCTCAACATCGTCGTCCGGCAGGGCGCGTCCGATTTGCATATCGGAGAGGGGGAACCGCCAAAAATCCGAACGCACGGCGATATCATGCCTATCCGAGATGAGGCGATTTCGCGCGAGGAAGTCACGCGCATGCTGAGCGAAGTGTGCGGTCCGCAGAACTGGGAAATTTTCGAGGAACGCGGCGATCTCGATTTCGCTTACCAAATGGATGAGGACTCTCGATTCCGCTCGAACTACTTCAAGGAGTCGAACGGTTATGCAGCGGCTTTTCGATTGATTCCTACGAAGATCTCGTCCCTCGAGGAGTTGGGTATCCCTGTGGCGGTTAAGGAATTTGCTTATTTGCGCGGCGGGCTTGTTCTCGTAACTGGTCCCACCGGTTCCGGCAAAACAACAACGCAGGCCGCGCTCATCGACTTCATTAACCAAAATTTCTCCAAGCATGTTGTGACAATCGAGGAACCGATCGAATTCGTGCACAATAATAAGCACAGCATTATCACGCAGCGGGAAGTGCCCGCTGATTCGATCTCCTTTCCCGCAGGGCTCAAGGCAGCGCTGCGCGAGGACACCGATATTGTACTTATTGGCGAGATGCGCGATTTGGAGACGATTTCGCTCGCCCTCACTGCAGCCGAGACTGGCCTACTCGTAATTGGTACGCTGCACACGAACAATGCGCGCAAGACGGTGGATCGTATGATAGATGCTTTCCCCGCTGATCGACAGGCGCAGGCCCGCACCATGCTGGCAAACTCACTTCGCGGTGTCGTTGCTCAATTGCTTTTGAAAAGGTCGGACCGGCCAGGCCGCATTGCCGTCAATGAAATCCTGGTCGCCAACGCAGCCGTTGCCGCCATCATTCGCGAAGGCGCAACGCAAAAGCTCCAGGACGTGATCGTTTCCGGAAAAGCGCAAGGGATGCAATTCATGGATGACGCGATCTGGGCGCTGCTCGAGAAAGGCATCGTCTCGCCGCATGAAGCCTTCATGAAAGCCATCGACAAAAATCGCTTCAAATCGGTCCTCTCACCAGAAGAAGAAGCGCTCGCCAACGCGGCCGGTTCCGTGCCGGACGACGAAAAGCGGCTTCCGGGCAATTTCGTGAAAGCATCCGCGCCCCGTGCGCGGGTGGGAACGCGATGAAAAACTGACTCTAAGCGGTCCCGCTTTCGTCTGAAGCCGTGGCGCGGCGAGCACAACTCCAGAGGCGAGGGATGACAAATTACGAAGCCAGCAGTTCTTTCTTACCAGGCTAGCGTAAGCTCTGTTGAGATCTGATATGGGATCGCTTGCTCCGCTCGGGATGCCCGCTGTTGGGCATTAGAAGAACAGCGGTTCCACTTAATTCGCCGCCGCGAAATCGATCCAGCGCGGTGTTGGCTTTTTCCAAGGGAAAGCTTTCGATCTTGGTTTGCACCGGAACGCGCGGTGCGATGTCAAAAAATTCCTCGCCGTCGTGCCGCGTCAGATTTGCCACCGAGGTGATGACCCGTTCTTCCCAAAGATCGGCATAGGGAAATGAAGGGATGTCGCTCATGTGAATTCCGCCGCATACGACGATACCGCCTTTGGCGAGTGCGCGCAGAGCCATTGGCACAAGCGGTCCGACCGAAGCAAAAATAATTGCGGCATCGAGTTTTTCCGGCGGCATCTCGTCGGAACCGCCAGCCCAGACCGCGCCGAGTTGCTTTGCGGCTTGCTGCGTTGCGATGTCGCCTGGCCGGGTAAACACGAAAAGGTCGCGCTTTTCGTAAAGCGCAATCTGCGCGATCAAGTGCGCGGCGTTGCCAAAACCATAAATGCCAAGACGTCGCGCGCTGCCCGTTTTGCGATACGAACGATAACCGATTAGCCCTGCGCAAAGCAGCGGTGCAACTTCGACATCATTGTAGCGATCGGGCAGATGAAAACAGAATCTCGCGTCAGCGACAGTGAATTCGGCGTAGCCGCCATCTATGGTGTACCCTGTGAAACGAGCACGGTCGCAGAGGTTTTCCCGATTCGATCGGCAATAAGCACATTTACCATCGGTCCAACCAAGCCATGGAATGCCGACGCGGTCGCCGATTTGAAGTTTTGAATCTGCGCCGTCGCCGATCTCTTCCACTCGCCCAACAATTTGATGACCCGGAATCAGCGGCAGTTTCGGATTGGGCAATTCGCCGTCGACAACGTGAAGGTCAGTGCGGCAAACCGCGCACGTCCTAACACGCACCAGTAATTGTCCCCTCTCCACCTTTGGCTTTGGGACATCGCGCAATTCCAGCGGTTCTTTCGGCTTCCCCAGAACCATCGCACGCATAATCCAACATTACTGTTGAATGTCGAATGACGAAACCCGTGTGGCCATACGGTGTATTGTGTAGTGTCCGCTGTCTTCAGCGGATCGTCGCAGCGAGCAGAATTTATGCGCTGAGGACAGCGCACGCTCAGCACTAAGAACGCGAAAATCAGTGGACCGCAGCCGGCGCCGGTTGAATCTCTCCATCGCCTCGCGCCGGTTGGTCTTCGTGATGAGTGTGAGCGCTGCGCAGGAACGGAACTTTATCGAGCACGTGCTCCTGGAACCATTCAAGCCACAGGTAAATAACAGGTGTTACAAAAAGCGTTACAAGTTGCGAGAAAATCAGACCGCCGACGATAACCAGGCCCAGCGGGCGGCGCGATGCGGCGTCCTGGCCGAACCCCAGCGCAATCGGCACCGCGCCCATGAGCGCGGCGAGTGTCGTCATCATTATGGGACGAAATCTTTCCACGCTCGCTTCGTGAATGGCCGAGCGAAGGTCCCAGCCTTCATCGATTCGTTGCAAAGCAAAGTCGACTACCATGATTCCGTTCTTCTTCACGATGCCTAACAAGAGGAAAAGTCCGATGACGCTGTAGAGCGAAAGCACTGAGTGGAAGAGATACAAAGTTGCCAGGCCGCCGACGACCGCAGGCACAATCGCTGGAAACAAGACCGTGAACGGGTGCACGTAGCTCTCGTAGAGAATTCCGAGGATCACGTACATTACGAAGATGGCAGCGAGCAGCAACAGGGGTAAAGACTGGAACAGCTGCCGAAATACAAGCGTTTCGCCTTGGAAGATTCCCTGCACGGTTGGATAACGCGGATGGACTTGGGCGAAAGCCTCCTCAATGAACTTCGTGGCATCGCCGATGGCGACGTTCGGCAACAGGTTGAAGTTGAAAGTGACGCTAGTGAATTGATTCAAATGGTTCACCGCCTGCGGGCCGATGACTTCCCTCGTCGATGTTACAACACGCAGTGGAACGAGGCTTGCCATGTTACCTGTGGTCGTCGCAATGACTCCCCCGCCCGCACCGCTTGCGCTGAAATTGCCGCCAGTGTTGCTGCGGACGTAGAGGTCGTCCAAATCGTCAGGATGGGCGCGCTCCTTGTCTTTAACTTCGAGGATAACCTGGTATTGGTCGTCCGGTTCCTTGATGAGATAGACGTAATTCTGCGAGTAAGCGTTGCGCAAAAGACTTTGGATTGCGGAAGTAGAAACGCCGTAGGTTGCGGCGCGATCTCGGTTGATGTCGATCTTAAGATTGGGCGTGTCGTGGTAGTAATCGGAACGGACACTTGCGAAGCCTTTGAACTGTTGAAATTTTTTCATCAGTTGGTCGGCTACCGCGTAAACATCACCCGGCACGATGCCGCTAATCGTGTAGGCATACTGGCCCTGAGTCTGGCTGGTGGCGCCAACACTGATTTGTAGTACCGGGCTGGGCGTTAATACCGCGTTGAGGCCGGGAATGGACCCGATCGATTTTTGAAGCCGCAAAATGATTTGGTCGATGGGCGCGCGCTCGCTGCGGGGTTTCAGGAAAAGAAACATCAACCCTTGCGACAATGAACTGCGTGATGCAAAACCGGCGAGCGTGAAGAACTGCCCGACGGCTGGATCCGCCTGGAGTTTCTCGTTGACCTGCGCTTGATACGCGCGCATCTGGGCCGGGGATGATCCCTCCTGTGCGATAAAAATGCCGCGAATAAAACCGCTGTCCCCCGGCGGAATCAACGTGAACGGCAGATGGGTGAAAAAGAACCAGAGACCAAGAATGCAAGCGAGCAGGATCGGCACTGTGAGCCACGCGCGGTCGAGAAATTTGTCGAGCAACCGACCGTAGGCAGCAATCACGCGTTGGATGAAATTGGTGGTGTGGCGCTCCATCCAAGCGCGCTTGTGTCCGGCTTTGCGCTCACCCAGGATTCGCGCGCACATCAGTGGCGTGAGCGTCAGCGACACAAGACCCGAGGCGAGAATGGCCACGATGATCGTGACGGAGAATTCGCGGAAGATGCGGCCGAGCAGCCCGGGGATAAAAACCAGCGGAATGAAGACCGCGGCCAGCGAAAGCGTCATTGACATAATGGTGAGAGAAATCTCCCCGGCGCTGTTGAATGTCGCTTTAAGGATGGACTCACCGTGCTCGGCTCGGCGCACAACGTTTTCCAAAAACACGATCGCGTCATCGACAAGGAAACCTATGGCCAGCGTCAGCGCCATCAACGTGAGATTGTTGATGGAGAAATTGAGCATGTACATCACCGCCACGGTGAGCAGCAGCGACATTGGCAATGCCACAGCGGGAATCAGCGTGTCCGTGGCGCGCCCGAGAAAAACGTAGATCACCAGGACGACCAGCACGAACGCAATCACCAGCGTCCATTTCACTTCGTTGGCAGAATTGACGATCGTTTGTGAGCGATCGAATATCGGCGTGAATTGGATCGAGCCCGGTAAGCTTGCGCGTAGCTCAGGGAAAAGCGCCCTCACCGAATTGGCCACTTCCACAGCGTTTGCTCCTGCCTGCCGCGAAACCGCAAGCACGACTACCGAACCAGGCGGATTAATGCCGCGCATCCAGAAAAAACGCGAGATACGCTCGTCCTGCACACTCTGCTTAACGTCGGAGACGTCGCGCAGGTAAACCGGCGAGGCGTTTGAGTTGCGCGCCACGATTAAGTTACGATACCCTTCGGCCTTATCGATCTGGCCGTTCGGTTGCAGCACAAAGGTACGATGCGTGCCATCGAATTGCCCCGCTCCGGAATAGACGGTCCCCGCTTTGATCGCGCTGGCGAGATCATCCATTGTCAGCCCGCGCGCAGCGAGCGCTGAGGGGTCGGCCTTGATTCGAATCGCGCCCTGGACGCCGTAAATGTTCACCTGCGAAACGCCCGGCAGGATGTTGATACGCTGCGCGACAACGGTGGACGCATATTTGTAAAGGTCCCAATCCGTCAGCGTGTCGGACAGCAGACCCAACAAGTAAACAGCTTGGTCGTTTGGGTTCGTTTTCGTGAACGTGGGCGGACTCGGAAGGTCGATCGGCAATCTGCCCGTCGCGCGTTGGATGCCAGCCTGCACATCGGTCGCGGCGTCGGTGATGCTTTTACTGAGGACGAACTGCAAAGTCAGCGATGTGTTGCTCTGCGTGCTAGTGCTGGTGATGATATCGAGGCCGGGGATTTGCAGAAATTGTTTCTCAAGCGGCGTGGCGACGTTGTTAGCCATCGTCGTCGGGTCTGCCCCGGGATACGAACAGGTCACCTGAATGACCGGATAATCGACTGCGGGCAAATCGTTCACTGCAAGCTTTCCGTAAGTCGCGAGTCCGGCGACGATGACGGACAACGTCAGTAACACGGTCATCACGGGCCGGCGGATAAATGGCCCGGAAAGTCCCGAACCTTGTACTTGAACTAATTCTGCCGTGGGCTCCGCCCGTTCCTCGGCGGAGGACGTCGACCTTCGGCGATCCTTATCTGTTACTTCGCGTTCGCCGTCGTGCCGCTCCGCATCGTTCATATTACAATGGGCTTTTTGAAGCGGCAGACTGCTCAGCCGTGCTGGCGCCCTGAGCAGCGTATGGCTGCGGCGCAACTTTTGCTCCCGGCGAAAGCGCAAGCTGGCCGGTGACAACAACGGTTTCATCGGGTTTCAGACCGTTTTCGATTACCGTAAGGTCGCCTTCCTGGCGTTGGCCTGGTTTTACAGTGCGAAGATCGACGGTGTTGTCCGGTTTCACCACGAAAACGAACGGCCCACTCTGGCTAACCTGAACAGCCTGCGACGGCACTAGCGTCGCGTTTTTGAGCATGTCCAGAATGAAACGGACGCGCACAAATTCCGACGGCCACAGCGCGCGATCGGGATTCGGCGTGACCCCGCGGGCTTTCACAGTTCCCGAGCCGGGCTGCACTGCGTAATCTATGAAGTATAGGTCGCCGGTCCGCGGCGCGATGGAGCCATCGGAAAGGTAGGTTTGCACTTTCACGTTTGGCCCGCCGACATATTTTCGCACAAGCGGAAGATCGTTTTCGGCGACGGTGAAATCCGTATAAATCGGGTCGAGGCCTTGAATGGCGACGAGCGGCGGAGTCGAGGGGCCAACCAGATTGCCAACGTCAACATTGCGCAGACCTACTCGCCCGTTGATGGGCGATTTGATGTAACAATAATCGAGGTTCACCTGGGCAGCCTCGGCCGCTGCTTGAGACTTTTGTGCGTTCGCCACGGCAGTGTCGTAATCCTGCTGCGATATGACCTTTCTAGCGCGCAGATCCTCCTGTCGCTTTAACGTCGCCTGGTCTAACGCCGCTTGAGCCTTTGCCTGATCGAGAGTGGCCTGATATGGACGCGGATCGATTGTGAAAAGCGGGTCCCCCTGCTTCACATCGGAGCCGTCCTGAAAATGGCGCGCGATAATTTGCCCGATCACCTGTGCCTGCACCTGCACGGTCTCGTACGCTGCGCAGGTGCCGATTTCGTCAAGATACACAGGCACATCTTTTGTCACCACTTTAGCAACGAGAGCCGGCCGGGCTGGCGGCTGAGTAGGTTTCACCTCACTTGCCGTTCGTTGAACGATCCGGTAACAAACAAACGCTGCCAGGGTAATAAAAAGCAGGTACGCCCATTTAGGAACTCTGTGCTTACTAGCAGCAGTGCGTTTCATTTGAACCTGCGGGCGCTCGGAAGCGCTCCGCTCTATTCTCTTTGGACTGCTCACCGGCGCGTTAACGTTCATTTGGGCCCCCCGCCGGCACTACGAGAGTGCCTTCTTCTTGGAATCGAACGTCGCTGTTTAATGTGGCCGTCGTGTTCGGCGAAATCGCGCGCTACGGACTGCCGGGTGATCTCCTGGCGTCGATCGTTTTTCTCCGCTCGCTCCCGAACGCCCGCCAGGACTTTCATGCACGTTTGGAGATCAGGCTGCGGGATACCAGCCAACAGTTCATGGCGAAGTTTGTCGGCTGTTGCGTTAATCTGCGCGATCACCCGCTGGGCGCGCCGGCCGAGCAGCACCATGTTGCAGCGTCGATCGTGTGGCGAGCTATTCCGCGTGATCCACCCTTCTTTCTCCAGGCGATGTAACAAGTTTACCACAGTAGGCTCCTCAACGCCGAGGCGCGCCGCAATTTCCGCTTGGGTAAGTGCATCCTCAGAAAGAGACAAATGCATCAGGGTCCGCCATTTTGCCTGGCTGAGTCCCATCGGTTTGAGACGCTCATCCAGTTTTTGCCGCCACGCACGGGTGGTACCGTGAAGCAATTGCCCAAATGTCTCGCCGTGGGACATATGCCGGATCAAATTGGTTAGTATGCTAACCAATTCCAATCTGCCAGTCTGTCAATGCCCGTTTAGGGCGACTCTGAAAAGAACTAGCTCACGCTTGCTGTAGTCCCGCACCCGAGCCAGTGGCTGGGCCCGGAGTGGCGCCCATTTTTGCGTGGTTGATGCTTCGGGTTCGTTTTCGATTCGGACGACAAAGTATCGGGTGTCGATCGGCAGATTGTTCAAATAGCTGACGTATTTTACGGGCGCCTTTACGTAGAAAAACACCGGCTGATAGTCTGGATTCACTGCGTAAAGCGTCTCACGCGCAGGCACCAGCGCATTGATTTGCGCGGCGGCCTTTTTCACCTGCTGTCTGTTTTTCAAAACGACTGCGGTGAGCGGATAACCAACTGCGCCAATCGCAAGACCGACCCCAACGAAAACCGCCACGACCTTGGACCAGTCCCGATAGGTTTTCGTCCACGTTCGGGGCCACTGCAATGCATTCCCAACATATGTCATCGCCAGCAACCACGAGGCTGGAACTATCACCGGCATACTATAACGAGCCACCGCGCCGGGAGCCAGATTGACCGCTACGAATGGCACCGCGATTCCCCAAGCCAGCGCGCGCGCGAGCCGCTGCTGTGCTGCGTCTTGAAATTTTGAAAACCGCGCGAACGGGAACAGAAGAACCCACGGGAGAAAATAAATAAGACTGCGCGGGATATTCTGAATCCAATCGAAAAACTTGAAATCAACGCCTCTTAACCGGCCGCCGAACTGACCTGACCATTTGTCCATCGCGACCTCCGTTGCCGTGCTATGCAGAAACGGAATGGCCCAGGTAGCGGCAATCCCGAGCATAATGGCGATTGCAGCAAAGTGCGCAGGATGCAAAAGAATCCGCCAATCTTTCGCCTGCCAAAGGGCTGCCAAGACGATCGCATAGAAAAATATCAGATGTGTTGGGCCCTTTGCCAGGAGGCCAAACCCAAGAAAAACGGATGCCGGGACCCAAATGAGCCACGGAGACTTCTTTTGAACCCAAGAACTCAGCCAAAAGATAATCGCCAGACCACAAAGCGAGACATAGAGAGCTTCGATTTCGATCAACCGGCCTTTTTCGATGATGCCGATATTCGTCATCCAGATAAGGGCCGCGATCATTGATCCCCTCGAGCCGAGACTGGCGCGTGCCACCGTGACAAATGCAATCGCCACAGCGAGGACGGCAATCGCCGACGGCAGACGCGCTGTCCATTCGTTACGGACTCCAAAAACTTTAAAAGAGGCGGCTACCAGCCAGTTTATTAGAGGAGGCTTGCGGAAATAGGGATTACTTCCGACTTGCGGGACGATGTAGTTGCCCGTCTCGAGCATTCGAATCGCCGGCAGAATTCGTCGCCCTTCTTCTCCTTTGATTGCGATAGAGCCAAGCGCCGGTAAATAAATCACCGCCCAGACCAGAACAACAACAGCGACGGCTCGGAGGCGCGAATTCATTGAATGCTGGATGTTGGACATTGAGCTTTGAACGTCAAATCAAACTGGATCGCAGCTTGACGAGGCAGTTCCACAAACGTATGCTTAGTGCCTAGTCCGCGCGCTGATCGGAGTGGGAACTGGTGTCCCACTCTTTTTAGTCTGCGGGCTGCATGTTTTATGAACGCGGAATTTATTGCCATGCTCGATTACCTGGAGCGGGAGCGCGGAATCAAACGCGAAATCCTGCTCGAGGCGGTTTCGAACGCCCTGCTCTCCGCCTCGAAAAAGAGCGTGAGTGCGTCGCGCGATCTGCGCATCGATATTAATCCGAAGAGCGGCGAGATCCGTGCGTTGGCCAACCTGGTGGTGGTCGATCACGTCACCAATTCGCAAGATGAGATCGAGCTCTCGAAAGCGCGCAAGATCAAACCGGACGCGACCATCGGTGACATTGTCGAAGTAGAAGTCACACCGAAAAATTTTGGGCGGATCGCGGCGCAGACGGCGAAGCAAGCCATGATGCAGCGGATTCGCCAGGCCGAGAAAGAAATGATTTATGAGGAGTTTAAGGATCGCGCGGGCGAGATCGTCAGTGGAACTGTGCGGCGCTTCGACCGTTCCGACGTCATTCTCGATCTTGGAAAATTTGAAGCGATCATGCCGCAACGGGAGCGAGTTGTCGTGGAAGATTACAACGTGGGCGACCGTCTCCGTGCCTACGTAGTAGCGGTCGACAACGGCGTTCGCGGTCCTGAGATCATCGTTTCGCGCAGTCATCCGAATTTCGTGCGGCGGCTTTTCGAGCTGGAAGTAAGCGAGATTGCCGACGGCACCGTGGAGATCCGTGGCATCGCGCGGGAAGCCGGTTATCGCACCAAGATTGCGGTATGGAGCGCGAACGAAAAAGTGGACCCAGTAGGTGCGTGTGTCGGTATGCGCGGCTCGCGCGTGAAAAACATTGTCCGCGAGCTCAACAACGAAAAAGTCGACATCATTCGGTGGAGCTCCGACCCAAAGGAATACATTTTAGAAGCGCTCAAACCGGCGAAAGTGAAGAATCTGGCTTTCGATACCGAGAAAAAGAGCGTTCAGATTTCTGTCGATGAAGACCAGCTTTCGCTCGCGATCGGGAAAAAGGGACAGAACGCGCGATTGACTTCGCGCTTGACCGGTTGGGATATCAACATCGGCAAGGACACATCGGCTACAACCGTGGTGGAACAGAAGGTGGCGCAAGCTGCACAGACGCTTGCCGGCGCTCTACCGGTCACCGAAGAGCAGGCGCTCACGCTCGTAAAATCGGGTTTTACCAACCTGGAAGGATTGCGCGATGCAGACGTGCAGGATTTGGTGGATATTCTCGCAGTTGGTGAAACAAAGGCGCGCGAGATTTACGAGGCAGTACACCGGCAGGAACTCGTACAGTAACATGGCTCTCGTTTAGGGAGCTTGAGCCATGAGCGAAATTTTGAAGGATGTGTTATGGCAACAAAGACGGGCAGTAAAACTGCAAACCGCAAGCCAGCCGCGCACGCAGCGGCGCGCAAGACTACTGCTGCTGCCAAGCCGCTCGCTGCACCGAAATCAAAAGCCCCCAAGAAGGAATTAAAGAGGGATGTCGCGCCCGCGAGCGCAGCCGCGACCGTAGCGGGTAAATCGCGTGTAATCTCGCCGCAAGAATCCGAGTCTCGATCCGCTCCAGCGTCTGGCCATGAAGTAGAGAGCGTCTCACTGATCGATCGCAAAAAATCCCGCAAAAAGACAGAAGACGCCGAGCCAAAAACGAAACGCGACGTTTTACCGCCAATTTCGCGCATCCGCGCCTCGCTGGAAGCCACTGTTGCTCCCTCAACGCCTGCACCACCAGTGGAGGCTGCGCCCGCGCAAACGGCTCCGGCTGAAGCGCCGGCTGAGGCCGCGATACCTTCTGCTGAAGCGGAAGCCGCGCTGCAGAAGGTCATCCTCATCAAGCCTCCAATTATTGTTAAGCAGTTAGCAACTGAGCTTGGCTTGAAACCGCATCAACTCATCGCCGAGTTGATGACTTACAACATCTTCGCCAACATCAATCAGACAGTCGAGCCCGACATCGCATCGAAGATTGCGGAGAATCACGGGTTTATTCTGGAAAAGGAGCGTCGTGAAAAGGGAGCCGGTGTTCACAAGGTGGAACAGGTAGTCGTCGCGCCGCCTCCGCCGGTCATTGAAAAGGAAGAGGAACTTAAGCCGCGCGGTCCCATCATTACATTCATGGGTCACGTCGATCATGGGAAAACAACGCTCCTGGATGCGATTCGCAAGACGCGGGTGGCGGCTGGTGAAGCGGGCGGAATAACCCAACACATCGGCGCGTACACCGCCGAGCATAATAGCGCGAGGCTTACGTTCATCGACACACCCGGTCACGCAGCCTTTACTGAGATGCGCGCGCGCGGCGCCAACATAACGGATATCGTTGTGCTCGTTGTCGCGGCCGATGACGGCATCATGCCGCAAACCGTTGAGGCGATCAATCACGCCAAGGCTGCGCCGCATGTGAAGATCATGGTTGCAATCAACAAAGTCGATCTGCCCTCGGCGAACATTGACAGAGTTAAGAAGCAACTCCAGGATCACGGGCTTACTCCGGAAGATTGGGGAGGCGAAACGATTGTTTGTCCCGTATCTGCAACAAGAGGGACTGGAATTGATCACCTCCTTGAAATGATAACGCTCCAGGCGGAGGTGATGGAGCTTAAGGCATCGCCCACAGCCAGGCCACGCGGCACTGTCATTGAAGCGCAAGTGGAAGCTGGGCGCGGCCCTACTGCCACTGTGATCGTGCAGATGGGCACGTTAAAAGTCGGTGACCCGTTCATCTGCGGTGATTACAACGGCAAGGTAAAGTCGCTGCTGGACGATCGAGGCCAAGCGATCAAGCGTGCCGGGCCTTCCACGCCGGTGAGAGTGCTTGGGTTCACCGGTCTGCCGAATGCGGGCGACGAATTTCTTGTGATGGAATCGGAGCGCGAGGCGAAACAATTAAGTGATGAACGGCTGGAGACAAAACGCGCCAGCAAGTTGTTCGTTCCGCAACGGGCTACGCTGGAAAGCCTGCTTGAAACAGCCGGGGGCCAAAAGGTTCTTCGGATCGTGTTGAAATGCGATGCGCAAGGTTCGCTTGAAGCGCTCGCCAGCGCGTTGAAACAGATCGAAACCAAAAAGGTTACCCTCGAAATTATTCACTCCGCTGTGGGACCGATTTCGGAATCGGACATTTTGCTGGCAAGCGCATCGGCCGCGGTGGTGATTGGTTTTAACGTAAAGGTCGAGTCGATGGCTGTGTCTGCTGCGAAACGCGAAGGCGTGCAGATCAAGCTTTACAGCATCATTTACGAATTACTCGATCAGATAAAAGATGCCATGGCCGGGCTGCTTGAACCCGAGCTTCGCGAAACAGTGATCGGGCATGCTGAGGTGAAACAGATATTCCAGCTAAGCCGCGGCATTGTTGCTGGTTGTTTGGTCACTAATGGCCGTATCGCGCGCGCTGCGCGCGCTCGTGTCCTGCGAAAGCGCCAACCGGTTTATGACGGCGGCATTTCGACGCTGCGTCGTTTCCAGGACGACGTCAAAGAAGTGCGTTCCGGTCTGGAATGCGGGATCAGGCTCGGCGACTTTAGCGAGTACCAGGTGGGCGATGTCATCGAGTGTTATCAACTCGAACAGGTCGCGCAGAAATTGTGATTTAATTAGTCACTTCGACCGGAATCGAAGAATCCCGTGGCGAAGCTCCGCTCAGGATGACGGAAGGGTAACCATGAAACATCGACAATTGCGCGTAAATGAACTCGTAAAACGTGAGCTGAGCGCAATCATTACGCGCGAAATCAACTTTGAAGGCGTGCTCGTCAGCGTCAATGCTGTTGATGTCACGCCCGATCTGAAGAACGCGCATGTGTTCGTAAGCACTCTCGGAGCGACAACGGGCGCGAGCGTGATTCATAGACTAGAAGCGCTTCGTCCTGCGCTGCAAGCCGAACTCTCCCGCCACGTGGTCTTGAAATACACACCACATCTCATTTTTCATCTCGACGATTCCATCGAACGCGGCACACGCGTCCTCGAGATTTTGCAGGATCTTGAAAAACCCCGCGGCCCACAGGAGTGAATGCTGTAGCCACGGCCCGGCCGGCCGCCTATTCTCACAGCTTGTTAAGCGGGTTGCGGACTGCCCGCGGCGCGGTGGCTACAAAATGACTATTTCAACATTCGAGCAAATCGGAGCGGTGCTGCGCGAGCATCAGCATTTCGCGATTTTGAGTCATGTTCGGCCGGACGGGGACGCGCTTGGAAGTCAACTCGCACTCGCACTGTCGCTTGAGCACCTCGGTAAGAACGTTCGCGTTTGGAATGAAGACGGCATGCTTGAAAAGTATTCGTTCCTGCCGCGCGCCGAATTGGTGACCAAGCCGCCCGCAAAGGCGGAAGATGTTGATGTCGCCATCGCGCTCGACACGGCGATTCAAAACCGGCTGGGAACCGCGCTTCCTGCTGTTGGCTCGGCGAAAATTTGGATCAACATCGACCATCACCGCACGAATCCTGGGTATGGTGATATGGTGATCGTCGATGCAAACGCGCCGGCCACGGGAGAAATCATTTTCAGCCTTATCAAGAATCAGCGTCTCCCGTTGAATCATGACATCGCAGAAAATCTTTATGCCGCGATCTCCACTGACACGGGTTCATTTCAATATCCAAAAACCAGCGCCCGCACGTTGGAGATCGCGGCGGAGCTCGTGCGTGCCGGCGACCTCGACGTTGGAAGAATTAGTCAGCAATTGTACGAGAACTACCCCCGACGCCGCCTGGAATTGTTGCGTGAACTTCTCCGAACCATGCGTTTCACCGGTAACAACCGGGTCGCAGGTTTCAGCCTCAGCTTAAGGACCGCGGCAGACTTGGCGGTGCTTGCCGAAGATAACGAAGGTTTGATAGATCATCTTCGGGCAGTTCGCGGCGTGATCGTCGCCGTCTTTTTCGAAGAACTTGCCGACGGAAAAGTGCGCGTGAGCATGCGTTCGAAAGACGAAGACGTCGACGTCTCCGCGATTTGTCAGAAATTTGGTGGCGGCGGTCATACGCTTGCGGCAGGCGCGCGCATTCCCGGAAGTCTTGCCGAAGTCGAAGAAAAGGTTCTGGAGGAAATTCATGAAGTCGTTAACCGCGGACCCTGACGGCGTTCTGCTCGTGGACAAAGCGGAAGGGATGACTTCGCACGATGTTGTTGCACTCACGCGACAAAAACTTGGCACGAGGAAGATCGGTCATTGCGGGACACTTGACCCGATCGCCACCGGCTTACTGCTGCTCACTGTTGGCCGTGGCACGAAAGTTCAGGATTTGCTGATGAGCGAAGATAAGGAATACGCCGGCACGTTTGTGCTCGGCGTCACGACCGACACGCAGGATCGCCAAGGCGAGGTAATTCAGCAGCGGCCGGTCCCGCCGCTGGATGAGAATCAAATTCGCTCCGCATTTGAAAAGTTCTGTGGGGATTTTTATCAGCTGCCGCCGATGGTCTCTGCGAAGAAGCACGGTGGCGTGCCGCTTTACAAGCTCGCACGCCAGGGAAAAGTGATCGAGCGCGAGCCACGCTTGGTACACGTCTATCGCTACAGCATTGAGCGGATCGCGTTGCCCGAAATCGACTTCAGCGTCCTATGCAGCAAAGGATTCTATGTCCGCACTTATGCGCATGACATCGGCGAGGCGCTCGGTTGCGGCGCCCACTTGCAATCACTGCGTCGGTTGAAATCCGGCCGATTTGATGTGGCGAATACGATTACGGTTGAGGAAATCAAAAGCGCGACGCGCGAAGAAGTTCTGCGCCGGATGTTGAGTCTTCCGGAAGTCTCAAGGATGCGCGGAGCGTGAAGGCAATGAGAAAGTCAATGGAAACGCTCCATTCCATTGCCGAACTCGCTCAATTGCCAGGTCCGCTCTTTCTCGCCATCGGCGTTTTCGACGGCGTGCATCTCGGACATCAGGCAGTGATCTCGACATCCGCCGAACATGCTCGCGCGGCCAATGGAACACCTGTCGTGGTCACATTCGATCCGCACCCGGAAAAAATATTGCGGCCGCAGGCCGCGCCTCACTTGCTCACCGCGACTCCACACAAGATTGCGTTGATTCGCGATCTTGGCGTGCGGCATCTCCTGATCATTACGTTTGATCAACGGTTTGGTGCAACCGAACCAGAAGACTTCGTGCAGCAATTGGTAGAATATTCAAAACCGCTGCGCGAAATTTGTGTAGGCCACGAATGGTCGTTTGGAAGAAACCGGCGCGGCAATCTCGAACTGCTCAAACAGTTTGGCACACGGTTCGATTTCGGCGTCGTAGGAATTCCACCGGTGACCGTCAATGGCGAACTGGTAAGCAGCACGACAATTCGTAAAGCCGTGGAAGCAGGCGATCTGCAAAAGGCGGCGCAAATGCTTGGCCGCGAGTACACGATTCTTGGAACTGTGGTGACCGGCGACAATCGAGGCAAAAAGATCGGGTTCCCAACGGCAAACCTGAGCGCCCACAACGAACAGTTCCCACGAAACGGCGTCTATTTCGCCAAAGCCAAGCTGGATGGAGTTACTTATCCCGGCGTGGTGAACCTCGGTTTTCGGCCAACGGTGGATGCTGGCAAATCTGAGCGCATTCTGGAGATCCACCTTTTTGATTTTGAGCGCGACATTTACGGAAGGGACCTCGAAGTGCGATTCATCCGCTATCTCAGGCCGGAGAAAAAATTTGAAAGTGTCGAGGCGCTCGCTCGCCAGATCAACCTCGATGTAAAGCAGGCGCGCGAGTTATCGGCGGCCTAATCGGACGAAGTGCACTGTGTGGAAGGGGCCACCTAGGTACTAGTCTAGGAGCTCGCCGCAAGTTGGGCGTGACGACAAATCGCGTCCAACGGCGTATTGAGGCTTGTAAATTTTCGTCTATCCCGGCAAAAAAGAAGGAATGCCGGCAGCGTTGCAGACCTCAACGCGGGATAGCTCCTTTGCTTCCACGCGCTGGACGGTTGTGCGACAAGCAGCCGATTCGCAGACAGCATCGCAGCACGCGCTGAGCGCGCTGTCAGAGCTTTGCCAAATTTATTGGCGACCAGTTTATGTCTTCCTGCAACGTCAGAGCATTCCGCAGCACGATGCACAGGATCTCACTCAGGGATTTTTTGCTAATCTAATCGAAAGCCGCGCCTACACTCGCGCCGATCCAATGAAGGGGCGGTTTCGCTCATTTCTGCTTGGAACGCTAAAACATTTCCTGGCGCACGCGCGTGATCGCGACCGCGCACAAAAGCGCGGTGGCGGCACCGTGCCGGTGGAACTGGGTGAGACGGCGATTTCGGAGGCTGAAGCGTACGCTTCAGGCTGCACTCACTGGAGCGCAGAGGGTGTATTCGAGCGCGAATGGGCGGCATCACTCGCTCGACAAACGCTTGATCGCCTTGCACAGGAATATGAGCTCGGTGGCAAAGCCGCCCTGTTTGAAGCGCTAAAGTCTCGCCTAATCGCAGGCGAGGCCGCGGCCAGTCCATACGAGGAGCTAGCGAATCGGCTCGGACGTACCGCTGCACATCTGCGCGTTGACGTGACACGCTTGCGTGCGCGGTATCGCGCGATTCTGCGAGAAGAAGTCAGCGGCACGGTTGTCGATCCGCGCGACGTGGATGAAGAGCTGCGGTATTTGCGCCAGGCAATGGTTGCATGAGGAAATCGCAATGCCGGCAATAAGTAAAAACGCGCGTGTTTGCGAAACCTGCGGCTCGCCAATTGAGACCACTTCTGCAGTACGCAAAACGCTTGAGCAGCTGTGCATTAATCACCCGGACAACTTCGTCTTTGCGGCACTGCTGTCTGAAGCTCGTGCTGTCATGCGGGAGAAGGACTCGGCACTTAGGGTAGCGGAGCGTGCAATCATGCTTCTGGCCCGCGTTAAAGATCGAGTGAACGGACCCACCCTCGAACAGAACTTGGCGTTAATTCAGACGATGTTCGGCCAGAAGGGCCGTGGCCGTCTCGACTCTCACGCAGCTGCTAGAAACGCCATATAATGACTGGGGGTGGCTTTACGGCCCAGCGCCCATCACGCCAGCGCTTCTTAGGCTCGATCCGTTCTGGGATCCGTTGCGCTCCGATCCACGCTTCCAAAAACTCTGCGAGGAAAAGCAGAAATAATTCGACCACGGATTTGAAACTCGCTCGTTTCCCGATTCACACGCCGCCACCCGTGGCGGCTTTACCTTCTATGTCGCTGATCCCATCAGCTCCATTGCTGGTTGTCGTTCACACCGAGCGAGGCGACAATATCCGCATCATCAGCGCCCCACTGCCGAGCAGGCGAGAACGACGGAGTTATGAAGAAAGTACGTGAAAAGAACAATGAGATGTTGCGAGAATACGATTTTTCGAAAGGCATCCGAGGAAAGTACGCGCGTCGCTTCGCACGGGGGAGTAACGTCGTCGTATTGGAGCCCGACGTCGCGAAAGTCTTTCCAAATGCTCAAGCAGTAAACAGTTCGTTGCGGAGTCTGGCCGAGATTATTCGCCGGAAATCGATCGCGGCAAAATAGAAGATCGCAGGCGACACGCCTGCCACCACAGTTTTGCGGTCGCCGCGGAGGCCGCAGTCAGCCCCGCGGGTTGAAACTCGCTCGTTGCCCGCACTCGCTCGATCCTACCCTCGTCGCTTTACCTTGATCACTCGCACTGCCCGGTGCTCGCACCAGGTCGAGCCGACTTGCATTCCCTAGCTGCGCTGCCGTCTACCCGCGCGATTCCCAATCGCGACGTGTTCTATGTCGCTGATCCCGTCAGCTCCATTCACGAGCAGAGAGGATACAGCTGTTGGTTTCGTGCATTGTAAACCGGTTATGATAGATGGCTAACAAACTTACCCGGGGGCTCTGAGCGATGCCTCTTGCACACCCAATCGCTTCCGTCGATTTTCCTTTTGCATGCTCGTAGAAAACGACAAAGCGGTCGCATGAGCACCAAGAAAGGCCTGATCGGTATTCTCACCGGCGGCGGGGATGTGCCGGGGCTCAATCCCGCGATCCGCGCGGTCACCATTCGCGCCCTGCGCGAAGGCTATCAGGTCGTTGGTATCCGTCATGGCTGGCTGGGCGCGATCAGCATCCTGCGTGATGAACACGCCGACAACAGCGAGCACTTTCAAATCCTGACAGAAGAGATCGTCAATCGTGCAGCACGCACCGGCGGCACGTTTCTGCATACCTCGCGGACGAACCCGTCAGCAGTGAAAAAAGAAGAAGTGCCTGAAGCACTGCGCGCAACGTTCAATCAAGACAAGAACGATCTCACTTCTGAAGTCATCAAGAACCTGGATTGGCTGGGAATTGACTATCTGATTCCGATCGGCGGCGATGACACACTTTCTTTTGCGACCCGTTTGTCCAAAGAAGGCGTCAAGGTCGTGGCGATACCCAAGACGATGGACAATGATGTGCCGGGCACCGATTATTGCATCGGCTTTAGCACCTGCGTCAGCCGGACGATTGAATTGTCGAATCGTCTCCGCACCTCGGCCGGATCTCACGAGCGATTTCTCGTTATGGAAGTGTTCGGACGCTACGCGGGGTTCACTGCGATGTTGCCAACCATGGCGGGCGCGGCGAATCGGTGCGTTATCCCGGAATACAAATTCGACATGGAGCATCTGACGGAGTTGTTGTGCTATGACCGCGCGCATCATCCGAGCAAATATTCAGTCGTTATCGTTTCAGAAGGGGCAATGTTCGAAGGCGGCGAGATGGTGTTCTCTGACAGGACGACCGACGCGTTCGGTCATCTAAAACTCGGCGGCATCGGCGACCTGGTCTCGGCCGAACTCAAGGACCGTTCCGCCAAATACAACAAGGGTAAGCCGATCCAGAGCATCAACCAGCGTCTCGGCTACATGGTGCGCGGCGGCGATCCCGACGCGATTGATTCGATCGTGCCCATGGCCTACGGGAACCTCGCCCTCGATCTCATCTTGCATGACCGCCACGGCCGCCTCGTCGTCCTAAAGAATGGGCGCTATGACAATATGCCGATTGAAGCGGTGACCAGCAGCAAGAAAACGGTCAATGTGGACAAATACTATAACAAGGAGCGCCTGCGTCCACTTTACACCGATTTCGAGATGCAGCCGCTATTCATCATGGCGAGTGATTAGCAAAGGCAACGGGGGGCCTCTCTAAACCCGGAAATTCTTCGCGAGCAGGCAGCCGCCGCCACAGTTGACTAGCCATCGCAGCTCTTCCCGTAATTGCATGCCCCACCGTTTATTGGGACGTAGCCTCACTTATCAGTTTATCAGTTGTCGGTTGCTGGATTAGCATTCCGGCGTGATGCGTCGCAGGCGTCGTCGGCTCCGATTAGCCGAGCCCGACTTTCATCACAGCGTTTACGTCGTCCTGTTGTCGAAAGCCGCGCTAAAGGATTTGTCGATCTTGCGCCGCAATCCAAATCGAAATCCATCGAAACCAGCGGTGTACGTCGGTCTAACAGGATTGCCGATCGATCATCGATTTGAAAATCACAAGAACGGATACAAGTCGGCGCGGCTAGTGAGGAAATATGGTGTTCGCTTGTTGCCGGAACTCTATGAGCACTTAAATCCCATGCCGTACGAACACGCTGTTCAAATGGAAAAGGATTTGGCCGAAGACTTACGCGCACAAGGCTACGCCGTCGCCGGCGGAACCTGAGAAAAGCCATAAGAGGATCCGCCTACGCGGCCTACGGCGTGGCAGGCTTTTTCTCCACAAGCGGCAGGTAGGCTTCGTAACCTCTCTCTTTCATTTGTTCGACTGGAATGAAATGGAAGGCGGCCGAGTTCATGGCGTAACATTGTCCGCTGGGCGATTTTGGATCTGGAAACACGTGGCCAAGATGGGCGTTACTTCGCTTGGCGCGCACCTCGGTGCGCTGCATATCGCCCGAGGTCTCCGCCTTTTCGACCAGGATATCTTTCGAGATCGGTTTGCTAAATGTGGGCATTCCGATCTGGCCGTCGTATTTGTCGAGTGAAGTGAAGAGTGGTTCGTTCGTAATGACATCGACGTAGATGCCAGTGCGCTCGTTGTTCCAAAAGTCGTTTTGAAAAGGCGTTTGGGTGCCACCCTGCCGCACGACGAAATATTCCTCGGCCTTTAACCGTTGTTTCAAGACAGCGTCGCTCGGGACTGGCCGATTCGGATCGAAAGTTGAGGTCTCTTTTTTTTCCTTCTGCGCCAGAAAGAAAAAGTAAAGCCCACCAGCAATGAGTACGACCGCGATGCCGAGACCGACGTACATACTGATGGTCGTTCTTTCTTCGCTGGTGATTCGGCCCCCGCGCATCAGAGATCACAGTATCGAAGCAGACATTAGCCGCGTCGGTCAAGAGTCTTTAGTTGAGAGGTTGAATTCCGAAACTTCTAAAACCAGTGCTTGGATGAAAATCACCATAATCCACAACTCGATGCCAAGTCGCCGATGTCCGGCATGGCTAACGAGCGGTTTCACCGGCAAGGGTGCGCTTTGCTTCGGGGATCACTTCCTTGTGCAAAGCGTCGCGGGCTGATAAAACGGCAACAGTGATCAGGAAGATCTTCCAAATCGTTCTGTGGCTCGCTGCTGGCGCCTACGCGGTTGTGGGTGTTTTCACTATGGCAGGCGCGCTGGGCGGCGGCCACGCGGCCGATTCGTTGGGCCGTGCTTACATCGTGTTCGGTTTCTTGTTTCTAATGGTCGGCGCTATGGCCGCCGTTATGACTTTTTTGGCTAACAAATGGCGAGGCTGGTTGATCGTCGCGCCTCTGATTCTTTGTCTTGGCCTTCCCCTTTTGTTGTTCGGGGCGTTCGTCATTGACATGGAAAAAGGTGAGGTGCATGGCCGCCAGATACGGGAGGAGATCCGCTCCGGGAGATATGACTTTGGCGATCAGCCTGCGCTCCTCGCCGTCGCGCAGGCAATTTCAGCGAATGATCAGGACGCGATCCGCGCGGCCGCGAAGGCCGTTCCAGATTTGCAGGCGGCCGGGCGGGACGGCACGACGCTGCTGTGTTGGGCCGTCAGGGAAACGTGGCAGCGTCCGCAATTAGTCGACTCGGTGAAGACGTTGTTGTCGCTCGGCGCCGATCCGAACTTCACCAATGACCACCGGGATTCATTTGCAATGGGCAATGCCGTGCATGGGTCTGCGCGTCTTCTGCAGAGCATGCTCGACGCCGGCGGAAATCCGAATGCGCAAAACGAGTACGGCTGGCCGATTGTCTTCATGCACTTCAAGCTCGGTTACTACGAGAACGAGGAGCGTGCGCGGCTCGACCTGCTCCTGGACCGCGGCGCCGATATTAACTCCACGGTGCCCGAAACAGAATCGGAATGCGCGGGGTATTCCTTAGTGCTCTACACGACGCAAAGCGGGCTTCACGATGGCCGCGAGTACGCGAATGCGCTGCATCTGCTCGAGCGCGGCGCCGATCCGAATCGCGTCGCCCCTGACGGAATGACACTCGGTAAAATGCTTATTCAACATCGGGAACACTTCACGAAGGGCCGGGGAGCGCCGGCGGAGTTCGCGCGGCTCTGGGAGTGGGGCCAAACACATGGGATAATCGGTCAGATAAAGTGATGCGCTGACCTGCCGCATTGTCAGTCTTCCGTTTTGACACTGCAGCAACAGCCGCTTCCGCTGAGGACAGCGGACACTACAGCACGACGCTCCATTGAAACTCGCTTGCGTCCCCGCGCGCTCGCCGCTACCCATCACGGCTTTACCTTCTATGTCGCTGACCCCATCAGCTCCATTGCTATGGCGTGACAAGCGGGCGAGAGTGAGAAGTTATGGGACACAATCACGGCAGAGATAACATGAGGAAACGTGCGGTCCGTCGCAAAAAGGCCGAACGCCTCGCCGCCGCCAAGAAAAGCAAAACGAAAACACCGAAATAACGCTACGCGACACTAGAGGTTGCCAGCACATTTCTGCTTTCGATCGCGGGAACCGCGCTTAAATAATTCTTTGACAATTCGCAGGCCGGGCACAGAGCACAGAGAATAGCCAATTGTGTTCTGGAGATTATGGACGATGCTGTCACCAAGTTTCTCGGCTGCGATTTCCCGAAACGCGATCAGATGCCACTCCGGTTCGGGATTTAACTCCGTCAGCCTAATTCTCACGTGACCTAAATTATGAAATCAAATCTAGTCAAAGCCGCCTCCGAAGTGATTCCTAATCAGCAAATCCTGGTGAACATGGTCTCCCGACGTGTTCGACAACTTTGTCTCGGCCATCGGCCGCTGGTAGAATTTGTTCCCGGACTCAGTACCGCTGATATCGCGCTCTCAGAGATCGCTGCAGGGAAATTGACCTTTGAATCGACCCTGAACCAGAACGGGAAAGATGCAGCGACGCAAGTCGTGGAGTTTCCCGGAATCGTTGTCGAGAAGAAGGCGAAGAAAAAAGCAGCCTGACAAGCCTTGGTTTACGCCGCGATGCGATCGACGATCCGCTTCGCGGGTCTGGACATATGCGAAAGAAAAATCATGACGGCGCTACGCGGCTCAGATTGTTGGTCCTTGTTGATGAATCGAACATCGGCAGTTCGGTGCGCACGGCGGGACGCGGTCTGGATTGGCTGAAGCTCCGTGATTTTCTGGCCGGGCCAGACACAGGACGTGATCTGATCGAGATGGTGGTCTATGCCGGATTGCCGCCTGCGATCCCGATCTGGCAGGAAGAGCGCGATAAGAAGAACAAGTTCATGCAGTGGCTGCGCGCCAATGGATTCATGGTCGTAACCAAAGATGGGTCGCCCGCCGAAGAAGGCCGTTACAAGGCGAACGTTGACGTGATGATGGCAATCGACGCGCTAGAGCTTTCCGTCGAGATGCAGCCTGACGTGGTTATTCTCGTAACCGGCGACGCCGATTTCGCTTATCTCGTCACCAAGTTGCGGCGACGTGGTATCCGCGTGGAAGTGGCCTCGGTCGCGGAAAATCTCGGGAATATGTTAAGATCGACTGCCAATGAAGTAATCGATCTGGCGCCGTTGTTTAGGACCTTCGAGATGAAAATCGCCCAGGATTCTGCGCCGTCTGTAGCCAGACAGCCGCAGCAACCCGCCTCAGGCGGGCAAAGGCAATACAGACGACGGCCGAGGTTTCGCCAGCCCAGCTAGATCGCAGGCGGCCTGCGCTTCGCCAGGCTTTGGGCTTGGAAAGCCCGCCGACTACGTCACGTGCTCAGCATTGTCGGTTAACGCCAGTGATGATGACGCCAATAAGCGTGTCGCCCGTAGACTCGGTGGCCCCGGTAATACCCGAACCGCGGCCCGTAATAGCCATAGGCCGGAGCAACGACGACGCCAACCACTGGTCGAGGAGCGTAGAAGATCGGGCGCGGCGGCGGTGGCGGCGCGTAATTGTAAGTCGGCGCGGGTGCAGTGTAAGGTTCAATCATCTCAGTCCCCGCGTTCGAACGCATTGCCGAGGCAAAGCCGAATGCGAAGACCGCCAATGCTGTCACAATAAGTTTCTTCCCCATGATTTAGTTATCCCTCCTGTTGTTTGCCCGATTGAACCCAACAATCACTGCGAAGTTGCCCGGCACGCGGTCGCCTCGACAGAAAGTCGCATGGCTATTCATTGAAACGTGTGTATACACGCGTTCATCGCGGGGAGAATAGAAAAGCCGCAGTCCCCGACAGGGCTACAAGCGTTTGCTGACATAGAACATTGCCAGCACGAATCGCGTATGTTTAGCTCCGAGCTATGGCCAGAGAATTCAAGCCGGTGAGTTTTTTTGTGATGATGGCGGTGGCGGCATTTGTCGTGCGCGGCGTCACCGCGTTATATACCCATCGCGCGGCTTATAGCAAAACGGCGAAGGAGGCGGAGAAATAAGCGTGAAATATTTCGGCAAATATCGTGGTCTCGTCACAGACAATCGCGACCCAGAGCAAATGGGTCGAATTCGCGCCAGGGTACCTGACGTTTTAGGCGAGGCCGATACTCCGTGGGCGATGCCTTGTGTGACGCTACCGCT
>DATLPS010000170.1:0-5563 GCA_035535575.1 Candidatus Limnocylindria bacterium
GTTGTGCCCGGCTCTTCAAACTCCCGAAGCAAAAATGATTTTTCAGCGCCTTGAGGGAACAATGTTTGGATGGTCTCGAGGTGCGCGCCAGTCATTGCAAAAATGTGCGTGGCGCGGTCGACGAGCGCCGCCGTGAGCGGCTGACTGCGCAGCTCGCCGATGTCTACGCCTTCTTCCGCGCAAACTTGCACCGCGTAGAGACTTGGCGGCTGGCCGCGCACCGCGTGTACACCGGCCGAGAGAACGTCGATGTCCTTACGATTGCCAATCAGACGACGAAAAAGCCCTTCCGCGATCGGGCTGCGACAAATATTACCTGTGCAGACAAAGAGGACGCTTTTCACGGTTCGCGATGGCGCGAGCGAGTGCCAGTTCAACCTAGAAGCGAACCGGCCCAAGTCAATTCAGAGCAAAGGAATGACGGCTTCTCAGCCGTCGTTCTTTGGTTACCTAGCCGCGCGGTATTTGCAGTCTGAACTTATGCCAAAGGTAAAGGACTAAAAGCGCTCCGAGAATGGAAACGATTATGCCGCCCAGATGAAATCGGCCTCCAGCGCTTGGCGGATAAAACAGATGTGTTACAGCCCCGCCGATAATCGCGCCGACAATCCCAAGCACCACTGTCCATGTGATCGACAGATGCGTATGCATCAACGCTTTCGCGACACAGCCGGCGAGGAAACCGACAATGATATACCAGATAAGATGAAGCATGATTTTCTCCTTTGAATCGTGCAAATTTGGAAATCAAACCCCGCAGCAATATCAGACTGGCCAGTTGAAAGCCACGCAAACTGTTCGCATTTCGAAGGCGCAGACACACGCTCTTCTGAAACAGCGGGCACGCCGGTGCGCAGATAATTGGAGCTTCTCCGCAACGCGGATTGCCGCTATTCTGTCAGATGTTCAGTCGGTTTCTCGCAAATGACCATCGACACACTGCGCCAGGTGCCGTTGTTTGAATCCCTCGACGACGAGGCGGCTGAGGACTTGTGTCACCTGCTGGAGAGCATCGACTGTAGAGCTGGAGCCTTTCTGTTCCGCGCCGGTGAGCAAGGGAATGCTATGTATTTGATTGAGTGTGGGAAGGTCCGGATTTGCGTACGCGCCACGGATGGACACGAAGTGACGTTGACCGAATTGGGCCGCGGCGATTTCTTTGGCGAAATGGCATTGCTCAACGGTCAGCGCCGCTCTGCGGATGCCATTGTGGCTGAAGACGCAAGGCTAGCTGTGCTCTCACGCGAGCATTTTCTTTCGTTTCTGCGAAGCACTCCGAATGTCGCCTTGGAAATGCTCACTGCAGTGGCCAATCGGTTGCGGCATACGGATGAACTGTTGCGCCACAGCGCCACACGCAACGTCAATGTGGAGGAAGCGGCGCAATTGACCCTTGCCGATCGCGCGGCGGATGTTATCGCCGAGTTTGGCGGTAGTTGGAAATTCATAATTGCAGCAGTGCTCTTTTTCAACGTGTGGGTACTGATAAACATCTGGTTGCGATGGGCCGGTGAAAGCGGATTTGATCCGTATCCCTTCTTGTTGCTGAGTACTGCGATTAACATGCTTGCCGTGCTGCAAGCGCCGATCATTCTAATGTCGCAGAACCGGCAGTCTCACAAAGACCGGCTTCGGGCCGAAATCGATTACCAAATAAATTTAAAGAACGAACTCGCATTAAATGAAATTATCGAGCGCTTAAAAGCACTTGAGCGCGATTATCTTCGGTTGGCATCGAACAAAGGGTCGGAAACATGAAACGACAGGATTCCTGGCAAACGCTTAGGACTTAGAGCTCTTACATTCCAGAAGGTTGCCGCACTCACCAGCTTGATTATCCTTGTTCTCCTATGAAAAAGCTGGCAACCACTGTCCTTCTCATCCCAGCGCTTATTGTCGTAATCTCCGGTTGTGCCTCCCCGGCGCCGAGCCCCGAGCAACAGACACGTGAGGCGGAGCAGCAACGAGACTCTGAGCGTCAGCAGGCGGAGTTTCGCAAGGGCCTGCCTCCGGTAAGCAATCCCGGGCAGGGCTGGTGATCAGAATGACGAAGCACTAACGACGAATGACGAAAGAAGCCCGAATGTTCCAATGACAAAGCGCCAAGTGTTCTCCTTTATCCTTCGGGTTGCGTCATTACTTCGTCATTAGATATTAGTCATTCGTCATTCGCGTCCCGCTGATGGCCGTGTTTACAGTGTGCAATGCGCTTACGCTGGAAGCGAATCCGGTATCGTTTGGAGTGGGTAGGGCTTCTCCTTGCCACAAAGCTGATCCCATTGTGTTCGCGGAGGGTCTGCTATCATGTCGCCCGGACAGCCGGCACGCTGCTGAGCTTCCTTGATCAGCATCGGTATCGGGTCGCGCTCAGTAATCTGGAGGTAGCGTTTGGCGACCAGTTTTCCGTCCATAAGCGACGCAAGATTGCGCGGGAATCATTTCAATATTTCGCGAGAACCATGGTCGATCTGCTATGGAGCCCGCGTCTAACAAGAGAAAATTTCTCTCGCC
Organism: Candidatus Limnocylindria bacterium; assembly: GCA_035535575.1. Lineage (GTDB taxonomy): Bacteria > Verrucomicrobiota > Verrucomicrobiia > Chthoniobacterales > UBA10450 > Udaeobacter. The sequence continues at coordinate 2,512 of DATLPS010000170.1, forward strand.
ATATCGAGTGGCAAAATTTTGAAGAACCAGCGCAAGGCACCGGACCGGAGCGCAGTATGATTATCGCCTGCTATCACTATAGCAACTTTGAATGGCTCAGTCTGGCATGTGGCTTCCTGGATCTGAAAGGCACAATTATCTCGCAGGATTTCAAGAATTCGTTGCTCGATCCGATTTTTAAAACCTTCCGGGAGCAATCCGGCCACGAGCTCGTTCCGCGCGAGCGCGGCATCATGCGGCTTTACAAAGTACTTCGAAGAAAGGGGCGCACCGCGTTGCTGGTCGATTTGACCGTGCCACCCAGCCAAGGCGCAGTCGCGATTAATTGTTTTGGGTTAAAAACAAGCGTGACTTCCGCTCACGCCTGGCTCCATGAGCAAACGGGCATCCCGATCATTCCCGCGCACTGCGAACCGCTATCGGATGGACGTTATCGACTCATCTTTCATCCAAAGATCGAACGCACCGCTGAGATGACTCACCAGCAAATCGCCCAAGCATGCTGGAACTCGTTTGAACCTTATGTCCAAAAGAACCCGGCGCCCTGGCTCTGGATGTACAAACACTGGCGCTACCTTCCCGCTAAACCCGACCGGCCTTATCCTTTCTACGCAAACTTTTACCGACCGTTCGAAGATCTGCTTCAACAGGACGAAGCGCTCGAACCAAAAACAAGAAGCCGCCACGCTGATAAAGCGTGATGATTCTTTATTATTGTAGCTGAGATCGCCGATCTTAGGGCCCGCGGTCAATGACCGGCTACAGACTCTGCGGCTTGATTCAATCACTTTCGCGGATTAAGCGTGCTTCGCGTTATGTCTCGTTCATCGGTATCCGGCACTAGTGAAGTGTTGCGCGCGCATTGCGCGGCGATTGCCAAAGAGGAAGCACTCCTTCGTGAAGGCGGAGGCAATCCGGGGCATGAACGCCAGCGCAAAATGGGCAGGTTACCGGTGCGCGAGCGTCTCAGTCATCTGCTGGACAAAGATGCGCAATTTTTAGAGATCGGCGTCTGGGCTGCTTACAAAATGTACGAGCAATGGGGAAAGATTCCGGCGGCCGGAGTCGTCGCGGGTATCGGTAACGTGGCTGGTGTTCCGTGCATGATCATTGCGAACGACGCGACCGTGAAGGCCGGCGCATTCTTTCCACAGACAACGAAGAAAGTCATTCGCGCTCAGCGAATCGCGTTCGAGTGCTCTCTCCCAATAATTTACCTGGTCGATTCCGCGGGCGTGTTCCTGCCGATGCAGGATGAAATTTTTCCCGATGAAGATGACTTTGGTCGCATCTTTCGCAATAACTCCGTGATTTCCGCGGCTGGGATTCCGCAGTTTGCTGCGATCATGGGCAATTGCGTCGCCGGCGGTGCTTACTTGCCTGTGTTATGCGACAAAATCTTGATGACGAAAGGCAGCGGGCTCTATCTGGCAGGCCCTTCTCTGGTAAAAGCAGCCATTGGTCAGATTGTCGACGCGGAAGAGCTAGGTGGCGCGCAAATGCATGCGGAGATAAGCGGGACAGTCGATTTTTTTGAAAAGGATGATCCGTCCTGTCTGAAGCGACTTCGTTCGCTGGTGGCGCTTTTGCCCGAAGCGAGGGAATCCACATCGAACACGCCGAAGGAAACATCGAAGCCAGCCAAGGTCCCGGATACGATCTATAGCCTGATCAGTTTCGACGGCCAGAAAAATTACGATGCGCGCGATCTGCTCGCCACGATCATTGATGCAGATTCACTGGATGAATATAAGGCCGACTACGGCAAAACAATCGTGACTGCGTATGCGCGCATCAATGGGCAGCCCGTGGGAATTGTTGCCAACCAACGCCTACAGGTGAGGACCAAGAAGGAAGGAATCCAGATGGGCGGCGTTATCTATGCCGATAGCGCCGACAAAGCCGCGCGATTTATTATGGATTGTAATCAGACGAGCTTGCCGCTCATTTTTTTCCAGGACGTCACTGGTTTCATGGTTGGGCGCGACGCGGAAGAAAGCGGGATCATACGAAGTGGCGCAAAGCTCGTGAACGCCGTCAGTAATTCGATCGTGCCGAAGATCACCGTCGTTGTCGGTGGATCATTCGGCGCCGGGAATTACGCGATGTGCGGCAAGGCATACGATCCGCGATTCATCGTCGCATGGCCAACTGCCCGTTACGCGGTGATGGGCGCCGCTCAAGCATCGGACACTGTGTTTACAATTCTCGCCCGCGCTCGCGAACGAGGTGACAAAAAAGCGACACACGAGGAGCTCGAGGAACTTCGCGTAAAAGTGAAGCAAAGCTATGAAGAACAAACTGACATTCGCTACGCCGCTGCTCGCGGCTGGGTGGATGCCATTATTCAGCCGCACGAAACGCGGGAAGTCCTGATTCGTTTGTTGGAATACGTCTCGCGCCCGATGCCGAAAGCGCATTTCCACACCGGAGTCATCCAAGTTTAAATTCGTCATTTGGATTTTGTCATTCATCTCATGCCTGTCGTTCTTATCGAGAAACCAACACCGCAAATGAGTGTGGTGACTCTTAATCGCCCTGAACGCCGTAACGCCCTTACCCTCGAGTTACTCACGCAACTGTGCGCGGCGATCAAAGTGGCTTCGGATGAAGCGCAAGAGCGCGTACTTATTTTGCGCGGAGCGGGCGTCGCTTTTTGCACCGGCCTTGATTTGAAGGAAGCAGCCGACCAAACGAAAGCGCACGCGACCGCGGAAATGGTGGCGAAAACTTTGATCGCCATTAGCCAAACACGTCTTATCACCATCGCGGCAGTGCATGGCGCGGCTGTTGCAGGCGGAGCAGGTATCATGTCGGCGTGCGACTTTGTTGTCGCAGCACAGGGAGCGAAAATTGGATATCCTGAGGTGCGCCGCGGGCTGGTGGCCGGATTGGTTATGACTTTCCTGCGCCGGCAGGTAGGAGAACGAAACATGCGCGAGCTGTTGTTAGGTTCGGAGCTAATTGACGCCGCACGAGCCAAAGAGATCGGCCTGATAAATCGGGTTGTCGCGCCAGACAGTCTGATGAGTGAAGCGCAAGGATTCGCCGA
>DATLPS010000171.1:0-4241 GCA_035535575.1 Candidatus Limnocylindria bacterium
GCCCGACCTCGTCATCGATCTGACCAAAGTCGGCTCGACCCTGAGCCTCGAAGAACACCAGCTCCACGCATGGGGCCGGTCCGCGTCTCGCGGAACGCACACAATAGCCGATTGGGACTCTACGTCAATGAAAATCCGCAAATCTTTTGCAAATTTTTGCGAGGACGCCTGCTCGAATTTCAGCGCAGCGGAAGCCACGACTGGAAGCTGAGCCATTAGGACAGGAACGCGCGCATTCCCACACGCGCACGCGAATCCCAAGTGGAGGGCACTGAATAATGTCTCTGGGCATGAAGCGGACAATTGTTTATTTCGCGGTCGCTGTGTGCGTCGCAGGTTTGATGCGCGCCGATCAGACGACTCAATCCGTGCAGCAAGCGCTGAAAGATCAAGGCTTTTATTACGGCAACGTGACCGGCGACAAGAGCGCTGAGACGACCGCGGCGATTCGGCGTTACCAAATCCGCAACGGGTTGCAGGTCACTGGCGAGATCAACGCGGAGACTCTGAACTCACTCAACGTAAGTGGGAAGTCGAATTCGGTCTCGTCGTCGCAGGCCAGTTCAAAGCCTGCCGTCGCTCAGTCGAACAACGCTCGTCCTGCTGAAACGCCGCGTGTCGAGCAGAATTCGTCAGCGCAGCCACCAAGCGAGCCAGAGCGTCAGCTCTATATGCGCCCGACTTTCCCCGGCGCGTTGTATCAGCCGGCGCCGCGTCGAGTCGACAAGCGCATCGTTGCCGCGGAAGTGCAACGTCAGCTCATGAGTCGCGGATATTATCGTGGCTCCATTGATGGCAGATATGGACGAGGGACAGCATTTGCCCTGCGCGAGTTTCAATTGCAATCGGGACTTCCACCGACCGGCCGCTTCGACATGAGCACACTGAACGCGCTCGGATTATCCAATCAAAATTTAGCGTCTATGCAGCCATCGCCTCGCTCAAATGAAAGGTGGATACCCATCACGAAGTTCAAGCACGGGAAGTGGAAAGTGAAATGGAAGAAATATCACCGTGACGAGGGCGACGAGTACGGTGACAACGATCAAGGCGAAAACCGTGGTGCACGGTGGAACGGCGACGATCATGACGACTAGCTGTCGATTCATGCTGTAGCGGCGGTCTCTGACCGCCGGCTCTATTGTGGTCTCGTGATCACGTACTTCACGTTGAGCGCCGCCGGATGATTTCCATACTGCCTTTCGACCAATCCGATTTTGGTCGCCCCAATTTTTTCCATCGCTTTTTGCGAACGGATATTCTTTTCGCCGACATAGAAAACCACGTTATCAACAAACCTAAACGAGTGATTGAGCATTAATTGTTTCATTTCCCGGTTGTAGCGCCCGCCCCAATATTCTCGCGCCAGAAACGTCCAACCAATTTCGATCTCCGATTTCTCCGGGTCATGACCATAAAATCGCGTGGACCCGATGATTTGCTGACTCTTCTTATCTATCACGGCAAACGCCCCGCCCGATTCCAGTGCTTCTCTGAAGAAGATTTTGAATACATCTGGTTTGTAGCGATCGCTCTCAGGATGCTGTTCCCAGATCAGCGGATCGGATGCGACGGCAAAAAGCTCGTCCCAATCTTCGAGTATAAGTGGGCGAAGCTCGACAAGATCACCTTTTAGATGCGGTTGAAGATCAAACGACATCCCAGCCACGATTGAACACGAATAGCCACGAATTCAAATATTCTGGGGAGCGCACGCGCCTCGCGTGCTGGTCTCGGCGCCTCGCCGAGACGAACTTCCATGCCAGCAGTTTTTCCCACAAACGCCGTGATAAGCCCAGGCGAAGCGATTGCGCAGAACTTTCACAGATGGATAAGAATTCCAGTCCGAAAATTCGTGTCTATTCGTGTTCATTCGTGGTTAGGCTGAGTCTTGGGAGTTTTCTGAAACGACGGAAGCGACTCGTCGATCGTAACCCAAGGCAATTTATCTTCGAGCCAGACCGTTTTCTGTGGCGCAAATGGTGCCGGGTCGTCAAGCGAGGCAATCGTCACGTCGACCGTGTCTGAGTCATTGGTGTCCTCGAAAAACAAATGCGTGCCGCAACAAGCGGCAAAGGATCGAATCCGGTCCGCATGCGCAATCTTGCGCGCTTTACCTTTCGTCACTTGCAGATCTTGGCGAGGCACTGATCCCCACGCGACATAAGGCGCGCCCGCGCTCCGCCGGCAATCTATGCAATGACAATCAACCAAGGCAAAAGGCGTGCTCTTCAACACGTATCGTGTTCCACCGCAAACGCATCCACCAGTGAACTCCATACGATTTGCTTAACGAGAAGGCTCATCCGTGTCCATTCGGTACTTCAATAATTGTAAGAGAAGACGACAGAAGATCTTATTTCGGGGCCAAAGAATTCACGATTTTATCAAAACGCGGGTCGCCTCGCAGTGGGCTCCACAGCGGGTGTAATTTCAAACGGCCATAATTAATATAGCTGGGCATCGATACCAGCTTCTGCACTAACTCAATGGCGCGATCAGGTTCACCGCTCCAGGTGTAAACCTGGGCGAGACCTTCGAGGACGAGAGCGCCGTCGTAGATGTCTTTCGAGATCGGCATCAGATCGATGGCGTGCTGCGCTTCGCGGACAGCCAATTCCTTCTGACCCAGTCCCGCGTCCACCTGAGCAAGGACAGCTATGGTCCGCGCGTGCTCCGGTTTGACGACCAATCGCTGCGCGAGAATCTCTCGACATTCGCGAAACGCGGCGGTTGCCCGGGCGGAATCACCTTTTGCCCTCGCGACCATTGCCTCGAACCAAGCCTTCGGATAATAGAAGCTGAAGTCGATGTCTTGAAAGTCTTTCCGCGGCGAAGCAGCAAGGACTCGCTCGGCCTCGGCGTAGTTGCCGTCGAGCATTGCCATCCAGACGCGGGCCGGCGTCTGTCCGCCGGCAAATTCCATGTCCGGAAATTTTGCCAGAATATCGCGGAGTGGCTTGGTGTCGCCGGTTCCGTACAACCAGTTTGCGGCGCGTCGGAACCGGACGATTGGGACCTGCTCGCCGGCAGCAAGCACGTTGTCAGAGACGTGAACCGCTTCAGGAAACCGGCGCTGGAGCGCGTACGTGTCGCCCAGAAGATTATAGGCATTCGGATTCCGCGGATCGAGCGCGAAGGCGGTGGAGAAATCGCGTTCCGCCTCGGAAAAATGGTTGCGCCGTCGATTGATGTAGCCGGAGAGGATTAAGAACGGCGAGTTGTTTGGCAGACCCGGACGCGCGATGGCGAGTTCTTCCTGGGCACGATCGTAGTCGCGCAGACACCGGAAGTAATAATCCGCCAGGGCGAAATGCGCTTCAGCTGAATCGGGCCGAAGCCGCAAAGCTGCCTTCACCGCGGCGTCGGCAAGGGAAATGCGCTCCGGGGTTGGATCGAGATCGAAAAAGTACAGCAGATCGTTCGCACGCGCGGCATAACAATAAGCAGAGACGAAGTTCGGGTCTCGCTGAATCGCTTCATCAAGCGACTTCAGTGCCTGGAGCAATGCTGCCCGCACGTCTGTCGCATTAATATAGCTGTCGATGATTGCCTTGGCCTGAAGGTAAAGCTCGAACGCGACCAGATCTTGCGTCGGGCGCTCTTCGATTTCCGCCTTCTGCTTCGGCGAAAGTTTTGCCTTCAGTTGAGTGACGATCGATTGCGCGAGGTCACTCTGGATCGCGAACAAATCGGCCGCAGTGCGATCGTAGGTCTCGGCCCAAATGTGAGCGTCGGTGCGCGCGTCGATCAACGTCGCATTGATGCGAAGGCGATCGCGCGCGCGTTGCACCGAACCTTCCACGATGTAAGCGACGCCGAGCTGCCGCCCGATTTCGCGCAGATTGCGTTCGGCCCCGGTCTCGTACTGGCGCACGCTTGTGTGGCTGATGACTTTCAAGTCGGAAACCTTGGCCAAATTTGTAAGGATCTGGTCCTGCACTCCGTCGGCGAAGTAAGCGTCGTTCTTGTCTTCGCTCAGACTTTGGAAAGGCAGAACCGCGATCGATTTATCCTTGCCAGGTGACGCTGATTTGTTTCCGGCGGTGTAACCCAGAAAAAATAAGCTCAGCGAGATGACGGCGCCGATAACAACGATGTAAATCCAGGCGCGATTCTTCGGTCGCGCGGAGGGTGGCATGGCATCCGCCTCTTCGGTGGACTTGACCCCTTCGGGTGTGATCTCAAATGCCCATGCGAAAATAAGCGCGATGGGAAAACCGATGATAATCAAGGCAACA
>DATLPS010000172.1:0-20677 GCA_035535575.1 Candidatus Limnocylindria bacterium
TCCGGAACGAGGCGGAATGTCAGTTTGGCCATAGCGTGACTGGCGATCACCGTCTTTGTCCCCTTCCCTTGATAACCACCGCCGATTCCATTGATCTCCGCAGTCGGTCGCGCCCAAATCCGTTCCGCGGAATTGTAGCCGGCTTCGCCGAAAAGCTCGGGCACACCTGTTTCCTCTAAAACTAACTTGTCGCCGTCGACCGGAAGTTTCTGCCACGCTTCGCGCTCCCACTTTTCGAGCGGCTTCACCCGATCATAGAAACCCGCGACCGCGACGCGACCCTCGCGATCATGAAGTGTGGCCAGTAATTGCGCGAGAGCCGTGATCGGGTTTGCAACGGCCCCACCAAAAACGCCCGAGTGCAAATCCATTTTAGGGCCGGTCACTTTGACTTCGAGCGAGGTTACTCCGCGGAGACCATAACTCAGCGTCGGCACGCCGCGTGCGATCATTCCGGTGTCGGAGATTACCGCCACGTCGCTTTTCAAGTTTTCTCGATTTTCCTCGAGAAAACCGCCGAGGTGTGCACTGCCGATTTCCTCTTCGCCCTCGATGACCAAGTGCAGGTTCACCGGCAGATCGCCGTTTTGTTCAATGGTCTCCTGGATGCCGATGATGTGGGAAAGAATCTGACCTTTGTTGTCGGTTGCGCCGCGCGCGAAGACGTAGCCGCCCTTCAAAACAGGCTCGAACGGGGGCGAGTCCCAAAGGTCGAGAGGATCCGGCGGCTGCACATCGTAATGTCCATAAATAAGAACTGTCCGGCGTCCGGCTTGATGTTTGTTACGCGCCCAAACGATCGGATGACCACGTGTTGGGACAAGCTGCGTGTCCAACCCAATGCTGGTGAGTTTTTTCACCAGCCATTGTGCGCACGCGCCTAACTTCTCCGCGTACTGATCGTCGGTCGAAACACTTGGAAATCGCAGGAACGAATAATACTCCTGAAGATAATTCTCACGCATGGCTGGAAGCTAATCGGCTTTTTCTCGTTTGCCTACGACTTCTGCCGGAGCTGCACCCGGATGAGATACACAATCGACGCGAGCACGAGCACGATTCCCGTTACCAAAAATTCGCGAGCCGTTGCATGGGCGAGAATCCAAACGATCGCCAGGATCGCCAACGCAGGCACAATTTTCATTCCAGGAAAATTGAACGGCTCACCATCCGAGCGGACATCCCGCTGCACCAAAAACCAGCAGGCGGCGCAGCAAAGTAGATACATCAGCAACACAGCGACATTCGAAAGCACTGCTAGCCGTTCGAAGGTGCCGCTGATTGAGAGCGCAAACGCCAGCGCCGCGTAAGTAATAATCGCGACGTCCGGTGATCGATAGCGCGGGTGCACGTGTGCGAAAAACTGCGGCAACGCGCCATCGCGGCCGAAAGCAAAGATCATACGCGGTGAGCTCAGGATGTCGCTCGTCACAAATCCAAATGCGGAGATGCTGGCTCCGGCCAAAAGAATCGTGCGGCCCAGGTTGCCGAGAAATTTCGCAGCCGATTCGGCGAGTGGCGCGCCAGGATGATTCCCCAGATCATCGCCAAGTGTACCCTGCGCTACGAGCTGAATAAGAATGTAAATGACCGTGGTAATGACAAGCGCGAGGTACGCGGATCGCGGGACCGTGCGTGCCGGATTTTTCACTTCGCCGCTCGGAATCAAGGCCACCTCGATTCCCACGAAAGCGAAAATCAACAGGATAACGGCATCGCCTAATGACTTGCTACTGGGCCAACCGCTCCAGGCAAGATTGGGCGCGTGAATGAAGAATATTCCGACGCAAATAAACAGTAACAGTGGCAGAAGCTTTGCGAAGGTAATCACAGTCACTGCACCCGCACCTTCGCGAACACCGCGGATATTGATTAGTACAAGCACACCGTAAACGGCGAGCATGACAACAATGCGCATCAGGGCACCGCCAAGGAAGGGAACGACCAGCGCAACTGAATTAGCGAGAACGTTCACGACTCCGGCCACCGCGCCGAGGGCGGTTAGAAAATAAAGCATCCCTGCGAGGAACCCAACATAACGGCCGAACGCGACTTCCACATACGCGTAAAGGCCGCCGGTCAACGACACCCGGCTGCCGGCGATCGCGAAGCAAGTGACGAACAACACCATTGCAATTGCACAACAAACAAATGCAAGTGGCGCAGCCGGTCCTAATCCTTTGGCAACTGTTGCTGGAATTACGAAAATTCCTGCACCGATTGTCGAGCTGACAATATTTGCAGTTAAGGCTGGGATCCCGATGCCGCGGACAAGCTTCTCATCCGTGCGTTCCGCCTCTTGGATCGTCAACGTCATATCGGCGGACATCGGGGCATGGTCACCGAAGCGGGAACTCTAATCAAGGCAGATTCGCCGCCACGCCTCCTACCAAATATTGCGCTTGGCGGGCGCGACCAGCCCACAAATTGTGTGATTTTGCACTTGTAAGCCTCTGTAGCTCACTATATTCAAGACCCGGGTCGAGTTATTCGGCCTGTCATGCATTTAGAATCGCTCGAGCTTCTCGGCTTCAAATCGTTTGCCGACAAAACGACTTTTAATTTTCACCAGGGCATCACCGCTGTCGTCGGGCCGAACGGCTGTGGAAAATCCAACGTCCTTGACGCCGTCCGTTGGGCACTCGGCGAGCAATCTGCGAAATCGCTCCGCGGCGATGAGATGGCGGATGTGATCTTCAACGGCGCCGAGACACGTAAGCCAGTAGGATTTGCGGAGGTTTCGCTCACGTTCACCGATTGCGCTGAAGAGCTCGGAATCGAATGGCACGACGTGCGCGTTACGCGCCGCGTCTATCGCGATGGCGATTCGGAATACCTCCTAAACAAGACGCCCTGCCGTCTTCGTGACATTCAAAACTTGTTTGCTGATACGGGCATTGCGCGGGCTGCGTACTCCATGATGGAGCAGGGTAAAATCGATATGATCCTGAGCTCGCGGCCGGAGGATCGGCGCACAATTTTCGAGGAAGCGGCTGGAATTACGAAATACAAGGCGCAAAAGCGCGAAGCGTTACGCAAGCTGGAAGCGACCGAAGCAAATCTCCTGCGTATCGGTGACATCATCAAAGAGGTAAAGCGCCAAATCGGTTCGTTACAGCGACAAGCGGGCAAAGCGCGGCGATACCAGGCGCTGCATGCAGACCTGCGCGTCCTCGAGACGCATCATTCGCGCAAGCAACTCGACGCCCTCGAAGCTGATCACGCCGCCTGCCTCCAAGAAGTCGAGCGTCTCACTGAATCCGAGCACACGACGCACGCGAAGATTCGGAACAGTGAAAATACGCTGGCCGATGAACGCCGTGCACTGGACAAGATCGATGTTGAGATCGCCGATTCGCGTGCAGAAGTGCAGCGACTAGAAAGTGAAATCGCCGCGCACCGTAGCCGCACTGAATTTAATCGGCAGCGCGCCGAAGAGCTCGCGGAGCTGATCGAACGTGCGCGACGCGATATTGCCGAGGCTGAAAAGAGACGCAAACAACACGCCGCTGATATCGAGCATACCAACAACTCGATTGCAGAAAGCGGGCGGCGCTTGAAAGAAAAAGAAGGCGAGCTGACCGAGCTCGCCGGTCTGGCCGGAGAAGCCCAGAAAAATCGAACTGAGCGCGGCACGCGGTTGCAGGAGTTGCAATTAGCTGCTTCCAAATCCGAAAGCAAAATCTCAACACTTGATGAGGAACTCGCCGGAACCAAAACCCGGCGCGAATCGACACGCGCACAAATTGAACAGCTCACGAAAGAGATTCAAACCTTAACTGAAGCGCTTGAGAGACTCGTCACGCAAATTGGTACTTCACTGAAAACGAGGCAGCGTAACACGATTGATATCGAGGCGCGTCTGCGCGAAAAAGAGAAGCACCTTTCCGAAGCGGAACAGAATCTTGCCACACTTGAGCGCACGCTCGCCGAGAAGCGATCGCGCCTGGACGTTTTGCGTCAGCTCAATCAAGAGGGCGAAGGACTCGCGCAAGGTTCGCAAGCTGTGCTCAAAGGCTTGGACGACGCCGAAAGATTCCGCGATGCGATTGCCGGTTCACTTGTTGCACATCTTGACGTCGATCAAAAATTCATTCCGGCGATCGAGGCCGCGCTGGGGCGGAATCTGCATGCAATCGTTTTGAAAGAGGCGGACGTTGCTCTCGAGGTAATTGCACGGTTGAAGAAAAAGAAGCTCGGTCAAGCCGCGCTTCTCATTCCGCAGTTGACGGCACCTGCTCAGCAATCGACGCGAAAAAGTCTGCCAGAAGGTGCGCTTGCCTGGGCCACAGACAAACTGGTGGTGCCGCGAGCGCTCGAACCCCTGATCAGGCAATTACTCCACAACGTCGTCATCTTTTCCGATTTGCAAGACGCGCTTGAGTGCAAAAAGCACGAGCCGGCGCTGGCCACGGTCACCCTCGACGGCGAATTTATTTCTTTAGAAGGAATCATCTTTGGTGGCGGCAGCCACGTACGTGCGGCGTCTTTGCTGGAGCGCAAAGCGCAGATCGCAGAACTTGCAAAAGAAGAAGCTGCACTCGCAAAGCAGCGGAATTCACTGTGCGCGAAACGCGACGAAGCGAAAGCGGCGCTCGAAATCGCTGTGCGACTCCAGCGCGACCTCAGCGAGGTCGAACGCAAGATCGACAATTTGCGATTGGAGAAAAATGCACTGGAGCGCCAGGTGGCCGCGGCCGACGAGCGGGTCGGACAATTGGACCGCGAACTTCAGGCGATGCGTGATCAACTCGCAAAAGAGCAGACGGATCTGGCCGCATTCGAGGCTACGCAGAAAGAGAGGACGCTGCGCGAAGAAGAGTTGAGCGAAAAACTTAACCAATTGCAGCTGGCTATCGCAACCGAGCATCAGCGCCATGAAAATCTTGTCGCGCAACGCGAGCCGCTGAGCGCTCGTGACGCCGAACTGGTCGAACTGATTACTGTGCGAAAAGCTGATATTGCGATTTACGAACAGAAATTAGCCGCACAGGCTCAGGAGTCGGGTGAATCGGAAGCCTTGATCAAAAGTCACACCGCGGAGCGTCAAGAAGCAGAAGCGAATGCCGTTAACATTGCGGAGCAACGCGTAACACGACTCAGTACAATTTCCGATCACGAGAACGAATTGAGGCGCCTGCGCGATTCATTGGGTGAATTGCAGGACCGCCGTGCTCGGCAGCAAGTGCGCGAGTCGCAACTGCAAATGAAGATCGACAATCTGGTGGATCACGTTTCGCGCAGCTACCATGTCGATCTTCGCGCATTTGTAGGCGACGAACCCACGTTTGAAAAAGTTTTGCGGGGCCAAGCGAAACGAAATGAGAAAGTGGAGGGCGGAGCTCCCGCGACGCCGGGCTCGCCGGAGCTCGCCCCTCCAAATCTCGAGAAACTCATCGCCGATCTTCGCACGCAGCTCGATAACATGGGTCCGGTGAATCTGGACGCGGTGCACGAGTACGATGAACTCGAAGAGCGCCATCGTTTCCTCGAAAACCAAAACAATGATCTGACAAATTCACGTCGCGAGTTGCTCGATGTGATTGCCCACATCAACTCGACCACCAGAAAGTTGTTTAGCGAAACTTTTGCCCAGGTGCGAATCAACTTCCGCGAGATGTTTGCGGAACTCTTCGGCGGGGGGCGTGCGGACCTGTCGTTGTTGGATGAAAACGACCCGCTGAACTGCGGAATCGAGATCACCGCCAAGCCTCCGGGCAAACAGCTCCAAAGCATCTCGCTGTTGAGCGGGGGCGAACGCTCCATGGTGGCAGTGGCGTTGTTGTTCGCGATCTACATGGTACGGCCGAGTCCGTTCTGCATTCTCGACGAGGTGGATGCGGCAATGGACGAAGGCAACATCAATAGGTTTATCCGCGTGCTGGATCGCTTCGTAGAACAGAGCCAGTTCATTATCATCACACACAACAAACGCACGATTGCCAAAGGCGATGTCCTTTACGGCGTGACAATGGAAGAGCGCGGCGTAAGCAAGCTGGTTGGGATGAAACTGACTGCGCCTACCCAAGTTTCGACTGAAGCAACCTCCAACGGAGGCGAATCGAAACCCACACAAAGCCGGCTCGCTCTAGCGATGCGGTAACCGCCTCACAGGCATTTTGCCTGTGAGGCAGGCGGGCGCCTCGCCTGCCGGTTGATTATCGCGCGGTTTCAGATTCAGCAGGCTGGAAGCCGGCTGGCTCCGCAGGCAAGATGCCTGTGCCACATAAAATCTTTTTGCGCGCGATCATCGATCTCGAGTAAATTTGCCGGATGCTTCAGACGGCGCAGCGCAGCGCAAAATCAAAAACGAAAAAGGTCGCGCCGCCGCACGAGCGTTTTCTCGAAGCCTTTCGCTGGATGCTTCTGGCGCGCACGCTTGAAGAAAAGCTCGTGAGTCTGTACCGCGGTGGCCTGATCACCGGTGGCGTCTATATCGGCAAAGGGCAGGAGGCAGTCAGCGTCGCATGCGGCTTGTTTTTGCAAGAAGGCGACATCTTCGCGCCGTTGATTCGCGACCAGGCTGGGCGATCCGCGTTCGGCGAACCGCTGATTGATGTGACGCGCACGTATCTCGGCTCCCGCTTGGGACCGATGCGCGGGCGCGATGGCAACATTCACCGGGGTCACCCACGCAAGAACGAACTCGCAATGATCAGCCACCTGGGCGCGATGGTTTCGGTCACCGTGGGCGCGTTGATGGCGAAACGATTCAGAGGTGAGAAAAACTTCGTCGGCCTCGCGTGTATTGGCGAAGGCGGGATGCAGACCGGCGCCTTCCACGAGGGAATGAACATTGCGGCAGTGGAACAAGTGCCGCTCGTCGTCGTCGCCACAAATAATCATTATGCTTATTCAACGCCTAACGACCGCGAGTTCGCGTGTGATGATCTGGTTGACCGCGCAATCGGCTACGGATTTGAAGGCTACAGTGTTGATGGGACGGACTTGGCTGCGTGCCTGAACGTGGTCGGTAGCGCAGTGAAACGCACGCGCGCAGGTTGTCCGCCGCAGTTGATCGTCGCGTCCGTGCTGCGCCTATCCGGTCACGGCGAGCATGATGATGCGAGCTATGTGACAGAGGAGATCAAACGTCAACAATTTGCGCGTGATTGCCTGAAAGTTGCCGAGCAAACCATTCTCAACTTCAAGTTATTGGACGCGGAAACCCTGGCCGAATGGCGCAAAGACGCAGTCGCGCAGGTGGACGAGGCAATTGCCGCAGCGCAAAGGGAACCTGCGCCCGAAGGCGACAAAGAAGATTGGTGCGCGTATTCGATACGCGACCTCGCCGATTCCCTCGAATGAGCATCACTTATCTCGAAGCGATCCGAGAGGCGCAGGCCAAATTGTTGCGCGACGACGAGCGTGTTTTCATTTACGGGCAGGATGTCGGAGGCACGTTCGGAGGCGCATTCAAAGCGACGAAAGGTCTGGCGAAGGAATTTCCCGGACGCGTATTGAACACGCCGATAAGCGAAGACGCCATCGTGGGGACCGCGATTGGCGCCGCGATGCAGGGGATGCGGCCGATTGTCGAAATGCAGTTCGCCGATTTCTCCAGCATCGCGCTCAATCAAATTCTAAACAATTCCGGCACGCATTACTGGCGAACAGGCGTGCCGGTGCCGATCACAGTTCGTCTGCCGTCGGGCGGAACAAAAGGCAGTGGGCCGTTTCACAGTCAATCCATGGAATCGATCTACGCGCATTACCCCGGACTGATCGTGATGACGCCAGCGACAGTTGAAGATGCCTACACCATGTTAATAGAAGCTGTGGCGATCGACGATCCCGTCATCTACTGCGAGCACAAGTACCTCTACTACCATCTCAAGGCCGACAAATTACCGGAAAAGGGGTTGCCGACCGGTCGGGCGCGCATTGCGCGGGAGGGACGCGATCTCACCATCGTGAGCTACAGCGCAATGATGCAGGAATCTCTTGCGGCGGCGGAGGAACTCGCGCGTGAGGGTTTCGAGATTGAAGTTGTCGATCTGCGAACGGTTAAACCGCTCGACACCGATACCGTGCTGGCGTCCGTCGCGCGCACCGGACGTTTGCTCTGCGTCGGCGAATCGTTTCCGTGGGGCGGCGCGACCGCGGAAGTAATCGCGCGCGTCACGAGCCAGGCGTTTCATCTGCTCGATGCAGCGCCGCAACGTCTCAACGCGAAAGACACTCCGATTCCATATCATCCAAACTTGTGGAGCGCGCATCGACCCAATGCGAAAAACATCGCAGCCAAAGCTCGCGTATTGCTGCAAGAGTAAACTTATGCCGCAAGTTCCAATCATCATGCCGCAGCTGGGCGAATCGATCGCCGAAGCGACCATTGTCGATATCAAGGTAAAGTCGGGCGACCAGGTGCTGGATGATCAGGAAATCATTGACGTCGAGACCAACAAGGCAGTCATGGGCGTGACTACGCCGTGCAAAGGCAAAATCGACAAGATCACCGTCCAGCTAAAGGAAACTTATCCCGTTGGCGCAGTGCTTGGCTATGTAGAAGCGAGTGAGGCCGATGCCGCGCGATTTGCGAAGCAAGCGCCGCCTCCTCCGCAGCGGGAAGTCGCTGAGGAAATTCCTGTGCGCGCTGATCAGGAAGTCGCTCAAGCACGTGGGAAAAAAATCGCCGCGCGCGACGGTGAAGGCGCACGCGATGGCGGCCTGCCCGTTCCAGCGATTACGAAGGGAGCGACTTTCATGTCGCCGCGCGTACGCGCACGCATGGCCGAATTGCAACTAACGACTGCCGACCTGGCGGGGATCATGGGAACTGGCGCAGGCAACCGCGTCACTATCAAAGACCTCGAAAATTTCCTTCACAAAATTGAGAACCAAACTGCCCACGAAGCTTCCGCTATTCGCGCCGGCGTAGCGGACGCGATGCGGCGCAGCTGGACGCGCCCACTTTCGACAATCGGCTCATCAGTGAGTCTCGATCCAGTGTTGCAAGACCGGCAATCGCGTGATCCAAAGCCTGGCCCAGGTCTTTATGCGCTGCGCGCGCTCGCTGTCGCACTCGCAGAGAATCCGGGCGCAGCCGCGAAACTGATCGGCAACCGTGTGGTCCAATCAAACTCAATTGACGTGGGGATCGCAGCTGAAGCGGAGGACGGAATCATGGTGCCGGTGATCCGCGGCGCAGACAAAGAGTCGCTTGCCGATCTTGCGACAAAATACAAGGAGCTCATCGAGCTCGCGCGCCAACGACGGATTTCACCGGACATGCAAGCCGGCGGTACTGCAACGGTTTCCAACTTTGGGACCTTCGGAATGGAATGGGGCACACCGATTCCCCTGCCCGATCAAACATTGCTGCTCGGCCTTGGAATCGGGAAAAAAGTGCCGTCCTGGGATGAAGAGAAAAAGGAGTTTGTTCCCAGGACGGAAGCCCAGATTACGCTAAGTTTTGATCATCGCAGCATCGATGGCGGCGGCGCCGGCCGTTTGCTCAAACGGGTGATCGAGCTGCTGGAAAATCCGAAAGAACTCTGACAACCAGACCATGCAAGGCGCCGTGTCGATGCCGCCCACGTGAGATCACGCCTTATTATCCATGCGGGATTTGCAAAGTGCGGAAACGCGAGCATCCGAGCAGCCCTTTTCCAGAATTTCCGAAAATTACAGAAGCATAACGTTTTTGTTTTCGACAAAAACCTCAGGATTGCGCGCACCCCTGAAGATCTCGTCGGCACATCCATATGGAGTGTTGAGCGGGCCAGGAAGAAGACTGAAAATCTAACGCAAAGACTCGCCGACGAGATGGCGGCAATCTCCAGAGGCAAGGCAGATTACGTTGCGATCCTGAGTGCCGAAAACTTGGCGAACCCCGGCATGGCCGAGCTATTCGCAGGGCTCGACAGTCAGTTTGAAGTCTGCGTCATCTTCTTTGTGCGGCCGCAACTTCAATGGATACCATCGGCATGGAAGCAGTGGGGCCTGAAAACGGGTGTGCCGCTCAGCGATTTTGTTTCTCAATGCATCGAGGCGCGTAGACCCCCGTTCAGAGCAGGTATTCAAAGTTGGAAAAGCGCCTTCCCCGCTGCCACGATGCATGTGCGATTTCTCATTCCGGAACTACTAACGGATGGGAATCCTGCTCAAGATTTTTTCCACCTGCTTGGTCTATCGAGAGCCGAGTACGAGATTGAAAGTGAGGTTAGAAATCCCAGCCTGGACGTTTCAGTTCTTCATGTGCTCTCGAAAAACCCACATCTTTTTTCCGACATCCATGACAATAGCCTGACGCTGGCTTTGACGCGCGTCCTGCCAAAAAAGTTTCGACTAACAAACGTTCGAATGCTTTCGGCCAAGCAGGAGGCGAGAATCGAGGAGTTTTTTCGTGACGAAAACTTTTGGTTATTGAACACGTTCTGCAGCGGGATGGACGTCGATCGTATCTACCGGACGTACTTCACGCCGCGAAAAGCTGACACCAGATATTCCGAGATGAGCGATATCGATCTGATATACCGGTGTCTCGGAATTATGCTCGAATCGATCGCGTTGAGTCGCAGCGACGCGTTTGCAGACCACAGCAAAACTCGCACGCAGAAGCTTTCCGAATTCGACGAGAAGTAACTGCGCGCCCTTACTTGCGCCGGCAATTCGCAGCGACAAAAGTCAGAACCATCACGAATGCGCAGATCACGGCCACAGCGGTCCCCCAGATTAGCCAATGCGGCCGATAGGTGAAGATGAGCCGAGAGCGTGCGCCTGCCGGGATCTCCACCATCGGAAACAATCCGCGATAGGAATTGACGGTGAGTTTTTGATCGCCCAGACGCGCTTCGTAGCCACGAAAGTACGGACGTGAGAAAGTCAGGAGCGCGGGACGATCGCCATTCGGCACATTGATATCTGCTTCAACGCAATTTCGCGAATTCTTGATGTTTGAAATTGTCGCGGTGGCAAATTGTTCGTCGGGTCGCGAATCGATCGACGAGACTGAGCGCACCCGCGCGAATGGCGCATCGCGGCGATGAAAGACACGCCCCTCGTCTGTCGCAAGAACCATCTCCCAGTCAGAAGCCGGCTCAGGGACCATGTCTAGTTCTCGTGCAACAACAATTCCATCCACGCCGAGTAGAGCTAGTTCTCCATCTTTGCCGGCTTGAGAATTCAATACATAGCTCCCCATCTCGGGATTGATCTCACCGTGAATCGTGCTCGCGAATTGCCGCGCTACGCCTGCGGCGCGGATTGGGCTGTACCCATTGATGAAATGCAAACCCGCCCACATGGATGTGCTTCCGGGGCGCAGGGTTTGACCGACTGGTTGCGGTTTGTTTGAGATGCAATAAGTCAGCTCTGCCCAGGGATAGACGCTGAGATAAAGTCGCTGTGGATCGAGCGGCGCAGGCTTACGCAGCTCTTGAGAAAAATTGTACCTCGGCACACCGCAGTTTGTCGGGATACAGAGATACGTAGCAAGCAATGCGCAAAACGTGATCGCGACTGGAACCCAATACCAAATCCGTGGATTGCGGAACCAGAATTCGAAAACAAACCAAACTGTGCCGAGTCCGATGAAAATCGCAACCAGCGGAAAGGAATAGGAACCGCTCGTTCGGAAAATCAACATGGCGGCAGCCGCCAACAGGACGATGACAAACGGCGTTGTAGCCGCAGTCGCTGACCGTGGTCTCATTTGCAGCACTTCCGCAGCACAAATCGCGAGCACCAAATGGAAAAATGGCAGCCAGCGAAAGCTCCACCGGAAAAAGCCCGCAGTGGGTATCATGCAGAGCAACAGCACGACCAGAAGCAGGATTAACTCCCATTTGAGTCGAGCAACGAGCATGCGCCAGCTCCAGATAAAGCCGGCAATGAGCGCTACCGGAGCAACCAAACCGCACGCTAACTCCATTGCGGTATGCGGAACGTTTCTCGAAGAAAAATCGGTCCAGTTCACGGTCCACGAAGGAAGAATTAATCCCGGCAATGCCGCTGGTGGAACGAGCCATTGCCAGTGGGCCGACGAGGACTGCAGTTCCCGAGCTGAACCCTGAACGAGATCGAGGACTGCGAGCCACGCGGGCGCGGACAATCCGAAACCGAGCGCGACACCAAACAGCATCGGCAAGATTGAGAACATGCTTCGGCTTTGAACCAAGGATTTGATCGAGAGCCATGCGACCAAGAGCAACAACATTAGAACCGTGTAAGGAAAACCGCCGGTAACGAGCAGGTAAACGAAGGGCGCGGCCCAGAGGAATCGCCATTTTGTTCGTCGCGGATCCAGCGCGCGTTCCGCTCCCCACCAAACCCAAGGCAGCCAGGTGAACGCGCCGAGGGCGCCGAACCAATCGGTTGCTCCCCAGCAAATGATCCAGCCGCTTAGCGAGGCGACAAGTGCGACAAAGATCGATAACGGGATTGAAAGTCGCCGGTCACGCCCAAGCAAAAATGCGCCGGCTGCCAGAACGAAGAGATGCGCGATGGAAAGAGCGGCGGCCTGTTGCGGAAACGTAAGCGGAAATTTCCAAATGAGAATGATCGCTGCATTTACAAAAACCGAGAAGGTGCCGTACTGAAATTCACCCGCAAGGTTGCCGCAGACCCACGAATAAGAGCTCAGGATCGGCCAATTGCCCTCCGACCAGCTGCGCGCCACATCGGCGAACACCGGCAGGATCGACAATTGATAATCATCATTCCAAAAAACGAGCGGATCATGCCAAAAAAGAAGCAGGCAGAAGAATACAACGACTAATCCGGCTGAAAGGGCCCCAAGAATTTCCGAACGCGTGGAGCGCGGCGCGGGCATCTAAAATGGAAAACGCCCAACGCCCAACGTCCAACGCCCAATACTCAATTCTGAAAGACACGTGCTCATTTCGCATTCTTTTCAGCAGTCCGAACACTGGTTGCGAAGATTCTGATGAGCTCGTCGACTTCATCCAGGCATGCGGGACGGGCCGCGAGGGCTTCCAATTTTTTCAAGCGACCGGCCAGGCGGAGCCAACGGCTCGTTTCCCGCAATTCTTTAAGGCAGATTCGTAGCTTATGAATAAAATCCCTTCGTGATTCTGCTGCTTCGACCTCGCCGTGGTTAGACAGAGGCGACGTTCCGCACCGCAGAAGCTGGCCCGCAATGTGATTCCCAGCGCTTGTAATCGGGAAGGACTCCGTTAACTCGACAATATTAACGGCGAAATTCAGCAAGCGGTCCTCGAGATCGTACTGCCACGCATCCCGCGTCGCACGATAAATTGAATTTGGTAACTCGCTCACTCGGATCCCATCTGCTGTCCACTCAATATTGGTCGTTCGGCGTTGGGCGTTGAGCGTTTCCTTCTTAAATTCAATATTCTGCGTTCGGCGTTGGGCGTTCGGCATTTTCCTTTTCATAAGACCACCGGCTTCCCCTCAGTCATCACAAGAACCTTTTGTTCAAGACCGTGCTCGCGAGCGGCTGCCAGCAATCTCTGCGGTGGCTCATGAAGTGGCTCAAAGCCGAGGCGAAATGTCCCGTAATGCATCGGGATCAAAGTCGCTGCACCCAACTCAACAAACGCTTTTACCGCTTCTTCGGGATTCATATGAACTTCGCGACCAGTGGGCGCTTCGTAAGCGCCAATTGGAAGCAGCGCGACCTCGATGTTATAGCGGTCTCCGATTTCCTTGAACCCAGGAAAATAAGCGCTGTCGCCGCAGTGAAAAATCGTGCGGCCGTTCGAAGCGATCACAAATCCACCGAAATCCCGATGCAAATCCGCGAGGAAGCGCGCGCCCCAATGGTGACAAGGCGTGAGAGAAATTCTCAAGGGCCCAAGCTCGACCGTCTGCCAATAGTCGAGCTCGTGGACAATATGAAAGCCAAGGTCATGGACCAAGTTCCCGACACCCATCGGCACAACAATCGGTTGATCCGACGCAACGCGTCGCAGCGTGCGCCGATCGAGATGATCGAAATGGGCATGCGTAACCAGCACAAAATCAATCGAAGGCAGATGATGAATTTCGAAGCCGGGTTGTTTCAATCGCTTGATCACCTTGAGCCATTTCGACCAAATCGGATCGACCAAGATATTTACCTCGTGCGTCTGAATAAGAAATGAGGCATGACCAATCCAAGTAATGCAGACCTCGCCTTCGCGGATTTTTGGGAATTGCGGAGCCGCACGACCACCGGAGCGCTTCGTGAAAAGCGAGGGTATCAAGACGCTCGTTAGAAAATTGCGCTTGTGCCAGTCAGCTCGTGGGCGCAGCCGGACACGAGTCGAATCCCGAAGTCGTGGAAGAGGCGCCCCATCCCGCGATGTTTGGCGAACAATGTTTCGCCGGCTCTTTTTAGGAAAACGAAGTGCCACGCTCGAACACGATATAGGTGCGGTTCACTCAAGTAAAATTGTTTACCCGAGCGAGTAGTCCTGAACTGCAAGAATTTGCAAGAGTTACAAAGGCTAGAAGTTCACGTTCCAAGATTTATTTTTCTGATGTTGTAACCTTGTAACTTTCTCTATTCCGCGTTGAGTTGTCCGCGTCATGCGAAGTTGGAAAGCACTTGTTCCGTTGTGTCTGATCTGTTCAGTCGCGTTGGCATCGACATCGCGGTTGCCATTCAACACGATTTTTAAGGGGCAGGACCAATTCAACCGACTCGTCGCAAAGGCCAAAGCAGGAAATTGGAAGGCTTTGCCGATCGGCGAGCGGACCGCGGCGGTGGGACAAGCGTTGATAGGAACACGCTATAAACATTTCACCCTGGAAATCGACAATCGGATCGAGTCGCCCTCAGCAAACTTTCAGGGAATGGATTGCTGGACGTTTTTCGAGATTGCTCTCGGCTTCGCCCGAATGCTGAACGAGCCGGAGTCGAACTGGACGCCCGAGCGCCTGTTACATTACATCGAACTGGACCGCTACCGCGGCGGTGAGTGCACCGGCGATTATCTCTCGCGTTTGCATTACTTGGAAGATTGGCTGTACGACAATGATCGCAGGGGTCTGGTGAACGATCTCACCCGCGCTCTCGGCGGGCAGACCGTGCCCCATTCGGCGCGCGAGATGAGCGCAGGCTGGCGGCATTATCGTTATCTCGCCGCAAATCGCTCGCTGCTTGGACCGCTGGCGCGCATGGAAGCAAACGTCTCCTCTCGACCTCTGTACGAGATTCCAAAAAGCCAGGTCGCCAGAATTGAACCCAAGCTACGCAGCGGGGATATCATCGGAATAATTTCGCGCGATAGAAGCGGGGTTTATTCGACCGCGCATGTCGGCCTCGCATTGCGCACAAGTGACGGCGTGTTGCATTTCATGCACGCTTCCTCTCCCAGCAACTACGGCCGCGTCATCGTGGATGAGGAGCTTTCGAAATATCTGTATCGCTACCGCTCAGACAGCGGGATCCTGGTCGCGCGACCTCTGCGATAGCTCAATTCTCTTTGTCTCGGCGATTGATTTTGCGCCGATCAATCGACAAGATCGCCAATCACCGAATGAAAATATTCAACCCCTTATTGTCGATCTTGGTGTGGTTTGCAGGAGCGGCCTTGTCTGTTGCTGAAACGAAAATTCGCGTTGGCCATTTCCCGAATATCACACATGCACAAGGCCTGGTTGGGCACGCGCTGTCCCGCCAGGGCAAAGGTTGGTTCGAACAACGCCTCGGACCGGGAACCAAAATCGAATGGTTCATCTACAACGCCGGGCCGAGCGCGATGGAGGCGATTTTCGCGAAATCGATTGATCTGACTTATGTCGGTCCCGGGCCGGCGCTAAATGCTTACACGAAATCCAATGGGCAAGAGATTCGTCTCATCGCAGGCGCAGCGAACGGCGGTGCGGGTTTGATCGTTCAGCCGGATCAAAATTTGAAAGCAGCCGCCGATTTCCGGGGCAAGAAAATCGCCACGCCGCAATTAGGGAACACGCAGGACATTTCATGCCGGGCATGGCTGACGGCCGGTGGGTTAAGGATCACTCAGCTCGGCGGGGACGCACAGGTGATTCCAACACAAAATCCGGATCAGTTAGGCCTTTTTAAGGCGAAAAAAATCGACGGAGTTTGGACTGTCGAACCTTGGCTGACTCGCCTCGAGCAGGAGGCCTCCGGCAGAGTAATGGTAGAAGAACAAGATGCCGCCACTACAGTGTTGGTCTCGAGCGTTAAGTTCCTGAATGGGCAACGCGATCTCGCGAAGAAATTCGCCCAAGCTCATGCCGAGCTGACTGACTGGATCACAAAAAACCCGGAGGAAGCGCAACGCTTAATCAAGAGCGAATTGTTCGAAGAAACGAGAAGCGACATGAGCCCACAAGTCATTGCCGCCTCATGGAAGCGCATTCTGTTTACCGCGGAAACGCCGCGCGCTGCCGTGGAAAAATTCATGCAGAACTCAGTCAGCGCCGGTTTCATCAAGAAAGCGCCTGATCTCTCCAAGCTGTTCGAAAATCCCTGATGTCACTGCAAGAAGAGCTCCAGGGTCCGCCGCCGGCGAAGCTGATCGTGGATCATGTCTCGAAATCGTTCCGGCAAAAGCGGCAGACTGTGCACGCGTTGGATGACATCTCGCTAGAAGTCGCAGAAGGCGAATTCATTGTTGTCGTCGGGCCGAGCGGGTGCGGGAAATCAACGCTGCTCGATATCATCGCCGGTTTGGAAAAACCGGACCGAGGCCGGGTGCTGGCGGATAATCAACCGGTGCTCGCTCCCGGACGGCACCGGCTGGTCATGTTTCAAGAATCAGCGCTGTTTCCGTGGCTGACCGCGTTCGGAAACGTCATGTTTGGTTTGAAATTGAAACCGGGTTTACGCAATCGAGAGCGGCGGGAGGTCGCAAAATTCTTTCTTCATTTGGTCGGCCTTGAGAAGTTCATGGAGGCTAACGTGCACGAGCTCTCTGGCGGCATGAAACAGCGCGTGGCGCTCGCCAGAGCGCTCGCGCCCAACCCGCGGGTGCTTCTCATGGACGAACCGTTCGCCGCGCTCGATGCCATGACACGCGAGCAACTTTACGGTGATATCCAACAGATTTGGCAAAAGCGCCGCAAGACGATCATCTTCGTCACCCACAACGTGCGCGAGGCAGCGTGCCTCGCCGATCGAGTAGTGATTATGTCGCCCACGCCGGGTCGCATTCGCGAGATTTTTGAAGTGGACCTGCCGCGGCCGCGCGACTTCAACAGCATCGAGATCGCGCGGCATGCGTCGCAATTAACCGCAGCGCTGAAAGGTTATCTGGCGCCGGCAGAGGTGAGCGTGGAATGAGGAGAGCCTTGCTCGCAGTTTTGTTTTTCGTCGCACTTGTCGCAATTTGGGCCGCCTTGGTGCATGCAGAGATTTGGTCGCCCGTTTTGTTACCTTCTCCGCGCAACGTTGTGGATTACCTCGTTAACGCCGCACGCGATGGCAGCCTCTTCAGCGCGTCGAGCGTGACATTGCGGCGGCTACTAATCGGATATTTCATCGGTCTCGCTATCGGTCTCCCGCTCGGGCTTCTGACGGCCTCCTTGAAATTTGCCGAAGACACGATCGGCGTGCTCGCCCTTGGCCTGCAAACATTGCCGAGCGTTTGCTGGGTTCCGCTGGCGTTGCTGTGGTTCGGACAAACCGAAGGCGCGATGCTTTTTGTCGTGATCATGGGCACGGTCTGGTCAGTCGTAATCGCGACCGACACCGGCGTCCGCACAATCCCGCCGATCTTTGCGCGCGCGGCACGAACTATGGGCTCTGGTCCATTTCACCGTTGGATATATGTCATCTTACCGGCATCGCTGCCTTATTTGATCAGCGGAATGAAACAGGGCTGGGCGTTCGCCTGGCGTTCACTGATGGCCGCGGAAATTTATGTGACCATTCTAACCGGGTTTGGTCTCGGTCACCTACTTCATTACGGTCGCGAATTAAACGCAATGGACCAAGTCATCGGCATTATGCTGGTGATCGTCGCCATCGGTTTGCTCGCGGACAAAATCCTATTCTCGCCTTGGGAGCGCTTCTTGCACCGCCGTTGGGGAACCGGCCGCACATGAGCATTCTGCCCTGAAACGGTGTTGACCGACGAAGCAATGCCGAACAGAAATCAAATCGGCGTTTCTGTACCGCGAGTCAGTAGCCGAACCGTCCGTCGAGTTTCGCTAGCGCACTTGCGGAGAATGCCTGGTCTTCGGCCGGAAGGTATTCCCGGTAGCCTCCTACCTTTCCACGGCGCACCTTGAACGATTCAGGGTCGCGCACATCGCCGGGGTGCAGGATTTTCGAATCAAACGCGCCGGCCGCCTCGAGCTTTTGCATGTTCTCGAATCGGGAAAACTCGAGTGCCTCCTGGAAGATCGTCATGTCTGGTGTGGATTCGCCCAGCATAGCCAGTAAGTCTCGAAAATGTTCTGCCGGCGCCGCGCGCAGAGCTTCATACCTGATCAGGGTGAAATTGTCGCGCCCGGAGAATTCGTCGATCCAATCGTTCATCGTGCTTACGATGGCGTCGACGCCGAATCTTTTGTCGCGCAGCATCTCACTGACACTCTTTTGCCTTAGTTCGACTGGAGCATTTGGATCGCGCCGCGTTATCTGAAGATAAAGAGAAACGAAACAGTCACGCGGGTCCCGCGTGAGCAGAATAATCTTTGCCCGGCTAAGCTCTCTTGGCGGTACCAGATATTTGCCGCGCAATCGATCCCAGAGATCGCCTTTAGTCCGGTGCTCGAACAGATCGTGCGAAAATATCAGCCGGGGAATATCTGGCTGGCTGTAACGTTCCGGTCGCAAAGTAAACGAGAGACCGAAGCGCCTGCAGAAGTACGCGCAAATAAATGCACGAAGCCAAGTGCGGCCGCTCTTCGGAATCGAGACAATGATCGCCGTCCCTCCGGAAAGTTCAGTTGCGCGGCTGCTAAAATTGCGGCGTGTCCATCGCGAAGTTGGGTGCCCAAATCGAGGGCGTGAGACGGACTTATCTGTGGCAGGAAATCCGGATAGCGTTCCGGGCAGCCTCGCCTTGTAAGCGGCCGTCTCTTCCGGCTGGGCTCCGGCCAAAGATTGAGATGTTATTTCGATTGCCATCAGGCTGCTCGGCAGAATGTCGCAGCTGTTGCATAAGACCGCAAAAAGGGGTACTTGTTCAAGCATAATTATTGGGGGCGCACTGGCTTCGACTCATCGTTGGAAGCGCAGGCGGCATGTCGAGGATGGTTCGTTGGCCTCGTTAAAAACGAACCAAAAAAAATAAACGCAGATCACCAAGATCTCGCTCTCGCGGCTTAATTGACCGTGACGTTTGGAGCTGGACGCCTGCTACGGCGCCAAACGTGGACAGCAGGCTAATCGGACGGCGGAGCGACCGCGCCGGACGGTAAAGGAATTTCGTGGACGCTCGGGAGCCGGCAGTGTTCCGGTGCAACGTTCGGCTCCTTAAAACTTACCATCGGATAAACATGTAGATGTCTGCGTCGAAAGCGACGAGGACAGGGGTTCGATTCCCCTCGCCTCCATTTGGATCAGGTAAAACGGCTGTCTAACCCGCCCTTCGCGCGCTCAAGGCGTGAACTTATAGACGCTTCCGTCATCGTTCTTGCCCCCGTGGACCGTGGCACCGTAAAAGTTTCCAAAACGATCGACGACCATTCCGTTATAGGCAAAGGCTCCGTCTGGAGGCCCTTGGAAAGGATGAACTACGGTCTCGGTCCACTGACCGCCGCCAATAGGACTTAGCTTAAAGATGGTGCCACTTCCCAAACCGCCCTCGCTCGTAGTTCCGTAGAGATTTCCAGCCGCATCAGAAACAAGGTTGCTGATCGGGCTGTTGCCGTCGCTGCCTGCTTGGAAGCTATAAATTACCCTCTCATCCCATTCGCCGCTTCGTCGGGGAGACAGCTCGTAAACAGCGCCAATCCCGTTATCCCCGCCGTAATACGTGGTTCCATAGATCTTACCTGAACGATCGAAGAGTAGTGCACCATAGGGAAAACTCCCGTCCGGTTGACCTTGGAAGGAATAAATTGTCCTGAAAGCCCACTCTCCAACGCCCCTGGGGCTGAGCTCGAAAATAACTCCGCTTCCGTAAGAGCCACCGGTCGTCGCGGCGCCGTAGAGACGGCCTTTGCGCAGAATCATTCTTCCAGCCGAGCCGCTGCCGCCGTCAGCGCCACCCGTAAATGCATGAATAACCCTGAGGTCCGAGGCTCCACCCGCCTGATGGATTTTGTAAATCGTCCCTAGGCCGTATGCGCCACCGGTCGGAGTCATTCCATAGATATTTCCACCCTGATCTACTGTCACCCTTGCGCCCGGCCCAGAGCCATCATCTCCGCCAGTAAAAGCATGAATTATACTCTGGGTCCAAGTTCCTCCAGAGTTTGTTAGCTTGTAAAGGACGCCGCAGCCGCCTTCACAGCTGCCTGACCCGCCCGTAACAGCCGTCCCGTACAAGTTACCTTGGCGATCGAGTGTGACTCCTTTATACGGCTCGCCTCCATCGGCGCCACCCGAGAAGCTGTAGAGCACCGTATGCACCCAACCATCAGGTGTGGGGCTGAGCTGAAAAACTGTGCCACTTCCATGGTCTCCTCCCAGAACCGTGGTGCCATAAATGTTACCCGCGCTGTCAGTCTCCAAATCCGTGTCGGCGTATTCGCCCTCATCCTCCTCAAAGCTAAAAATGACGTCAGTCGTCACCGCGGCAGCCGTGGCCACCGAAAAGATGAATGCTGCAGTCGCCGCAACTGC
>DATLPS010000173.1:0-7836 GCA_035535575.1 Candidatus Limnocylindria bacterium
CGTCGAGCAGTGCCGGCGCGATAGCGCAAAGCAAGGGAAAGCAAAACTACGCCGGTCAGGGCGAGCAGAACAAAAAGCAGTAGTGCAAAAAGGATGATCGGCACCGCTGATGTTAGCACGAACCGCCCGACTTCGTCCGGCGCGGCGTCCGATTCAAGAGTGTATGAGGAATTGTATTGCTCTTTTTAGTGTCACGATCGGCCTTGCCCTCGCCGCGTCGGTTTGCGCCGACGACAATGTGCGGGCGGTGCAGACGAAACTGCGCGAGGCCGGGTTTTATTTTGGCGAGATCGACGGCGCTTACAGCAATCAGCTGTCCGCAGCCCTGAGCCGTTATCAAATTCGCAACGGATTGCCTATAACGGGGCACCTCGATGTCGATACCGCAAAGGCGCTCGGCGCAAAGCCGGCGGTTGAGCCCTCCACGACTAATGATTCTTCGGGGACATCCGAAACTTGGGAGCGGCTGCGCAAGAGTGACAAAGAATTCCTTTCCAAGATGGAGCGGAATTCAAAGCCGACTCCGTCGTCGAGCGTCAGCGGAAACGAGCCGGCGGCCGCGACCACAGCAGCCGCAACCACGCCAGTCACTGCTACAGCGCAGACCGCACCCATCGAATTCGCGTCGCCGCCGTCGGTAGCAGCGACATCGTCTTCGTCGCCAGAGTTGAGCACCGAACGGCTGCGCGATTATGTCGGCGCGTTTGTGCTAGCCGGGCTCGATCCGAAGGTTGGCGCCGAAGCGGCGTTCTTCGGCGATCGCGTTCGGTACTACGACAGCGGCACGATCGACCGCGAGAAGATCCAGGAGGATTTAAAGCGCTACGACGCGCGCTGGCCGAAGCGGCAGTTCTGGCTCGACGGCGATATCACAGTCGAACCGCAGAGTAACAGCCGCGTACGGGTGACGTTTCCGCTCCGATACGAGTTGCGCAACGGCGCCAAACATTCGTCCGGTAAGATTAACAAGACGCTTGTGCTGGAACCCGCCGGCGACGATTTGCAGATCGTCGCGGTCAACGAACGGAAGGTTGAGTAGGAAGGCGAAGGCAGAAGGAAGGATCGAGCGAGCGGGATGAGCGAACATAGAAGTAAAGCTGCGAGGGTAGCAGCCAGCAAGTACGGGCAGCGAGCGAGTTTCAATTAAGAAAGAAGAAGAGCCGGATCAGGCCGTGTATTTCGATTTCAGATGGTCGATGTACGCGCTGTAAGTGTCAGCGAGCGGCGCGCTTTCAATGAAGAGAATGTTCTCGGCATTAAATTGAGCGCTCCGCGAAAAATTATAAGAGCCGGTGATCACAGTGTTGTCGATCACGAGAACTTTGTTGTGCATGAAATTGTGGCGCCCGGCTGGCGTGTAAGGCGTTGAGTTTTTCCCGATCAGACCGGCGCGCGTGATGATCTCTTTGAGCGCGCCGGTTTTCCATCGGTTTTGCGGCACTTCCTGCCACTGCACGTAAACCTGCTCCATTTGCGTGCGATCGTAGATTCCGTCTACGGCGACACGCCCATGACGCAACAAATTGCCAAGCTCGCCGATCAGCGTTCCGGAGTTGATCAGCAAGCTGCAGATGCGAACGCGGCGTTGCGCTGCTCGAACGCGTCTTGCGATCTCCGAATCGATTTCCAAACCGCAGCCCGGCGAAAACATCACGCGCGCATTAGCCAATTGACTGGAAAACGTCAGCGGCACTGGCTCAGTATGGATGTCGCCAGTGTGCTCGAAGTTTTGCTTCTCCCATAGATCCTCAAAGTTTTGCGCGTAATAATTGGCCAACGCCTGCGAGTCGATTTCGACAATATTGTTTTCCATTAAAGTGAAGGCGTCATCTGTCATGTTGGCCGAGCCAGTCCAGACGGTTTGTCCATCGCGTACTACGAATTTGCTGTGCATCAGTTTCATTCCGGCGATGCGGCGCCACGGGTAACCTAACGATTGGACGAATGCGCCCGTCCCCGCAGGCGCTGGGTCCTGACCAGCAGCGAGATCTGGCTGGGGCGCTTTGTCGGCGTCATAGCAAAAACGAATTTCCACACCTGCCTGAGCTCGGTCGCGCAACGCCGCTGCCAATTGAGCTCGGAGCGGATCGCTGAATCGCATGTCGTAAATGGCAAAAGCCAGCGTCTGCTTCGCCGCACGTATAAACGTGGTCAGCCGCGCCATGACGTCGTCAGCGGATTGTTCGCCTTCAGCGAGAAAGGATACCGAGAGATTATCCATTGATGAGATGCTCAGCCGGTTAGCGAAGGCTGACAACGCCATCGGCGCGACCCATATTACGTCGAAATGCTTGAGCCTTCTGCCGACGAAATACGCGCCTGGAGCAATTCCGTCACTCAATTCATGATCGATTACCTTGGCGATCTCCGTGATCGGCCGGTATATCGTCATACTTCTTCACGCGAGATTCGCGACGGGCTCGACCCCGCTCTTCCGACTAAAGGAACCGATTTTGATGCGCTGCTGAAAGTTTTTCGCGACACGATCGTGCCATTTAGCCGGCAAAACGCGCATCCTCGGATGTTTGGCTATGTCCAATCGCCTGGGACTCCCATCGCGGCGTTCGCCGATCTGTTGGCTTCGATTTTGAACGCCAACCTCACGATCTGGCGTTCGGCGCCGGCGCCGGTGGAACTCGAACGCCTGACAATCGATTGGATCCGGCAAATTCTTGGATTCAATGCTGGAGCCGGTGGGCTCTTTGTTAGCGGTGGATCAATGGCCAATCTCATCGGGATCGCTATGGCGCGGCAGACGAAGAATGATTCGTCAGGTCGCTTGCGCATTTATGCGTCGAGCGAGGGGCATTTTTCTGTCGCCAAGGCAGCGGCGCTTTTGGGGATTGGGCGAGAAAATGTGCGCAACGTTGCAGTGGACGAGCGCTTCAGAATTCGACTAGACGATCTTGTTGCAAAAATCACCGCTGACCTGGAGGCGGGATACGTTCCGTTCTGCGTGGTTGCGAATGCCGGAACCGTGAACACGGGCGCGGTCGATCCGTTAACGGACATTCGAGAGATTGCGGACCGCTTCCAACTTTGGATGCACGTGGATGGAAGTTATGGCGCGTTTGCTGTGCTCGCGGAAGCGGCGAGAAAATTGTTCGCAGGCATGGAGCAGGCGGATTCGATCGCGCTGGATCCTCACAAATGGCTTTATCTCCCGGTGGACGTTGGCTGCGTAATTTACCGCAACCCCGAGATCGCCCGGGCCGCGTTTGCTTATGAGGCTGAATACACTCGCATGTTTGGTGAGGAGGCAGACGAGGCTTTTGTATGCTGGGACTACGGGCCGGAACTATCGCGGCGGTTCCGGGCGCTTAAAGTGTGGATGTTGTTAAAAGGCGTGGGACTCGATTCTCTGGGCGCGGCGATTGAAAGCAATCTTGCGTGTGCGCGCTACCTCGAGTCGATGGTGGGAGCCAGCGATGACTTCGAGATGGTCGCGCCAGTCCAGCTATCGATCTTTTGCTTTCGTCATGTGCCAGTGCAGCTCAGGAATCAATCGCCCAAAGCAATCGATGGTTTCAATGAACGCCTGCTAGTCGCTGTGCAGCGAGATGGCAGTTCGTATCTTTCCAATGCCACGCTCAGTGGTCGCTTCGCGCTGCGCGGTTGCGTTTTAAACTATCGGACGACTTTGCGCGACATGGAGATCCTGCTCGACGATTTGCGACGCGTAGCAAAATCATTGCCGAACTCTGTGTAGGAATGAACAGAGGAACAAACGGACCACCAACGCCCGACACTGTTGTCTTCAACGAGATCCAGGTGCTACTCGCTGAGAAACGAACTGCGCTCTCTTCTTTGCGGACCGGTATCGCGGTGTTTGCCTTGCCTTTCTCTGTGCTGAGTGTCCTCATCGCGACGTCGCGTTATTACAGTCTGCGACCTGGTTTGAAAGCCTGGATGTTGCTTCGCATCCGTTGCAGCCTGATTCAACCTGTCGTTTGAATCTGTGGAGAGGAGGCCCGAGAGCGCGGCGTGATGCGGTGACGCAATTGAAGGAATGGGCGTTCGACGGTAAAAAAGAGAATGGTTGCGGCGGCGTAAACGCAGAGCTCAACGCAGACGAGAGCTGGGGCGGAGGTGAGCGCCATGTTGTGGCTCGCGCAAAATTCCTCGACGAAGCGGATGACGATTTTCTGAATTAAGTAGGCGCTGTAGGCAATACTGGCGATGAAAGCAGCACCAGGAATTGCGATCCGACGAAGAAATAATCGCGGGCTGACTGCGCAAATCAGAAGCGCGGCCATGCCGAGAGCGATGAGCGGGAATTGCCAGGTGCAGGCAGTGACAGTGAGATAATCACCTTCGCCCAACCATAAGCCGTAAACAATGAGCACGAGCGCCGGCAGCCAAAGCCAGATCCCCCAGTTGGTGAGCCGTCGCCACCATTGCGGCCGGAATTTTTCGATCGCGGCCAGGGCAACGCCGAAGACGAGCGGATCCAGCCGGGTCCAGGTAGGATAATAAATCCACGCCTGGAAACCGCGAAATGAAACCCCAGTTTCGGTAAGATTTTGATAAGCGAGAAATGCGCGGAGCGCGATTCCACCGAGAACGATGACGCAGGGAATTATCAGCCCCGCGCGCGGCCAGCAATTTGCGAAAATCAAAATGAACGGCAGCGCGAGATAAAATTGGTCCTCGACTGCGAGCGACCATGCGTGCGAGAACGCCGTCCCGCCATGAAGACCGATGTTTTGGATGGAGAGAAGGAATTTCCAAAGCGGCTGCGACATTTCGGAATACTCGCGCCACGAAGGCAACAAAAAGTAAATTGCGAGTACCACAAAATACGCCGGCATGATCCGTAAAACCCGGCGAGCGAAGAAACGACCGAGATTCATGCGCCGATCGCGCGAGAGTGGTGCGAGCAATTGACCGCCAATCAAATAGCCGCTGAGGACGAAAAAAAGATCGACTCCAATCCAACCGAATCGATCCACCCGACCGGGCAGTTTGAACCCGAAAAGCGCGGCGTGGTAAATGACAACCACAATGATGGCGAGCGCGCGGAGAAGATCGAGACCCGGTTGGCGTTCGCGATCGGTAAAGCGCGGGTCAACTTCGAGCTCACGATGGTGAATCTTCGACCGGACTGGCGTTGCACAACTCACGAATATAGTTCGCCGATTCTGGCCAAATCTTTCTATCAATTATTTGCGGCAGTGGCGGAGAACGCGGTAACCGCGGGCGTGTAAGATTCGGTCGTGGACACAATCAGTTCGCAAAGGCACGACGTTTCCAGCGCTGCCTGCACCGCCGTGATTCCGACTTGAGACGACAGCTGCTGCCGTGTGTCACCGATGCAGTTTCAACCAGTTTGTGACAAGCTGAAGATAGTCAATGAAGGTAAGCTGGGCCGGACTTAGCTGAGCTTCCTCTGCGATGACTGGCAGCTCTCTTCGGAAGCGTTGGTAATCCTGCCAGATCTTCGTTCCGCCGGGAATGGCCGCTTTCCCGGGTGCCGATTGCAGCCAGTCGCGCACATGCCGAATTGCTTTAGCCGGGCTTCTATGGTGCGCCCTGATGTCTTGGCCGCCAATGTCCGAGATGAATCGCTGGTAACGGTACGGAGCACGATCCATGATTAAGCAAAGTCTCTGAGACGAGCGCCCGCCGAATCGTTTAGCGCCGAGAAAAATTCCCAGCTCCAATGGCATATTGAAGCGGGGCAGTCGATACGGCTGATGTTCGACTTCGGTCCGAGAAATGTCGTGGATGCTGTGATTACATTCGGCGATCAGCTGATAGATATTTTCAATCCGCACTTCGGCTGCGTCGGTCAGCTCCAATGTGCATCTCGGAACGAATCCACATGCCGCAACGCAAAAGACAATCGCGTCGAAGAGCGGCTGATATTGTTTATCGAACGGGCAGTTAATGAACACGCTAGCGCTCGGCGACGCTCGCATTCTGCGCTAACCGTGCTTAACCACCAGGAACACGTCCTTGCCCGCGCCGGATCGTATTCGCGCCTTATACGTTTTCGGATCCGTTCGCTTTAATTCTGCGATTTTCCGGACCGCTTCTTTGATAATAGCCTTTGAAACAGTTCCGCTTCGCTGCACGTCTGGGATTGGCCGATACTTCGTTTCGGGCATGCCGTAAAATATCGGCACCGACGTGAATTGTCATCACAAATTGTTTCAACGACACCACGACAAACTCGCCGCGATCCGATATTCGCAGTCTGCAAAAACTCCGCGCGCCCGGTGGTCGCGCGCTACTTCTTTCGCTTGTAATTGGTCTCCCGCGCTTCGCCGAGGCTACGGCGGACAGGCCAGCGTTTACTTCTTGCGTGTGTACGCAATCTCCATGGTTTTTCGCTCCTGACCGCCGTGGTTTTCGTACCATTCAAGCAGCATGTGGTTGTTGTCGGCGACTTTCAGCACTTCTCGCACTTGTGTTTTCATTCCCGGCATGGGCTCCATTTCACTCGTGTAAGTGAATGTCTTGGTCGCGGGGTCGTAGGTTCCTTCGGAGAGCTCAATCCCAGTGCCCATGTTGTCGATCCATGAGCCGATGAACTTTTTCTTTACGTTGTCATAGCCTTCGACGGCCATGCCTTTGAATTGGATATCCTTCATTTTGCCGTCTTCACCCGGCATCTGCATTTTGCCGCTCACATCCATCATCACGTAGCGGCCGCCCATGATGTTCTTGCGCGTCGCGGTGCCTTTGGATTCCTGCGGTTTCGCGTTCGGGTCGGGGTTCATCCACATTTTGATGGTGTAATTCCAATTGCCGTTCATATCCGCGAGCAGCTTATGGTTCTCGTTGAGCTTCGATATCTCCATCATCTGCTTCATCATCTCCTGCGGATTAGGCTGGCCCCCTGGAGCTCCTACGGCTGCGGCCGGCGAACTCGCGATAGCTGGTGATGCGGCGGGACTTTGCGCAAACGAAGTAGTCGCGATCAATGCCGCGAACAGAATTGTGACTAATAGCGTAAATGTTTTCATGATCGGATTCTGCCAGCGCCTTGTGATGTCTGACAAGTCGCAAGTGCGAAGTACGAACAGTCCCCTGCAAGACGCCGCAAGCAATTAGTGAGAAAACAAGAAAATTTGAATCAGGAAACCAGAAATCCAGGAAAAATCTGAACAGTTTGCGCGGCCGATGTCGCATCACAGGCGGTTCGGCATAAGGTGTGGAAAATGAAACAAGAAAATCCGACAATTGAAATTTCTCCCGGGATCACGCGCCGGACGGTCGCAAATGGCAAGACGATGTATCAGATGATGGCTACGCTGGCAGCCGGGAGTCGCATGCCTGCGCACTCGCATCCGCAGGAACAGATCGTTCACATTCTCGAAGGGAAAATGCGACTCATCGTTGATGGCGTGCCGCACGAGCTTTCAACCGGCGATTCTTTTTATCTCGCGAGCAATGTCCCGCACGGTGTGGAAGTGATGTTGCCAACCCGTGTGCTCGATACCTTCAGCCCGCCGCGGAACGATTATCTGGCGATGGATGAAAAAGTTCTCCACGGCGCGCTGTAACTCGTCCAGCGGGGAACAATTATTTCGCCGCATTTGATCAGCGCGATCATCTCTGCGTCCCGCCATTCTCCGTGCGGACAAACTCCTCCGTCGAGAAAGGATCGAACGCGGCGCGCTACTTTCTCACATCGATAAAGATTTCCCAGCGCTTTACGCTCTCAAGTTTGAGAATGCCGTGCTCCATCCATGGATCATTTTTCACTTTCTCTCTGACTTCATTTTCATCTTCAGCATTGAAGATCAACACAGCGCCGCCTTCATCAACCAAAGGTCCGCCCATTGAGATGCAACCTTCGTCCACGAGCTTGTCGATGAAAGCGGCGTG
>DATLPS010000174.1:0-11105 GCA_035535575.1 Candidatus Limnocylindria bacterium
GACGGCAAGAGTCTGAATTTGCGGAGCGTCAGCGATAAAGTGATCCCAAAAGAAACTAAAGACTCACCTGCGGTTGTCGCGCTTTTGAAAAAGAACGCGCGTAACGCTCAGCTGTTCGGCGAAGAAATTGAGTTTCGCAGAGAGAAGTAGTAATAAAGAAACGATCGGCAGCACGAGGGTCGAGCGCGATTCCTTACTTGCAACAATTGATGGTCAGAGGCTTTTCTGACAGAATTCGGGATGCCTAGACGGAGCAGTCGATTTCTCACAATTTGTTGTCGGCTGTTTCCACTCTGTTTTTGTGCGCTGGATATTGAGGCGCAACAAACACCCGCGGCAGCGTCAAGCCCGAGCGCGTCGCCATCGCCGACCCCAGCTGTCTTTTCGCCACAGACACTCGCGGACATGAAGCGATTGCAGCAGTCGGCTCTGAACAGCGACTACGCTTACCGGCAGGTTGCGCATTTGGCGAATAACATCGGGTCGCGTTTGAGCGGATCGGAGCAGGCGGCCGAAGCCGTCGCATACGTCGCGAGCGAATTAAGAGCGATCGGCTGCGAAGTGCAGCTCGAGAAAGTGATGGTGCCACATTGGGTGCGCGGTGAAGAGACCGCAGCACTTGTTCAGTTTCCCGCACAGGCTCCAAACACTACGCAGAAAATTGTCCTTTGTGCGCTGGGGGAAAGTGTCGCGACGCCGGCGGACGGAATCATCGCTGAAGTGATCGCTGTTCGGAATTTCGACGAATTGAAATCGCTGCCTCGGGAAAAAGTCGCCGGCAAAATTCTGCTCTTCAATTATCCGTTCGACAAACAAATGGCCGCACAGGGTCGCGGCAATGAAGGGTACGGCGAAGCGGTTGTTTACCGGAGCGATGGCCCGAGTGCAGCGGCGCGACAGGGCGCTGTCGCATGTTTAATTCGCTCAGTGGGTGGCGCCGATTACCGGCTTCCACATACTGGACAGACAGATTACGCAAATGATACGCCGAAGATTCCAGCCGGCGCAGTTACCGCGGAGGACGCAGATTTGATCGCGGACTTGGTTCGACAAGGGCCGGTGAAAATGAAACTTGTCCTCACACCGCAGCAACTGCCCGACGTTGAGAGCTATAATGTAATCGGCGATATCAAAGGGAGCGAACATCCCGAACAGGTCATTGTCGTTTCGGGCCACCTGGACTCGTGGGACCTCGGGACGGGCGCAATCGATGATGGCGCTGGTGTCGCTGTTTCAATGGAAGCAGCAAATCTGATGCAAAAACTTCATCTCAAGCCGAAGCGGACGATTCGCGTCATCGCGTGGATGAACGAAGAGAACGGCCTAGCCGGATCAAAACAGTACGAAAAAGATCACGAAAAAGAATGGATGAATCATTTTGCAGCCATGGAAACAGATGGAGGCGCTGGCCATCCGCTTGGCATCAACATCAAGGGAAACGCGGAAGTGAAAAAGATGTTGGCACCCGTCGCGGCGATTTTGCAGCAGTCAGGCGCCGGCATGCTGAATCTGGTCGAACATTGCGGGGCCGACATTGGGCCGATGGAAAAAGCCGGTGTGCCTGCTTTCAGTCCGATCCAGGACAGCCGCTTCTACTTCAATTATCATCACACTGCGGCTGACACACTGGACAAAATCGTCCCGAAAGAATTGGCTGAGAATTCAGCGGTTGTCGCAGTCCTCGCATATGCCCTTGCTAACATGGAACCCCGAATGCTTTCGGGGTTGCCTCGCTGAGCCACCGACACTCGTTCTGTGGGGCCGCGACGATATCGCGATCATTTTCCGACTTCATCGATTTCGACGAAGGCCGGAAAAGATAGAAAGAATCTCCAATCTGTTTGTTAAGTAGACAGGTTCGCGGCTGAGTGCGATGGAAAGATCGAAAAGGAGGATGGAATCATGAACGGAAAGGCATTGTGGGTAGTGCTGGAAGCGAAGCCGGGCAAGGAAGCGGAAGTGGAGAAGTTCTTACAGGCTGGCCAGGGATTAGTGGAGGCCGAGCCGAACACGGTGTCATGGTTTGCAATTAAAATCGGGCCGTCTAGGTACGGGATCTTCGACACGTTCGCGGACGACTCCGGTCGAGATGCGCATCTGAATGGCAAGGTGGCCCAAGCCTTGATGGAGAAAGCGGCCGAACTTCTGGCGAAATCACCTTCCATTGAGAAGATCGACGTGATCGCGTCGAAGCTCCCGAAATAATTGCGAAAGAGCCGGGCTTGTCCGCTTCAAGCGCGTCGCCGAAGCCGGTTCAGTTGCGCTTCAAATTGCGCACCTCGTTGAGCAAAGCATTCAGGAATCGGCGCCCGCGGTTGCGCACAAATCGCAAGGGCCCGGCATCGACGAAGTACGTTAGCAGAATGCTATCGCGCGTGTTCACCTCCGGCCCCACGGGGTCGGCCGAATGCCATGTATTATCGGCCACGGCAAACGCGTAGCCGGTATTCGGCGAAAACGGCATCTGTGCTTTCTTCGGTTTTCTCCCACTGGGAAGTACCTCGTGAAAGATCGTCCCGACATTTGGCGTCGAATTATCTGGCGGCAGATACAATTGCACCGTGATGCCTTTCCAGAGGCTGTCGGTGTGCTTGAAGATCCGGTAGCCGGGAATGTCTCGAGTCAGAATCGGCACGGGATACATTTGCACCTTCTGAAAGTTCTCTCCAAACCGGCGCCGCAAGCCGGGCGCGAGCCGCTGCACGAAAGCGGATTTCACCTCTTTCGAGCGAAGGACGCGGCCCGCCACGTCCCACACAGCGCACTTCTTTGCAGGCAAGTGCCGAATGTATTCCGGAAAGAGATCAATCTTGGCGCGAGTAGGTTTTCCGTCGGGCCTGCTGCTACCCACCTTACTTTTTCCAGACATTGCTCGGTAATCTTCCGCGACAGGCATGGCTTCCAGCATCTCCGCGTAAAAGTCGTCGGGAAACACGCGATCAAATCTCAGATGATGAAACGGTGCATCGTCCGCATGCGCGTTTTGCACCGAATTCACCACGAAATCGGTCAATTTGTTGACTGACCACGATTGTCTCATTGATTGAATTGTTCCCGTGAATTATGAGCCAAACAACTGAAAAACGCTCGCGTTTCTCTCGTGTCGGCGGCTGGGTTGCAGAATTAGTTTTAGTGTTTGTTGGTGTTTATGCGGCGTTTTGGCTCAGTAATTACCAGCAGCACCGGCAGGATGATCAACGGCGCGATCGAATTCTGGCTTCGATTGAGGAGCAATTGCGCGAAGGAATCGAGAGCGGAAAGATTAACCGCACAAAACAAGAACGAGAAGCCGCGGAGTTTCAGCGCGCCCTTGACGCTGGTGAGATGCCGCCGCTGCATCCTTTTGTTTTCACGACCGACTATAGCCCGGGCGATTGGGCTACGATGCTGCAGTCCGGGGGCGTCCAACTGCTTGACGTGCAGACGCTCATGGCGGTGCGCAACGATGAATCAGTTATCCGCTGGGGACTCAGCCGGATGGCGCGTTATCAAAAACTAAGCGACGAACTGATCGTGCCGAATCTCGATCAGGACATCTCCTTCTTTTACGATTCGGCGACGAAGAAATTGCAAAAACGTTTCGAAATATATCCCGAAGCTCTACAAGCAAGGGTAAAATTTGCTAACGAGCTTGAACGAACCCATACCGGGCTGCTCAAACGAATCCAAGCGGAACGCCAGGGAAATCGTTAATATGAATCGAACAATCCGAATCTTCGCACTTCTCTTGTCTGTCTCGGCCGGGAGTTTCGCGTCCGCCACCGATTATCCGACACCGACCGAAGGCGACTATGCGATTCGCGATTTCAAATTTGCCTCTGGTGAAAGTTTGCCGGAGCTGCGGCTGCATTATCGCACGCTTGGAACACCGCAGACAGATGCACAAGGGAGAACGACAAACGCAGTTCTGATCATGCACGGGACAACCGGCAGCGGTGCGCAATTTATTCGCCCGGAATCTGCCGGCGAATTATTCGGAAAAGATCAACCGCTCGATGCGACGAAATTTTTCATCGTGTTGCCGGACGGAATCGGCCACGGCAAATCGAGCAAGCCGAGCGACGGCATGCACGCAAAATTCCCGCGCTATGGATACCTAGACATGATTGAAGCGCAGTATCGCTTTCTAACCAAGGGATTGGGCGTCGATCATGCGCGGCTTGTGATGGGAACATCGATGGGCGGAATGCATGCCTGGCTCTGGGGCGAGTTGCATCCCGATTTCATGGATGCGCTCATGCCGCTGGCCAGTTTGCCGACGCAAATTTCAGCGCGCAACCGTGCGTGGCGTCGCTCGGTTATCGACACCATCCGTAACGATCCGGCATGGACCGGTGGCGAATACAAAACGCAGCCGCCGAGCCTGCGCACAGCCGCGGAAATGCTTTGGCTCATGAGCAGCAATCCAGTGCTGCGACAAAAAGAAGCGCCGACCTTCGCGAAAGCCGATGAAGTTCTCGAGAAGTTTGTTGATGGAATCGTGAAGAATGACGACGCGAATGACGTGTTATACGCGCTCGAAGCTTCACACGATTACGATCCAGGACCAGATCTTGAAAAGATTCGCGCACCACTCTTGGCGGTTAATTCCGCCGATGATCTGATCAACCCGCCCGAGCTAGGCATCCTCGAGCGCGAGATCAAGCGCGTCCCGCATGGGCGCGCGATCGTGATACCCATGAGCGACAAAACGCGCGGTCACGGCAGCCACACGATTGCGGCGTTGTGGAAAGATGAATTGATGAAGCTGCTACACGAAACCCAGAGATAACCTCGACACGCGCCGCCGTGCCTTCTCTAGCAGTGGACAGGTAGGCGAAAGGGCAACCGCTGAAATCGCTGAGCACTGTGCCCGTGTTGAGAGGCTAACTGGGCGCTATCCGCAGAGTTTACGCACCGAATTTTTCTTCGATCAATCGCTGCAAATGCTCGGCGATCGCCGGGTGATTGAGACGTTGGATGACCTCGTCGAGAAAGCCGGTGACTATGAGCCGTTGAGCAATTTTTGTGGGGATACCGCGGGTGTGCAGGTAAAACAGCTCATCCTCGTCGATCTGGCCAGACGTTGCGCCGTGAGTGCAACGGACGTTGTCGGCGAGAATTTCCAAGCCGGGCATTGAGTTTGCTTCGGCGTCATCGCTCAGGAGAAGATTGCGGACTTTTTGATAGGCGTCAGTGAAATGGGCGTGCGGTTCCACCCGGATCAGGCCGCCGAAAATGGTGCGAGCGCGATCGTCCAGCGCATTCTTGTAAAGGAGATCGCTTGCGGTGTGTGGCGAGACATGGTCCTGCAATGTGCGCGCGTCAAACTCCTGTTGGTTTTTCGCGACCGAGACAGCGAGAAGATCGCTGCGGCCGCCTTCGCCGATGAGCCTGCTCAAACTCTCGAAGCGCGAATATCGCGAACCGACATTCAAATTCAGACTCATGGCTGAAGCATCGTGATCGACTGTTGTCGTGTTCATTTGCAATGCAACCACATTGCCTCCCCATTTTTGCGCGCAGACATAAGTCACTTTCGCACCGGGGCCGGCGATCAAGTCATTCACTCCACAAGCGAATGCCGGTAGGGGCGGATCTAGTGAGCGGAAATGTTCGATCACAGTAACTTTCGCGAGCTCGTCCGTGACCAACAACAAATGCGGAAACGCGGAAGCGTTTTCGCCATTGAGCCAATGGAAAATTTCAATCGGCAACTCGATCTCGACGCCGCGCGGAATGTAAAGAAATGTTCCTGACGAAACCAGGGCTTGATGCAAAGCCGCAAA
Source organism: Candidatus Limnocylindria bacterium (assembly GCA_035535575.1). Lineage (GTDB taxonomy): Bacteria > Verrucomicrobiota > Verrucomicrobiia > Chthoniobacterales > UBA10450 > Udaeobacter. The sequence continues at coordinate 5,769 of DATLPS010000174.1, forward strand.
CCTCGCCGATCCGAGAACGGCTGGTTGCGACATGAAATGTTTCCGGAACAACTCTGTATGCTCGACCATGGCGCGCTCGAGCGATTGAAAAATTACACCGCGCCTTTTCAATTGATCAGAAATCACGTCGCGCTCAATGAGCTCGTCGCCCGCGAAGATCATGCGGCCGGCGACTTCATCCAACCCGCGAGATCGCTCCAGGATCGCAGCGCGTTCCTCTTCGCTTAACGTGCCGCCGTATTTGAACGGCGTCAGATCGAGAAGATTGACATTCGCAAATCGCCAAGGTTGATCCTTTCGCGTCGGCTTCGGCAACGATTCGAATTGTTTCCAGGCTGCGCGTTGCTGATCACGGAACCAATCCGGAAATTCACGCAACTCAGCCGGGCCAGAGAGAATCGGCGCGGATTTGACCAATTCCTGATTAGCGACGGAAGACATGGTTCATATTACCTTAGACCAGAACGGCGGTCAGGAGACCGCCGCTACAGAATTCGTTAGGGGCGAGAGTTATCCGACCGAGCCTTCCATCTCCAGCTCGATCAGCCGCTTGAGCTCGACGCTGTATTCCATGGGGAATTGGCGGACGAGATCGTTGACAAAACCGTTAACGCTCAAACTCATCGCCTGCGCCTCGCTGAGACCGCGTTGTTGCATGTAAAAAATTTGCTCCGCGCTGACCTGGCTGACGCTCGCTTCGTGTTGAACTGCATTCCCAGTGCCGCGCACGGTAATAGCCGGATAGGTGTCCGTTCGCGACGTCGCGTTGATCAAAAGGGCGTCGCACTCGGTGTTGTTCTTACAATTTTTCAGATGCTTCGGCACATGAACCAATCCACGGTAAGTGGCGCGGCCTTTGCCGATGGAGATCGATTTGGAAACAATGTTGCTCGTTGTCTCATCGGCGGCGTGAATCATCTTCGCGCCCGTGTCCTGGTGCTGTCCGTCGTTAGCCAGCGCGATTGAGAGAACTTCGCCGCGCGCTTTGCGACCTTTCATGATCACGCTCGGATATTTCATGGTGAGACGTGAACCGATGTTGCAATCGATCCATTTTACTTCCGCGTTCTCCTGAGCGAGGCCGCGCTTCGTGACGAGATTGAAGACGTTTGATGCCCAGTTCTGCACGGTGATGTACTGAATCTTTGCGCCCTTCAATGCGATAAGTTCCACGACAGCGCTGTGTAGCGTTGGGGTGTTAAACTTCGGCGCCGTGCAGCCTTCCATGTAAGTCACTTCCGATCCTTCATCGGCAATAATTAGGGTGCGCTCGAACTGACCGAAGTTTTCAGCGTTGATCCGGAAGTACGCCTGCAGCGGGTGTTTCACCTTCACCCCAGGCGGGACGTAAATGAATGAGCCGCCACTAAACACAGCCGAATTCAGTGCGCTAAATTTGTTGTCGGCGATCGGAATGACTTTGCCGAACCATTTCCGGAAAATTTCCGGGTGATTCTTTAGTCCCTCTCTCGAGCCGACAAAAATAACGCCCTGTTCGCCGACAGCTTTCTTGATGTTCGAATAAACCGCTTCGCTATCGAACTGCGCTTCCACGCCCGCGAGGAATTTTCGTTCCTGCTCGGGAATGCCAAGTCGCTCGAATGTGCGCTTGATGTCGTCCGGTACTTCTTCCCAGCTGCGTTTCGTTTCGGTCCCCGGAGAGAGATAGTAACGGATTTTGTTGAAATCGATGGCTTCGAGATCTTTGCTCGCCCAATGGGTGGGGAGCGGCTTTTCTAAAAACGTCTTCAGGCCGCGCAGACGAAACTCGCGCACCCAATCCGGATCGTCTTTGACATCCGCAATGTAATGGACGGTTTGTTCGCTCAGCCCGACGCCCGCATCGCGCACGTGAGCTTCCGGATAAAAGAAATCCCCCTTGCTTCGATCAATATTGACCGCAGAAGTCTCGGTTTTCATTGTGAATTGTCCCGGTTGTTACCTATACGCTGGTTCAGCCGCCTCGTCGCGCGCCCAATCGTAACCTCTCTCTTCGAGCTCGAGAGCGAGTTCTTTCCGCCCGCTCCTGACGATTCGCCCCGCCACCATTACGTGGACGTGATCGGGGATGATATAGTTCAGGAGGCGCTGATAGTGCGTGATTAACAATATACCAAGATCGGGGCCGCGCAAAGAGTTTACGCCATGCGCCACGGTCTTCAGCGCGTCGATGTCTAGGCCGCTGTCGGTCTCGTCAAGAACCGCATATTTGGGCTCGAGCATCGCCAGTTGCAGAATTTCAGCGCGCTTTTTTTCGCCACCGGAGAAACCCTCGTTGACCGCCCGCGACGTAAACGACCGGTCCATGCCGAGCAGTTCCATTTTTTCATAAAGCTTCGCGTAATAGTCGGTAGCCTCGAGTTCTTCGCCTTCCGGCAGATGCGATTGCAACGCGGCACGAAGAAAGTTGGCGATTGTCACACCTGGAATTTCGCTGGGATACTGGAAAGCCATGAAAAGACCCCGCCGCGCCCGTTCGTCCGGCTCAAGTTCGAGGAGGTTCTCTCCGTCCATCAACACCTTCCCAGCAATCACCTGATAGTCGGGGTGACCAGCGAGCACTTTGGCCAGGGTGCTTTTTCCTGAGCCATTTGGGCCCATAAGCGCGTGCACCTCCCCCCGAGGCACACGTAGAGTTAATCCGCGGACAATCTCCTGACCGTCCACAGCGACACGCAGATTCTCTATGTTCAGTTCCTTCATAAAAGCGAACAACAAATATATGTCGGATCGGCCGATTTGCGAATGCTTTAGCCCTGTCGATCGCGTGCTTTTTCCGGGCACATTGGTCTTGACGCCGGAGTGCCTTAGCTTCGTAAATAGGGACAAGTTTCTCTGTTAAAAATCGCTTGCCTTTGGCAAAACCTGAGAGCCGCAGTTTTTTGGCATTGCACGACACACTCCAGTGATGATTAACTCTCCGCCGAATCCAAGCGGCTCAAATGACCAGCGCGATTACTGAACCGCCTGCCACTGACCAGAAATTGGTTAGGGGACTCGGCTTGCTCGACTCAACCATGCTCGTGGCTGGCTCGATGATCGGCTCGGGAATTTTCATCGTTTCGTCGATCATTGCCAGGCAGGTCGGCTCGCCGGGATGGCTGCTCGTTGTGTGGATCGTCACCGGGTTACTGACGCTGACGGCCGCGCTGTCATACGGTGAATTGGCGGCGATGATGCCGAAAGCTGGCGGCCAATATGTCTATCTTCGTGAAGCTTTTTCGCCGCTCTGGGGATTTCTCTACGGTTGGACGCTTTTCCTTGTCATTCAGACTGGTACGATCGCGGCGGTCGCAGTCGGATTCGCGCGCTACATGGGCGTGCTCGTTCCCTGGGTTTCTGAAAGTAATTACTTGATCACGCCCATCCGTTTCGGTGGGTACGCGCTGTCGCTCTCCACTGCGCAGCTCGTCGGATTAGCCCTAATCGGTTTTCTAACATTCACAAACACGCGTGGCCTGGAAGTAGGCAAACTCATCCAAAATGTCTTCACCACAGCGAAAACTGGCGCGCTAATCGCGCTAATCGTCCTCGGGATTATCGTCGGGTGGAGATCGGGCGCAGGCGCGGAAAACTTTCAGCACTTCTGGACGCTGCGCGGAAATTTGCAGGACGTCGGCGCGGGTCTAACCGCTGCGACCGCGTTCGGCCTCTTCGTCGGCATCTGTGTGGCGCAGACGAATTCGCTCTTCTCGGCGGATGCTTGGAACAACATTACATTCACAGCAGGCGAAGTGATCAACCCGCGACGAAACGTGCCGCTGTCCCTAGCGTTTGGCACGTTTCTGGTGATCGGACTTTATCTGCTCGCGAATGTGGCTTATCTGGCCACGCTCCCGTTTGCCTCTATCCAAAATGCGCCAAGCGATCGCGTTGCGTCGGAAACCGCAAATGTGATCTTCCCAGGCGCCGGGGCGACGATCATGGCTGTGGCGATCATGGTCTCGACTTTCGGATGCAATAACGGTCTTATTCTTGCAGGGGCTCGCGCGTATTATGCGATGGCGCGCGACGGCCTGTTCTTCCGATCTGTCGCCGAGCTGAACAAGTTCCGCGTTCCCGCCTGGGGTTTGGTGATTCAAGGCATATGGGCCGGCGCGCTCGTCCTGCCCCGCACGGTTAAGACCGATTCTACGGGGGCCGTAACGGGCTACGGCAACCTGTACGGCAATCTGCTCGATTATGTCATTTCGGCCGCGCTCATTTTTTACATCCTGACGATCATCGGCATCTTTTTGCTGCGTCGAAAACAGCCAGACGTGGAACGACCTTATCGGGCGTTCGGCTATCCAATCGTGCCCGCTCTATATGTCGTCGGCGCGACCGTGATTCTTGTGGTCCTGTTCGCATATCAGACGGCGACCACCTGGCCGGGCTTGATCATCGTGCTGAGTGGTGTGCCCGTGTATTTTCTGTGGAAATTTCGGAGTAAAAGATCACCACTAGCTTGACTTGCTGGGTCCATCCCGACTAGCACAACCAAAAACAAACTTCGCTAATGAACTTACTTCGACGAAAAAGCGTCACACAGCTTCAAGCTGATGCACTGACGGATCATCGACTGAAACGCGCGCTCGGAGCGACCAACCTGACGGCGCTCGGCATCGGCGCCATCATCGGAACGGGCATTTTCGTGCTGACCGGCACTGTCGCGGCGCAGAATGCGGGCCCAGCCGTGGTTTTATCGTTCGTGCTGGCGGGAGTGGCGTCGATCTTCGCGGCACTCTGCTATAGCGAGTTCGCCTCTCTGGTGCCGATGGCCGGCAGCGCTTATACCTACGGCTACGCCACGCTCGGCGAAGTTTTTGCGTGGATCATCGGATGGGACTTGATTTTGGAATATGCCCTCGGGGCAGTGACAGTGTCTATTGGCTGGTCAGGCTACGTCGTCTCGTTCTTGCACGATATAGGCATTGATATCCCGGCGCAGCTGTCGGCGGCACGCGGCACGCTCATTACGCTAGCCGACGGAACGCAAGTCGCGGCGATCTTCAATCTACCAGCTGTAATCATCATCGGTATCGTCACGCTCCTGCTTGTGATCGGCATTAAGGAATCTGCGAACGCAAACAACGTGATCGTAATCATCAAGGTGGCAGTCGTACTGCTGTTCATTGTCGGCGCGGCGCACGCCGTCAACCCCGCTAACTGGCATCCGTTTATGCCGCCGAGCACCGGTGTCCGCGGACAGTTCGGCTGGAGCGGGGTCATGCAAGGCGCTGGAATTGTTTTTTTTGCGTATATCGGTTTTGATGCAGTCAGCACGGCAGCGCAGGAAGCCAAAAATCCGCAGCGGGACATGCCGATTGGCATCATCGGCTCGTTGTTGATCTGCAC
>DATLPS010000175.1:0-6815 GCA_035535575.1 Candidatus Limnocylindria bacterium
ACCCCGCGGGAATGCTCGTTCGTGAGAAGATCGAGATAACGTTGCCTGTACCGCGCTTCGATGTCCTGTAATCCGTGCCATTTCTCGGGGAGCGGCCGCAACGCCTTCGCGAGCAACTGGAACGTATGGACCTTCAAGGTCGGTTCTCCGCTTTTGGTGATAAAGCATGTGCCTTCAACCCCGATGAGGTCGCCAATATCCAGCAGGCGGAAAAGATCGGTTAGGTCCGGGCCAACTTCCTTTGCGTGAATATAGATTTGAATACGCCCCGTCGCGTCGCGCAGGTCGAGGAAGTGGCTCTTGCCCATGTCGCGATGCGCGGTGATGCGGCCCGCCGCACGAAGCATCTCGCCTTCCTTAAATTGCGCGCGCACCTCCGCAATTGATCCATTTACCTCGAAGCCGGAACCGAACGGTTCCACGCCTTTCGCCCTGAGCATGTCGAGTTTTTTGCGCCGGAGCGCGATCAACTCATTTTCTTCGTCCATATTCGGAGAGCGAATGTAAAGCGCTGCCAAAAAATGAACAGTTCTGAATGAGCTTTGAAGCGTATTGTCGTCTCAAGGAATGGCGGCTTCCCAAGCCATCGTTCCGTGTAGAACCCTTCAATGCTTCAATCGACCAACGAGTATATTGGGTTTGCCAACGAAACACCGAGGATGAGATAGTTCTACTGGCGCCTTGGAAGTTGCGTTGTGGCGTCGCTATCCAAATGACGGTTGATCTGCCAGAAACAACTTCAAAAATGGAAGGACCGCTGGTGAAGCAGTTCTCCGTATTTCTGCCAAATAAGGTCGGGGCGATGCTAGAAGTTGTGAAGCTGCTGAACACCCAAAACACCCATGTTGTGGCGCTGAGCGTATCGGAGTCCACCGACTCGGCCATTGCGCGTATAATCGCCAGCGATCCCGCGCGTGTGGAAAAATTGTTTCGGGAAAGAAATGTCCCCTTTGGCGTAAGCCAGGTGGTCGTGGTGGAGATGCGAGAAGTCGCTACTCAGTTGGTGAAACTGCTCGCAGCACTGGTGATGGCGGAGGTCAACGTCCATTTCGCTTATCCATTGCTGATCCGGCCACGCGGTTTTGCCACGATCGCGTTGCACGTGGACGATACGGAATGCGCGTCCGCGGTGCTGAGAGGCGAAGGATTCAAACTCCTGAGCCAGGACGACATTTCGCGATAGAAAGGTCCGGCACGGGTCGGTTTTTTTGCCCAGGCCGATCCTGTTGTGCAGGCCTGCGCCCTTCGACACCTTCCCGGTTTTAACGATTTAACGTAGCGCGGCCTGTTGACACGCTGGCACAGGCACGCTTACAGAAATGGGTTTATTGCGCCATGCGCACTCTTCTCTCACGCGCGATTCAAGTCGATCCAACCTTCCACATTGGGCTCAGCCTGATTGTGATTCTGGCCGTAGCGGAGATTTTCGCCGCAACCTCCTATTACGTCGGTCGCACTCGGGCTGCCCGAGTCTCCGCACAATCAGCCGCCGCGACTGTGACACGCGCGCCGCAGGTCTTGCCAACAGTTGCACCAGCTGCGGCACCGCCTGCGATTTCGCCAGCGGCGGCACTCCCCAGTCCTTCTCAGTCGCTTGTTAATCAATTACTGCGAGAAGGCATCGAATCGCGTGATCGTGGCGATACCACAATCGCGCTCGCTCGTTTTGAGGAAGCATTGGACAGCGAACCCAACAACACAGCCGTGCTCGGGGAGATTGCCAAGACTTATGAATCCATGCAGCTGCTTGATCGGGCGAACGAAACCTGGCGCAGAATTCAGGAAATGGGCCCGTCGGCTGGTGCAGCCTACGAGCTGGCCGATCGACGATTGAAGCTCGGGGTACCGGTTACGGGGACGACGGAATCCGGCGTTGCGGCTGCGTCAGTCGACGCCGCACCACATAACGATGTCGGTGGCAATCGGAACGGCTCGGTGATGGGAATCAGTGAGGTAAAAACCACGGAAGCACCCGATCCCGACGCCGAGAAGAACTTAACACTGCAGATCGGCATAAAAAAACAGCCCGGCGCGACCATTGATCACACGAAGGTGAAAATTTTGGTAGAGTTCTACGACACCGTTGGTGACAAAGATATCAAGCTCACGAATGCCGACGTGAATTACGAATGGCTAACGCCAAAACACGATTGGTCGGAGACGAACCCAGAGGTGCTCTCAGTCAGGTACGTGCGCGCGAAGACAGCTGGCGTTTCACCCGAGTCATCGCTTTCTGAGGCGGCGGCAACAGTCCGGCCCGGTCAGAAAACTCGAGGCAAAAGTTCTGCCGCGGATAGCGGACAACGAAAATACCTGGGTTACATTATCCGGGTTTATTACGATGATGACTTGCAAGCGGTCCAGGCAGAACCGTCGCGGCTCTTACAGCATTTTCCTCCTTCGAAGAGTACGTTGGCACAATGATAGGGTTGGTCATCATCGACCGAGAGACGGCATGAGCTTCGCGGCAATCTGCATGCGCTGGCGAACATTGACACGCATTCTAACGGGTGCCTGCGTTCTGCTTTTTGCGGCCGCGGCGAACGCACAGGTTCAGGTCGACCTGAAATTGAAGCGATTGCAGTACATCGCTTACGAACCGGTAGTGGCAACACTCGCGATTACTAACCTGGCGGGACGCGACATTGAGTTACACGACGGCGACGGCCAATCATGGCTTGGGTTCGAGGTAACCGGAAATGAGGGTGAGCCAATTGCGCCGCTGAGCAGTGAAAATGGGCAGCCGCCTTTGAAAATACAAGCCGGACAGAGAGTGACGCGGCAGATTGATCTCGCCCCGCTGTATCCTGTGCATGACTTCGGCGCCTATCATGTGCGAACCCATGTTTATTTCGCGGACTTGGGGAAATTTTTCTATTCTGGAACGCGCGTTTTCGAAGTGACCGACGCGCGGCCGATCTGGCAAGAGACAGTGGGAATTCCAACCGGCGCTGCTGCCGCCGGGGAAGTCCGCACGTACTCGCTGCTTACCAACCGATTCCCAGATCATACCTCTTTGTACGTACGCGTGCAGGACAAGGACACAGGAATTGTATATGCGACTTATTCGTTAGGCCGAAGCATCGCGTTCGAACAACCGCAGGCAGAAATCGATCGGGCCAACCAGTTGCATGTCTTGCATTGCGCGGCACCGCGCGCCTGGTCCTATTCGCGAATCGGCTTGAACGGCCAACTGCTGGAGCACTCCTCATTCATGGAAGCCAAAAGTCGGCCTCGCCTCGTTCATTCTGCAAATGGCGAAGTAGCAGTCCGCGGAGGCATGATCGAGACACCAGCGCAGAGCTCGCGCAGTACCGCACCGAAACTTTCCGCTCGCCCGCCGGACTTGCCCAAAGAGGATTAGCAATGAGAAGAGGCCGTTTGTCTGTCGCAAGTTTGCTCGTCGCACTTCTCGCGTTCGGTAATTCCCCTGCGTCGCAAACGAGCCGGACCTCTGGCAGCAGCTCGCCCATAACTGTAGTCATCGATGCGGGACACGGAGGCCACGATCGCGGCGGAATTCCCGGCCAGCGGGTGCCGGAAAAAGACATGACACTCGACGTGGCGCAGCGCCTTCGAAATGTTCTAGCCGCAAGCGACTATCGCGTAGTGATGACGCGGGACAGCGACGTTTTTGTTCCGTTGGGAACCCGAGTTGCAATCGCCAATTCCTATCGCAACGCGATCTTCGTATGTATCCATTTCAACTCGACACAGCGTAGGGGCGCAGCGGGCATAGAAACGTATTTTTACAGCCGCGATAGCTTGCCCCTCGCCTCAGCCGTCCATTACTACGTCGCTGGCGGCGCCCCGTCAGCTAATCGCGGGGTGCGCCGGCGTGGTTACTACGTATTGCGAAGAACGAATATACCGGCAGTTCTTGTCGAATGTGGCTTCCTTACTAACCCAACCGAAGCTGCGTACGCCCAAAGTGGTTCGTATCGTCAAAAGCTCGCGGAAGAAATTGCAGCTGGAGTCCGTGGGCGCAATTCTGTTACCAGTGCTCTGTCAACGACGCGAGTGGCGACGAGCGAAACCATTCCGCTGCAGCCGTACATGGATCAAACGAAGGTAACTTCATCTAAAAACCGCAAGTCCAAGCGTTCACATAAGAAAAGCGCGCGCAAAAAAAGAAGGTCATCGAAACCAGCCGGCTCAGAAGCACAGTCGAGCTCAAGCGGCCGGGAGGGCTGATTTGAACCTGCCGATTTTGACTTCGGCGCAGATGCGAGCTGCCGAAGAAACCGCTTTCGCAAGGGGAGTACAGGTCGAAGCGCTCATGGACCAGGCAGGCGCCGGTGTCGCGCAGGCAGTCGCGAAGTTTTTCCCGAAGCCGAGCAAGTGCATTGTGTTCGCCGGAAAAGGCCATAACGCCGGGGATGCTCTGGTTGCAGCGGAGCGTTTACGCCGGCTGGGATGGAAAATCGAGGTGCGCCTTGCTTTCAAGCAAGCGGAATGCAGCGAACTTATGCGCAAAAAGCTCGAAAATCTGCGTCGCAGGCCCCCTGAGATTTTGGGCGCGAGGACATCCGTGAGCAGCGGTTCCGACCTCGGTGTTACTCTTCTCGATCTTTGGGCAGAGCTCGCGGACGAGTTGTCGGCCGCCCAGGAAGCACTTGCCGCCGAGGCGTACCTGGGAACAGCCGCTCCATCGGTTATTTTGGATGGGCTGCTTGGTGTGGGTGCGAGACCGCCGCTGCGCGAGCCGATACGCGCCGCGTGCCGTTCCATTAATCAGCTGCGGGCAAAGGACGGCGCCTACGTGTTCGCTGTCGATCTGCCAACGGGTCTCGACGGCGATTCAGGGAAAGTAGATCGTGACTGTGTAGCTGCGGACTTTACGGTCACGATCGGATTTGCAAAGGCGGGTCTAATTGCGGATGGCGCACTGAACTTTGTCGGGAGGCTTGAAGTTGTACCGCTACATGATCTGCATCCCCCGGACAAAAAGCCAAAAGAAATTATCGCCAGCCCGGCGGCTTTTCGCGGGTTGCTCCCAAGACGAGAATACAGTGCGTACAAAAACCAATTTGGTCGCATCGGCGTCGTAGCTGGCTCCAAGGGATTTATCGGCGCGGCTCTGATGACGTCGCAGGGCGCGTTGCGAGCAGGCGCAGGTCTCGTCGAAGTTTTTGTTCCCGAAGAAATCTACGAGATCGTTGCCGGCGCCGCGCCGATGGAAGCCATGGTCAAGCCGGTCCAGTCTTACCGCGACCTGCTCAAACAAGAAATCGATGTCTGGGCCTTAGGACCTGGTCTTGGGAAATTACGTGCAGGTGAGGTTCTCGAACTCATTGAGAAAGCAAAGCAACCAATGGTAGTTGATGCTGACGGATTGAACATCTTGTCTAAAAAAATCTCAGCGCTCAGGCGCTGCAAAGGGGAACGATTGCTGACGCCGCACCCGGGCGAGATGAAACGGCTTTTCCCCGATCACAAAGAGACGCGCTCCGAAACAGCGACCAAGTTCTGCAATCGTTTTCCAGTGACACTTTTGTTCAAAGGCAGTCGCACGATCGTGGCCAAACGCCATCGCCAGTTGAGCTATAACACCACCGGGAATCCGGGAATGGCTACTGGCGGGATGGGCGACGTTCTCACTGGTGTCTGCGCCAGCTTAGTGGGACAGGGCTTGTCGCTTTACGACGCGGCGCGACTTGGTGCGTGGTTATGTGGGCGCGCCGCCGAAATCGCGATTTTCAATCATGCCCAAAGCGAGCAATCGTTATTACCCCGAGATGTTCTCGATCATCTTGGGGAGGCATTTAATGAACTCAGCAGCTAAACGCATTTAAAACGGCGTCGCTTCAACGACTTAACGATTGCGTCGCGATGAATCTGCAAACCGAACAAGCAGAGTACGAGCCGCCAAAAACTGAAACGGCTTGGAGCCGAATTAAGAAGGCACTCGGACCACTCGCGGTGGTCGGCGTCGTGATCGCAAAATTCTTCGCCAAACTCAAGTTCGTTCTTCTGCCGCTCCTGAAATTTCTTCCGATCCTGCTGAAGTCCGGCGGCACGATGTTGCTGATGATCTGGGTGTATACCCAGCTTTGGGGCTGGCAATTCGCGCTCGGTTTTGTCCTTCTTTTGCTCGTTCATGAAAGCGGCCATTTGCTTGTCGCTAAAAAATTTGGGCTGAAGGTCGGCGCCCCTGTCTTTATTCCATTCATGGGCGCGTTTATTGCGCTAAAGGAGGCGCCGCGCAATGCCTGGATGGAAGCGTGCGTCGGTATCGGTGGTCCGATGCTGGGGAGCTTAGGCGCATTGGTCTGCAATATTCTGGGTGAAGTGTTCGCCGCACCGATATTCATCGCGCTCGCGTGGTTCGGATATTTTCTGAATGTGTTTAATCTGACGCCGGTAGGAATGTTGGACGGCGGACGCATCGTGACTGCATTATCCCGCTGGCTTTGGCTCCCTGGGTTCGCGCTGCTCCTTTGGTTCGGATGGAAGTATCCGAATTTTATTATCTGGTTGATTGTGCTCTTATCGCTGCCGCGAATCTACTCGCTATTCCGCAAACGAACGGAAGAAGAACAACGCTACTTCGAAGTTACACCGTCCCAGCGCTGGATAATGTCGATACTCTATTTCGGTCTGATTGCGGTCCTGCTGTTTGGAATGCACGTGGCGCAGCAGGATTTAAATAAATACGGCGTGCGCTCCCACGGCCACGGGCGGGATGCAATCGTGCAATAATCAGGCGGCTGTCGCCGCAAAGACTTTCTCGGGATCGAGTCCGATTCTCCGGACAATCGACCTGAAACGTTTGTCCGAACGAAGCGGCACAAATTCTGGAGCGATGCCAACGC
>DATLPS010000176.1:0-10136 GCA_035535575.1 Candidatus Limnocylindria bacterium
GACATTCTCAGCGCATCGTCGCGGTAAAGCGCGTCCTTAGTTATCGCGCTGATTCACACGGAGCGCTGCAGCGTTTCCGACGAGAAGCACAGGCGGTGGCCAGTCTGGATCACCCGAACATCCTTCCGATTTATGAAGTGAGCGAAAGCGAGGACGGCCTGCCGTTCTTCAGCATGAAGTTGGCGGAGAAGGGAAGTTTGCACGAGAACGTTGCTTCTCTCCGCGATGAACCGCGGAAGTGCGTGCAAATGATGGCAAAGGTCGCGCGTGCTGTCGAATACGCTCACAGCCACGGAGTGCTCCATCGCGATATCAAACCGGGAAACATTCTGCTCAATGATCGAGGCGAGCCACTGGTCAGCGATTTCGGTTTGGCCAAGCTGCTGGACGGGAACAACGATCTTACAAGGTCGCTGACTACGTTCGGGACCGCAGGTTTTATTGCTCCCGAACAGGCTGGTGACACAGCCGTCGATCTTACCCCAGCTGCCGATGTTTACAGTCTCGGCGCAGTTCTGTTCAACGTGCTTGCCGGACGTCCACCATTCCTGGGTTCCAATCCGGTTTCCGTGATTCGCCAAGCGTCTGAAACGCAGGCGCCCAAACTACGCTTGCTGGCACCATCGCTCGATCGGGATTTAGAGACGATTTGTGCACGCTGTCTCGAACGTGATCCAAAAGCGCGCTACCAGTCCGCCGGAGATCTCGCAGCCGATCTGGAACGCTGGCTCGGCGGCCATCCAATCGTCGCCCGCCCGGTTTCACCTCTAGCGCGGATCTGGCGTTGGTCGCAGCGTAACCCCAAACTGGTTGGAGCAGCGACTGCGGGTCTCCTTTTAGGCGCGGCTGCGGTTTGGTTATTTCGCGGCGAACTCTTCCGACCGTCGCAGTTTGATCCCCCAGACAGGAGTATTGCGGTTCTACCATTTACCGATTCTAGCGAGGCGAAAGATCAGGAATATTTGTGTGACGGCATAAGCGAGGAGATCCTCCATACGTTGGCGCAGGTTGACGGTTTGCGCGTCGTCGGCCGAACTTCGTCATTCTCATTGAAAGGAAAGAACACAAAGGAGGTTGGAGAAAAACTCAACGTTGGAAATGTGCTTGAAGGAAGTTTGCAGCGCCAAGGTAATCGCGTTCGTGTGACAGCCGAACTGATTGACGCGCGAAACGGTTTTCGCGTGTGGACGGAGACTTATGACCGCGAGTTGGACGGCGCGTTTGCACTCCAAGACGAAATCGCCCGGTCTATCGTTGACGCGCTCACGATCAAGCTCGCCGTTCGGCTTTCCGCCCACAAACAACCCAGCAATGGCGTATACGACCGTTATCTACAGGGACTTTTCACGGATGTAACTCATCCGACAGGAGTAAGCGGTATCGGCGTTAGCGTGCCCGTACAAAATCCATCTAATCCATTCACAGTTCCGGATTACACATCTGCGGGAGATTTCGACCCGCGCCGCCCGGACACTCGCGTGACCGCTGCGCCTCCAGAGACGGGATTCAACACCAGTGTGCGTGATCGCGCATTGGAAGGCGGTCTGCGAACGAACAAAATTACAGCGGACGTGATCGCTGCGCCTCCGGAGACGGCATTCAACACCAGTGCGCGTGATCGCGCATTGGAAGCCGGTCTGCGAACGAACAAAATTGCAGCGGACGTGACCGCTGCGCCTCCAGAGACGGGGTTCAACACCAGTGTGCGTGATCGCGCATTGGAAACCGGTCTGCGAACGAACAAAATTACAGAAGACGGGCCAGCGTCCATTCAGGGCTTTGTCAAAGATACAAAAGGCGAACCGATTAAAGGCGCAGACGTTCGGATCGAATCGCGAGACGGCAAACAGGTGTTCAGCACAGTTAAGACCGATCCAAAGGGCCGCTATATTTCAGAGGGACTGCAACAGGGCGTTTACCGGGTAACATTGCTTGTGAATGGCGCGGTCAAGGCGTCGATCATGAACACGAAGACCAAGGCGAATGAACCGACTCAGCTGAATTTCGATTTCAAGCCAACATCCCAAGCAGGTAACATTGTAAGGGGCGGAAAGCACATGGTATGGGTGCCAAGTCGTACTGGGAGTCATATCGGCGGTAATTGGGTCGAAGCCGACGACAAGGGAAATGAGCATTCCGGTTCCAACATTCAGACATACACCGTTCGTCGTTGGTAATTTTGAAAACGGTTACGACGAAGCGACGACCAACATCAAACGTCGTACTTGGGACGTCGCTTTGAGAAAACGCTTCTAATCTGTAGCCACGGCCCTGTGGGCCGTGTACCCGCGCCTCACAGAGGCGCGGCTACAGCAACAGTCCATTCGCGGAAACGTCGCTTTGTCCCTCATTCAGCAAATTATTTGGGAACTTCGCCTCTTTTTTCCTGTAGGAACCAGTGAATCATCATGCTTTATTCGTCTATGTTTATTAAATCATTCCAGATTGGGTTTATAGGGTTTGTTCTCTGTGTTGCGAGCGCATGGGCTGGTCCATCAAGCATTCAGGGCGTCGTGAAGGATGCAAAAGGGCAAGCGATAAAGAATGCAGATGTTCGAATTGAATCGAGAGACGGCAAGCAGCTGTTGAACACCGTCAAGACCGATGCAAGCGGTCGTTACGTCTCAGGTGGACTGCCCGTGGGCATTTACCGAGTCTCCTTAGTAGTGAATGGGGCGGTGAAGGCGTCCATCACGAATACAAAAACTAAGGCAGATCGGTCGACGCAGCTGAATTTTGACCTAAAACCTGTGCCGGCAGCGCAAGCAAGCGCAGGCCAAAAAAAAGGAAAACACATGGTCTGGGTGCCGGCGAGTACGGGAAGCCATATCGGCGGCAGCTGGGTCGAAGTTGACGAGAGCGGAAACGCAGATGCGGGCGCGTTAAACGTTAAGCGAGGCAGCGCCGAAGCACTACGTCAGCAACAACTGCAACACCCGCCAGGATCAGTTCCAGGCGCGGGATTTACGACAGGGCCTTGAGCTCTCGCGGCCAACTGCTCTGACCGCCATTTTTAACACTGGCGCAGTGTTAGCTGATGCTTCGGCGGGGTTTTATTGCCAATCTTCTTCTCGCAGGTTCGTTTGCTTTCTCGGCGACAATCTCAGCGCAGACTTCATCTGTCGAGGGAAACGTCGTAGGCACAGATAGCCGGCCTGTCAAAAACGCCGAGGTCCGATTCGAGCAAAAAAGCAGGCAAGCCTTGCCGATTATCACCCGCACGGACGTCAACGGCCATTACACCGCTGCGTTGCCGAGAGGTCTCTATAAAATGAGTCTTGCGGAACGCGGCGCAGTAAAAGCCTCCATCACGGTAAAAGCGACTGGAGCGAATTCGCGGATCGATTTCGACCTTCGCCCGTCAGCAGAGAAAAAAATCAGACATTATGTTTGGGTTGGCACTGGGACGGGAAGCCACCTGCCCAGTCACTGGGTCGAAGCCGGCATTAAAGCGTCTCCATCGCCTACTCCTTAGACGATCCGAAGTCTCAACCGGCCGCTTGCGCTACCGAGAACAACGTCTTCACCGGTTCGCGCGAGAGGACGATGATCGTGAACACCCCCAGGATCGTTCCAAACGGAATGAAGAGGCATTCGACACATGCAATCGCGAATGCGAACCAGTAATGACGATGCTTCGCCAAGGAACGACCGGCGATCAAAATGCAAATCGCGATCGCAATCCCGAGCAAAAACAATAGCGAGCCGATCACGATAAAAATCCAACCGAGAAATTCGGGTGGCAATTCTTCGCCTGGTTTAGGTGTTCCGTGCCGTGCGGCAAATATGAAAATGCCGCCGATGATCGTGTAAAGCAGCGGAAAAAACAAAAACAATGCTGCGAGGCCAGCTACGATATAATGAAAGATCGACAGTAACCGGAGATGCTCTTTATCCTGGTCCATTCGTTAACCCGAACCGCCATTCTGTTTTGATCTGATCCAGCGATCAACCTGCTCTTCCAGCACGTCGAGCGGTAATGCGCCGTTCGTCAGCACCACATCGTGAAACTGGCGGATATCGAATTTGCTTCCGAGTTCCTTTTTCGCTCTCTCCCGCAGCTCAAGAATTTTGATCATACCGATCTTGTAGGCTGTCGCCTGGCTCGGCATCACGATGTAGCGATTGATCGAGTCGATGCAATCTGCTTCTGCATTGGGTGTATTTTGCTTCAGGTAATCAATCGCCTGTTGTCGAGTCCATTTCTTGCCGTGGATGCCAGTATCGACCACCAGACGTCCCGCCCGCCAGAGCTCGAGCGCTAATCTTCCGAAATCCGAATACGGATCCTGATACATGCCGATTTCTTTGGGCACCTGTTCGCTGTAAAGGCCCCAGCCTTCTGTGTAAGCAGTATAAGCGTGCGAGAATTTACGGAACTTCGGAACGCCGCTGAGTTCCTGGGCAATGGCAATCTGCATGTGGTGCCCGGGAATTCCTTCGTGATGGGCGAGCGCTTCCAACTGGTAAGTCGGATTGCTCTCCATCTCGCGCAGATTCACGTAAAACATGCCGGGCCGCGATCCGTCCGGAGCGGGCTGCTGATAAAATGCTTTGCCAGCGGATTGTTCGCGAAACTTTTCAACGGCCTTCACGGTAATGTCGGCTTTTGGTTTCGTGGCGAACAATTCATCGAGACGTTTCTTCATTTCCTCGACGATCTGGACTGCGTGCGCCAGATATTTTGCCCGGCCTTCATCCGTGTCCGGCAAATAAAATTGCCGATCTTCGCGCATGAATTTGAAAAATGCTTGGAGGTCGCCTTTGAATCCGACCTTGTCTTTGATTTTCGTCATTTCGGCGTGAATGCGCGCAACCTCTTTCAAGCCGATTTTGTGAATCTCCTCGGTCGTTAAATTCGTTGTAGTCGTCCGCCGCAGGGCGGAACTGTAGAAGTCAGCGCCATCAGGGAACTTCCAAACGCCGGCGTCGTCGTTCGCGCGTTTCGATTGGCCTACCAAAAATACAATTAGCTTTTCGTAAGCCGGTTTGACCGACTCGTTTAACGCCTTCGTTGCGCCAGAAATCAATCGATCGCGCGTAACAGAATCAACATCCTTAAGCGCGCCAACTTTCTTCGTGAAATCATCGAGCAGAGGACTGTTGTCGGGGCTGGAATCGAACGGCTTTCCCTGGATCACTTTGTGACAAGCATCCAGAACGAGTGGAAAAACAAAGCGCGGGGCGACGACACTTTTGTTTTCACGCTCTTCTAAATTGACGATGAGTTGATCGAACAATTTCGGGATCGCATTCAACCGTGCGATGTATCTTTCCGCGTCTTTCACTTTGTCGATCTTATGAATGTTGATCAGGAAGGTTGGGATTTGCGTATGGGCACCGCGCATCTGGCTGACTGGATAAACATCGAAGCGAAACTTAAATTCCTCCGCCTCGCGCTTTGCCTCTTGTTCGAAAAGTTTGTAGCTCAGCTGCGCTTGTTGATCGAGCAGCTCTAGTTTGAACTCGCGCTTCAGCGTGGTGAGCTGTTTTTGCCAAACTGCGTGATCTGCGGCGGCCTTTGCATCGGACAAATCCTCCAGCTGATCGTAATGCGTTTTGATTCCGTAAAATGATTCGTCGACTGGGTGTCGGGCCAGAGTTTCGTCCCAGCATTTATCAAAGAACTCATTGGCGCGCCTTGATTCAGCTGCGATTTGATCCGATGACGCAGCGTTTCCCGCAACGACAAGCACGGCGAAAGCAATTGTCGATGTGAACGTTCCAAGAATTCGCTTCATAGAACTAACCCGAGGTCATGTAGCCCTCTTCGCCATGCTGATTGATATCGAGCCCCTGCCGCTCGATCTCAGGGGGAATGCGCAGACCTATCGCTCCTCTGACGATCGCACCGATGATCGCGCTCGCTACGACCGCAAACATGATTGTAACCACGATTGCTTTTAACTGTTCGATCCACAACGTGTGACCAACAATTCGTGCAAGACCGTTTTGCGTCGCTGGATTAAGCGATCCAGCGAGAGTTAACGAAAGATTTGGATTTACACTCGCAGTGGCAAGAAGACCGGTCAGAAATGCACCGAGCGTCCCGCCCACTGCGTGGATGCCGAAAGTATCAAGTGCATCGTCGTACCCCAGCCAGGATTTCAATTTCGTGCAGGCAAAAAACGGTACAATTCCCGCAGCAACCCCGATGATCACTGCGCCACTCGGAGCGACGTATCCACAGGCCGGTGTGATTACGACCAGCCCCGCTACTGCCCCCGAACAAAACCCGAGCACACTCGGTTTGCCGCGCAGCGAGTACTCGAGCATGGCCCACGCAAATGAAGCCACCGCGGTCGCAAGCGTTGTGCTCATGAATGCGTTTGCAGCGATTCCATCAGGCGCAAGCGCGCTTCCGGCGTTGAAACCGTACCAACCTACCCAAAGCAAACCCGTGCCGACCATGCACAGCACCATGCTATGTGGCGCCATAATTTCTTTTCGGAATCCGAGCCTGTGTCCAAGAAAAATGCACAGAACCAGCGCCGACCAGCCGGACGTCATGTGAACAACGGTGCCTCCGGCAAAATCGATTGCAGTAATCTTCGCGGCCGGATTCCAGACGCCATTCATCCAGCCATCGACTCCCCACACCATGTGGGCAATTGGAAAATACACCGCAAACATCCAGACGCCGACGAAAACAAGCACAGCCGCGAATTTCATCCTCTCAGCAACTGCGCCGATTATTAATGCCGGCGTGATGATGGCGAACATCAGTTGATACATCGCGAAGACATTCTGCGAAACCCAGTACGAATAGTCATTGTTCGGTCGCGCACCGACGCCGTGCAGAAACGCAAAATTCAATCCACCGATGAAGGGCGACCCACGTGAAAAAACGAGCGAATAACCTGCCACCCACCAAAGGATCGTTACCAGCCCGGCAATGCCGAGACATTGAGCCAGAACCGACAAGACATTCTTCGCGCGGACGAGACCACCATAAAAGAGCGCCAAGCCCGGCAACGTCATGAAAAGCACCAGCGCAGCGCACGTCATCATCCATGCGTTGTGGCCGGGGCCGGGGCCCGCGACATTCGAGCTTGCAGCCGAGCCGGTATCGGCGCCGCGTCCTGAATTATTTACATAAGCTTCAAGATCAGCAATGCGCTGCTCGAGCGATGGTGAAGCGGAGGGCGACGATGTCTGCGCATGTAGCGGAGAAAACAACGCAATGAACGCG
The DNA here is from genome assembly GCA_035535575.1 of Candidatus Limnocylindria bacterium. Classification (GTDB taxonomy): domain Bacteria; phylum Verrucomicrobiota; class Verrucomicrobiia; order Chthoniobacterales; family UBA10450; genus Udaeobacter. Next base: position 7,193 of record DATLPS010000176.1, read on the forward strand.
ACAAGAAAAAAGACCCGCATCATTCCGCGTTCCCGTTATAGCGCGCGGATTTATCAGAGCAAGGAAAATGCCGTTATCCGCCTAATGCGCACCCAAGATTGCCAACGCGTTGAGGACAACGCGTTCCACCTACTGAAGGTGGATCGGCTTCTCCTGAAGACGATGCGAGGGGCAATCGCAGGAGGCGCGGGATAATCGTCACAGATATTTCCTGCGGCAAGGAAAACTCCGCCGAGCGGCTGGCCAAACCAGGTTAAGATGCTCGGCGGAGTTCCTCCTCTGCCTCAAATGAGTGAATTCAGAACGAGAAAGTGGGCGACAAGGACCTGAGCGAAACTTGCTCTGATATTGGCGCACCACTGTCTCCTTCATCGTCATCGTCGTCGTCGTCATCCGCATCGGCCTCACCTGTCTTATCGGCATCGGCTTGAGGTGCGACTGCGGGCAAATCGTTTTGCTGTAATCTCTCGTAGCGCTCCCGAACATCGGCCGGCACTTTATCGAGGTCCTCTTTCGTTTCCACCGGTCCGCTGAAGAGCAATTTGCCCTGCGGATCTTTGGCGGTGAGCAATTTTTTCCCCGCTACGTTTTCCAACTTCATCTCGCCTTTGCCATCACAGAAGACGATTTGCGCTTTGCCGAGATCGATCCTCGTAGCCTTGAGGCCGCCGTTATCATCGCTCAAAATGCGAATCTCCCGCGCCGCGCGACGGGCGTCGTCCCGCGCGCGTCTTGCGGCCTCATGAGCTTTGATTACTGCTCCACGGATCAGGCCGCGTTGCGCGCCCAATTGTTCTTGCAGTTGTTCTTTCAATTCTTGCATCTGCTCGCCGGGACCGCCTGTCTCGTCGAAATCCCAATCGAAGTCGTGGTTTTCTCCGGGCATCATCGAGTGACGCTGCGGCATTTCTTTCTTGGTGAGCTTGACGGTGATCTTTTGCTCCTGACCCTTGCGTAAGATCGTGAGCGTCACTTCAGTGCCTTCAGAAAAAGTCTGTAGCAGCTTTCGCAGCTGGCTTGGTTCCATCAAAATCTGGTCGTTTAGCATTTTCAGAATATCGTTCTGCTGAATCCCTGCTGACGAAGCAGGACTATTCGGCACGACATAATCGACGACCAACCCAAGACCCTTGGCTAGCCCAAGCTGTTCACTCACAACAGTCGGCACCTGCGACGTCTCCACACCGAGAAACGTCATCGGCACCTTCGGCGCTTTCTCGTGATGACCCGGACGACCCGGCGGCCCCGGCGGATGAGGCGGACCAGGTGGTTGTGGCGCCGGAGGTGATGTCTGAGCGAACCCTGAGATCGGCAACAGACCGATAGCTGCGATTATAGTGATAGCTTTTATTTTCATAATTTTGGTTTGTTAAATCATTGGCCGGAAACCGGAATAAGGGCGACTTCTTCGCTCGGGTAAGAAACACGAAGTGACGCGCCGGTGGTTGGATTGCGCCACTGCCACGTCTCATGAGTCTGGTAACGAAAGCGCCGTAGCGGCTGGCCCGAACCCCGAGCAAAATGCAACCCTTCGTTGCGCGTGTTGTAGACCAGCCGCGTCGCGCCCACAGGAACAAACTCATTGGATGATGTGGGCGTTGCAATTCCGCCCTCATCTGGGCGGGCACGTAGAACCGCTGTTGCTTCGGGTGCAGGCGAAACCTGCGCGACGTTTTCGACGCGCTCTTGTTGCCGTTCCATGTTGACAGTCGCGAACAAAATTAACACTGCTGCGGCGGCTACACCGAGGCCCCATTTGTAGAGGGTTTTACTCGCTCGCTCCCGCTCTGTCGCTCTGACGAGCCGGCCGTCTATGTCGCTCCCATCCCCGCGGCTCCATTCTGTGAAACGCCACCAACTCGATCTGGTGTCTACCGTGGCGGACGCCTTAGAATGTTCGTCGATCGCTTCCTCGATCCTTTCAAACAGGACCGGCGAAGGCTGCGCCGGTCGCAGCTTCTTCAATTCATTCTCGATCTCGGGCAAATCGTTCATCTCGGCTGCAGTGTATTTCTCAACGCCGCCAGCGCGTACCGATAACGTGACGCCGCTGTGTTTTGCGATATTCCAAGTGCGCCGGCGATCTCGGCAAAGGTTAATTCGTTCCAAATTTTCATGACGAGCACCTCGCGCTGTTCGCAAGGCAGACCATTGATCGCTTCGCCGAGGGCCCGCTGCGTGTCGTCCTCAAATTCAAACTCCGGCTCAATAAATTCATTACTGTCGCCAAGCGCGGTGGCCTCACGTCGGGCGCGTCGGCTGTCACGGCGGATGAAATCGAGAGCGATGGAACGCACTGCGGCATAAAGCAGCGCCCGGTTCTCGATTTTGTGATTGCGCCGCCAGAACTTGACGAAAGCTTCCTGGACAATGTCTTCCGCATCCGCCGCCGAATGCACCCATTGCCGGGCAAAGAGTAGCAAACCGGGAGCGATTTCAGTAAAACAACTCTTCCAATCCTCATGGCTGGCCAGATTTTGCATGACCTTTTCACGGTCTTTATACTCAAGACGGCGCCAAGGCATGATTTTGTCTAGAGGATCGCCATTTTCCCTGTTTGTCGCATGCCTTACCGTCGCATGCACGCGAGCAGGAGATGTCGATCTTGGAAAAGCCGTCGGTTCACTCATCGCTGCGGAAAAGGCTTACGCTAACCTTGCTGGCGAAAAGGGATTTCTCGAAGCATAACGCAACGCGATCGCGGCGATCATCTTTTCGGCAACGCCCGCAGAATCAAATCGCCTAACCAATCAGGATCCGCGATCCCCTTTTGATACGCCCGCAGCGATTCGACAGAAGAATTCACGCGCAAGTTGCTGTAAGAACCATCGGCGTTTTGCCAGCGCTCATGCCAGTAGAGCGCGGCTTTGACGCGCGGGTAGCGCGTGCGGAAAAGCTCCAGCGCCTGCTTGATCCATTCCGGTTTCCGCATTGCCTTGCGATC
>DATLPS010000177.1:0-2803 GCA_035535575.1 Candidatus Limnocylindria bacterium
GGTCACGTCCTCGAACTGCGATACGAGGGCAACGATGCTCTGATCGTCGCGCACGTTCCTCCGGACCTGGCGCAAAAGCTGGAGCGATACGCAGACGCGTCGCGAACTCATTGAAAGCGGCAGAACACTGCCGCAGTCCAAAACGTGTCCGCGATTCTAAACGCGTGCGCTGGCGTTTTGGAATGCGGCGGTGCTCCGCCGCTTTTTCGCAGCGTCGAGATCGGCAGCACAGACTTATTGTGCAGCCAGCTTGTGGACGCTCGACTCGAGGCTTCGCGCGATCTGTGACCAACCTTCACGATTGTTTGGAGTCGCTGCAAAGTTCAGAGGCTCGCCGATAATCAATTTGATTCTCACAGGTCGGGGAACCTTTCGGTTTGGCGGGAGCGCCTCAAAAGCTCCAATAAGACCGCAAGGCACAACCGGAACATTTGTTTCCGCGACCAGCATCCCGAGTCCGTGCTTGAAAGGCATCATTGAACCGGTGCGCGTGCGTCCGCCCTCCGGGAAGATGATGAAGATCGCTCTTTCGTCCTGCAATTTTTGGCGCAAATCGGCAAGGGCATGCGGACCGCAATTCTTCCGCCACATTGGCAGCGCGTTGAGCATGATTGCCGAAAATGTGCTGGTCACATTGCTTTGGAAGAAAACGTCGCCGGCGGCGATGGGAAATGTGCGTTCGCGATGGCGAGGCCTGAGTGCTGCTCCGAGAGCCAGTGCGTCGAGGTGACTGCAATGATTCGCAGCGAGCACAAACGGCCCGTGCGCCGGCAGGTTCTCGAGGCCGACGATTGAGAGTCGATGCGCGATCGCGAAATAACTTCGCACCAGGGAAAAACAAGCATGATGCGCCAGGCTTTCGAGCAAACCTGTCTCGCGCCGCACGCTTCGGAAGCGCTCGCCTGGCGTCAGGCCGGTGTCGCGGGCAGGCTGAAATTCCCAGGGCTCCATCGAATTTCCTATCCGCCAAAGATTTTTTCCGGTTGGCCGACAGCGAAGCCGACAAAGTAATTCACGTAATGAAATACGGCAGGCGCGACAAGAATCAGACTATCGAACCGGTCGAGAATGCCGCCGTGTCCAGGAATGAGTTTTGCCGTGTCCTTGAGGCCGAGGTCACGTTTGATCGAGGAAAGCATCAGATCGCCGAATTGTCCTACGATGCTGACAATGATCCCAAGGCCCAGCAGGCGAACTGGCGTGTCAAGCGCCGTGCCGGACCAGACAAAATGCGCGCCAATCGCAAAGACCGGCATAGTTAGCACGATTGCTCCGAGCGCGCCGCCTACTGTTTTGTTCGGGCTCGTGTTTGGGACAAATCTTCGATGCCCAAACAAATGGCCACAGATGTACGCAAAGATGTCATTCAGCTCCACGGCGAAAATGATGAGTAAAAGGATGGGCCGATAATTCCAATCGTTGGCCATGTAGCCAAGGTGACCGAGCGCGCTTCCGAAAAGAGCGAAGCCGAGCACACCCAGCCCGACGCGTTGAATATAGCCCTTGGGTTGGTCTGGGATTAACCCGCCGGTGGCGATCAACGCGACCGTTAAGGGGAACAACGCAACGAAGAGCCGATACCAATTGTCCAGCGCCGAAAACGTAATGAGGAGGATGCCGGTAACCACGATTAGACTGATGGTCCGTTCCCGAAATAACCCGGTGACCCGCGCATATTCTCGGTAGCAAAGAAAACTTAGCGTGGCCACAGCCAGGATCGTCCAAAAAGCGCCTGCCAGAATGGGAATCAGGATGAACAGCGCCAGCCAAATCCAAGACCGATAACGATCCCAGAGTTCCTTTTTCTTGTCGCTGGTGGTGTTGGCTGCCCGGGTCACGATAAAAATAAGCAGCGGCGCCAACAGGAAGAGAACGACAGCCGTGACTGTCAGAACAACGGTCACGCGATCGTCAAAGGCGTGACGAAATCCAAAGAGTCGTTCGCGCGTAACCTGGCTCATTTCAGCACGTGCGCGATTCGCCCGACTCGGCGAATAACCGTGGTTACGCAACCGACGATGATCACAGCAAGGCCAAGAGTCATGAGACCGATATGCGGATCATTGAACGTGATCATCTGCCAGGAACGTGGCGTGATCGCCGAGTATAAACAGATTAGCGTGATGACCAGCATCCGATGTTGTTTTGCCATCGGTCCGCAAAACTCATTAGGCGCACCCGCGATTTTGCCCGCGGCGCGGATATATGCAGTAAAGATCGCCAAAATTGTCGCGACATAACCGAGGGCAACATTTCCGCCCCAGGCGAAACCTGCACCGATGAATACTGCCGCGTCGGAAACACGATCAGGAATTTCATTGTAAAGTTCTCCCACTTTTGAAGCGCGACCGGACGCGAGCGCAACCATCCCGTCAAGCATGTTTGCCGTCAGGCGCAGTTGTGCACCAAGCGCCGCGATGAGCCACAAGATTCGGTAGTCAGAAATCGAAGTCACGCTGAGGGCAATGCCTCCGATGATGCACGCGAACATACCCGCGATTGAGATTGCATTCGGCGAAATATTTCGCGCAGCCAGCCAGGCAGTCGCTGCCTGCGCCCATTTTCGATTGCGGGTAGCGATTGGCCGACGATCGAGTACCTCCGCGGCTGATTTGTCCATCGTTGGATTGAAATCCATATCAGGCCCGGAGAATAATGACCAGATGACAACTCGGGAGCGCGTCGCGCAATTGCTCAAAGCCTGGCCGAAAATTTATCCCAATGCGCATTGCGAGTTGGATTTTCGTAACCCGCTCCAGTTGCTTGTAGCGACAATTCTCTCCGCGCAGTCCACCGACAAGCG
>DATLPS010000178.1:0-23098 GCA_035535575.1 Candidatus Limnocylindria bacterium
ATTAGCCGACAACTATTCTGCCATTTCGAGGTCACGCTCAGTTCTTTACCTAATGAAGCCAAACACTTGTGATAAAGCCTTACTTTTGCTTCTCAAGATCCAAAAGGATAGAAGCGACAGTAAAGATTTTCTCTTTGGAGAGTTCCGGATAGATCGGGAGAGATAGACACTCCTGACAGAATCTTTCAGTAACAGGAAGGTCGCCCGCTCTGTAACCGAGATGCGCGTAGGCTTTTTGCAAGTGAACAGGCACAGGATAGTGGACGGCTGTCCCGATGCCGGCATCGTTCAGGCCGCAGCGCACACGGTCGCGTTCGGGAGTTTCAATAACATAACAATGCCAGACACATTCTGAATCGGAAACGTGCGCCGGCACCTTGTATGCCGAATTCCTAAGTAATTCGGTGTAGTATGCTGCGCGATCAACACGAGCTGCATTCCAGCCGTCGAGTCGGTTTAGCTTAATGGCGAGCACTGCAGCTTGGAAGCTGTCCATCCGGTAATTATACCCGATCTCATCATGCAGGTATTTTTGGCTCTGTGCGTGGTCGCGTAACGAACGCGCGCGCTTTGCTATGGAGGCATTATTCGTGATTAAAGCTCCGCCTTCGCCATAGCCGCCCAAGTTCTTGCTCGGATAAAAGCTGAAACACGCAATCTGTCCGAATTGGCCAACCGCCTTGCCGCGAAAGCGGGCTCCATGCGCCTGCGCGGCGTCTTCGATTATGGGTAGTCCATGTCGATCAGCAATCGTCTTAATACGATCCATCTCTGCCGGCACGCCATAGAGATGGACCGGGATGATTGCTTTTGTCCGAGACGTGATTGCGGCTTCAAGCTTCGTGGGGCACATGGTCCGACGCGCAGGGTCGATATCAACAAAAACCGGCGTCGCGCCGACATAGCTAATTGCCCAAGCAGTTGCTATGAAAGTCAGCCCAACCGTGATCACTTCATCTCCCGACCCAATGTCGAGACAGCGCAGGGCAAGATGGAGCGCGCTCGTGCCGCTGTTCAGGCTCACACAATGATCGACTCCGCAGTAGGCTCCGAATTTCGCCTCAAAATCTGACGTGGCTGGTCCCTGGGCAAATCTGGCCGATTCGCAAATTTCCCCCAACGCCGCCACCACTTCGGCGCGAAGGTTGTCGTATTGAGCTTGAAGATCCAAGTACGGCACGCGGTCCATATCAGCTATGTTCAATTAAAAATACGCGCTTGGCTGGCCGATTTTTTGCCGATCAATGTAGGCACAATAAACAACTATCGCCACCGATCTGGGCGCATTCACCAGGCTCACAGTCCAGAAACATTATTGTGACACAGTCAAAAAGCTGGAGCTCATAAGGCGCGGAGCCTCCGCAGAGGAACGGACGACCCGCAGAGGGAATGGACGACGCCAGAGGACGGGTCAACTAATGATGACCGGCCAAACTCTGCGCATTACTCGTCAACCAGCCGTACAAAAGACCCATTTCTGCGCCCTGATGGTTGCTGTGCTGCTGGCACGTGAACTCTGAGATTATTCAGTCGCTGTAGCAACCGCAACTTTGTCGAGGAGCCGGGTATGGTCGGAATCATAAAGGCGGAACTCGTATGTGCGGCCGGGTCGGACCCAATTCGCAGGGGCAGAACCCTGGCGCGAGGCCGCGAACAATAACTCCTCGCGGTTATCGATCGAAACGTAAACCTTTCCGGCAGCGGCATTGCCCGTATTCCATGAAATCATCGTCGTGGTGTTTTTGGAAGCAGGCACTGGATTAGGCGACGCGGTGACCATTGGCACCATTTTGCTTCGCAGAAGGCAGAATGCCCGCTCGTCCTGCTCAGGGTCAGCTGGTGTGGAGTTGGCCGTTACGCCGATGCTTAAATACGAGAGAAGGTCCCACCCCGTGCGATTGATCAGTCTTTTCAATCCTTCTTCCGAAAAGATCCAGAAGTTCGTGCTGTCGTTGTTACATTCCTGCGGACCGAGCAAGTATGCTATCGGCCCTTGTGAGATCTGCTGGCCGTTGTCCGTTTGCCGAGCTATGCGGGTGCTGAGAAAGCAGTACCTTGTGATTGCAGCTAGCTTTTCCAGCACGAAAAAGGGATTTTTTAAATGATAGAGAATTCCGAGGAGAAAGATGGCGTCGTATTTTTCTCCAGAGAGAGTGAATTGCGAATCCAAATCAACTGTTCGAATCATAACATTTGAGTGCAGAGCTTCCTTAAGAATCCGCGCTCCCTGCAGGTGATTAAAATTGGTGGGTTCGTTGTCGATCAAATCCACAGACAGCCCCATTTGCTCTAAAAGAAATGCGAGGTCACCGTCCGCGCCTCCGATATCAGCGATTTTCCTATGTGGACCTTGGCACAACTGCAAAAAATCGAGCCCGGTACCTGTCAAAAGCTGCTCCAAAACGCCCACGTTTCGCAGAGTCTGGTACGGGTACCAGAATGGCTTGGGCCGATGCGCCAACTTGATTTCCCAAAAATTACGTTCCGTTGTCATGGCGACTTGGCGAAGCGGAGACTTAGTGCGTTCACAAGTTTTTCGTTGCCGCTTTGGGTCAACAAAGGCGGCAGTGCCACGTTGTGCCTGCTTACTGGCTGCGCGTGCAAGAGAGTCAGAAAAGTGGCGGAGCGCTTCGGATAGCGTTGTTCCGGAGGCGTTACCGTGCCCGACGGCGAGAAGCTGCTTGAGTGTCACGCAATAACCTGACCCCGCGAACGGCTAGCGACAGATAGACCTAGCCGAATGTTTTCGTAGTACCGCACCCTACAGGCATCCGGTGTCGTCTAGCAGGAGAGAGCGAGAATGGTCACTTTACATTCGTAGCATCTTCCCAGCGAATGGCCGCGCGGAGCAGCTCGCCCAGGGAGCTGACGCCGAATTTTTCTTTTGCACGCGCGCAGTACGCTTGCACAGTTTTTAGACTCAGGTGCAGGTCCTCCGCGATCTCCGAAGTCGTCCTCCCCTGCCCGAGGAGCCGGAATATTTCCAACTCGCGATCGCTTAGCCGTTCTACAGGAGAGGCCTGAGCGCCTTTCGGCGAGGCACTGAGTCGGCGGGCCATGCTGTTGACGACCCTCTCGCTTACGTAAACTCCGCCTTCAAGTACACGGCGGATGCAAGTTAGGACACTCTTGCTGGTCTCGCGTTTCATAACGTAACCGCGCGCACCAGCGCGCAGCGCACGCTCGGCATACAATGCTTCGTCGTGCATCGAGAGAACGATCAGTGCAACTAGCGGGAATTGATTGTCCAGATTTTTGACTAGTTCCAATCCGGATTCGTTTTTCAGGGAGATATCGATAAGGGCGACCTCTGGCCGCGTTTTTGCAATGCCGTCGACAGCTCCAGCCCAATCTTCCGCCTCGCCGCAGACCATAAGGTCGCCCTGTCCGTTGATCAGGTTGGTGAGCCCCTCGCGGACCAGGGGATGATCATCAACCAGAAAAATCCGACGCCTGCGCGCCATGCTGATGGGAGGGTCTGACTTCATATCGCGAAATTTGATTCGCTGTCGTTTGGAATCCTTACCTTACATATCGCAGTCGTTCCGCTCCTGCCGTTTCGTTGGACGCTGAGTGCTGCGCCAATTAGCGCCGCGCCATGGCGCATCAACCGAAGTCCAAGCCCTTTTGAGTTTGACGGCGTATCAGGGAACCCAATTCCATCATCCATAATCGCAAGAGTAAGTTCGGAACCATCCACATTAACGCGAATGTCGACATTCTCCGCAGTAGCGTGTTTGGCGGCGTTCGTGGCTGCCTCCTGAGCAATGCGGTAGAGTTGCGTAGCAACCGCAGAATCGCGCACTGGAATTGAGTCTTCCCCGTGAAAAACGCAGTTGATAGCGAATCGCTCGCTGATGTTCTCGGCAAGACCCTCCAAGGCTACGCCTAACCCGTCTGCTTCGAGTTCCGGCGAAAAGAAACCGCGAGCCAAATTACGGGTGAGATCAATCCCTTCCTCGACGTAGCGCACGAGCTTCTCGGCCTCGCTAACCTCTGCCGCCGATTTTGTGGCGAGTTTGTCCTTTAACACTTGAGCCGCCAGAGCAGTTCCTGTCAGGTGTTGACCGAGCCTGTCGTGCAGATCCTGTCCCAAACGTCGTCGTTCACGATCTGCCACTTGCGCGATTTCCCGATCGAGTCGCTGGCGCTCAGCCACTTCGTGCTGCAGAGCTGCTGTCCGTTCCTGAACGCGTCGATCCAGCTCACCCACGAGTCTCTGCAGCTTGGATAACACTCCAGCAAAGAGGGCATAGGACACAAAGGCCATTCCCGCATTCCAGAAACCGAGGGCAGGGATTCCGGCTGCAACGTCTGACAGCATTGATACTGCGATGCTAACAACGGCAATTCCCAGACCCATAAGGAAGCCGCCAAACCAGGCAGCCAAAGAAATGGGCAGAAGGTAGAAGAGAAGCAGCGGTCGCTCATATCCAGTCAGATAATCCACGTATCCTACGACGCCGACGAGAAAGAGACACGTGATGACCAAGGCCTTCCAGCAGGATAAAAAGCCGGAAAGTTTCTTTACGTTCGTTCGAATCTTATCAAGTTCAATCCGGCGTGGAGCCTTCTTCATTGGCAATTTGATCACGCGAAGACTAATGGGAAACTTGAGCCTGATCGAAGATTTCAATCATAACCCGCGGTTTTGCTTCTCAAGGGCCCGAATACGCCGTTGAGCTTCTTTGTAGCTTTTGTCCAACGCGGCTACGTATTGCGTCCGTTGTTGAAATTCGGTCTCGAGTGCATCTGCTGCAGCAGGCGATGGTTCACTCAACTGGGGAGTTTTTTCCAATTCAACCGAAAGTCTTGTTGCTTGCTCGACCAGCGCCGGGTCGGTAGCGGGATCGTCAGCGACAAAATCATCAGGGACGTTAGAACTGTTAATCCGTTGTCCAAGCGGCTCAAGGCATTTGCCTGCATAGGGTTCCTGGAGGAAATCGAGCAACGAACGCATTGTCGATTCCGGATTAGTGATCAAGTCTGCATATCGCACGCGATAAACTACACCCGGTCCATAGGCCTCCTCACCTTTAATGCACGCGCTGACGGTTCGAAGCCAGTACTGGTATGCCTTTTCTTCATTAGGAACCAACTGAATCCCCGCTACCCGATGAAAATTCAGCATTGAGCGCACGACGGCGCGGACGTCACGGCAGATGTGGACGAAGAGAGCATCAGGAAATAGCCTATGTAAACCATAGATGTGATGAGAATATTCCGGCGTCCCATCGACCCAACGACCTTTAGGTTCCGATCCTTTAATCGTAGCCTGGCGTTTTCTTTCCAGGTCCTCGCGGTGGCGAAGGATCAACTCGTTGATAGTTTGACCGACCGCGGTGAACAATTCGTTTTCTCGAATTTCCATCGCGCTCAAGATGGAGCGCTCGCCGCGTGCGACGCCAATTTGATAGCCAATGGCCAGGCTGATCGCGAAATCTCCCATCCAATTTGACTCTGGCACGGGAAACATGTTCGGATGCTGACCCAGACACCAAGTTAGAATGCTAGTTCCCGAGCGGGGCGAACCCACGACAAAGACTGGCTTGTTTATCTCATGCTGCATTTCACGTAGAAGTCCTCACCGCGCGAACCCGGCGCAGTAGCAAGTTTTGCGCGCTATTTCCAAATGTTAAGGCTGACCAAAACAATACGCTGGAGCGGGCGCTTTGATATTCTCTTTGCGCGCTCCTTCTGGGAAGGTTCTTCATTTTCTCTATGACGTTTCCGACTTTCCCCGTAACATCAAGGCTTACAAAAGCGATCCGGTGCGTTGCTGCTCTGAGAACCTATCACTCTTGTGGCACAGATGATGAGTGTGCTTTTGCAGGTCGCCGGCGCATCCAAAAACTACCTCCCCTCACCCGTGGTGACTTGGTAAAGGTAGCGTTGAGTTCTTCCCTGTAGCGGTGAACCAAGTATGCATTGGCCATCAAAACTTCGAATTCGGAATTAAAGCTCAGAAACGCTTGGAGTAGATATTGCTCGGTCCAAAAACGAAGGTCGTCCATTACCCAGTCGCGCCGATAATCAAAAGGCAAAAAGATGTCGTGGACGTGTACGATCACGCCTGGCTTTAGACGCGGCAAGATTTCCAGGAAAAGATAATTTACGTCTCCGCCAATCTTCACGGTATGAGAACTGTCGATGAACAGGATATCGTCCGAATCGAGTTGCGAGAAAAATTCGAGGTCGATATCTTCGACCTTTTTCTCGATCAAGGAATGTAGCCCGGGGAATCCCTGGCGGACAAAATCAGGCGGGAACGGCTCGATGCAGGTCAGGGTTGAGTTCTTATTCTTTGCAATGGCTTCGGCTGCGACGAGAGAAGAAAACCCGCTGCCAACCTCGATGATGAACCGCGGTTGAAAGTGGCGGATCATACAATAAGCGACCAGCGCGTCGGTGGCGTCAAAGAGCCCGTTGTTAAAATGAAAACGGCCGGGTTCACCCGTTGGCTCTACCGGGAACTCATCGTATTCGTGGCGAAATTTTGGAAAGTGATTCTGTAGTAGTTCGAGCTGCATCGCGTCGTTCATGTCAATGCCAACCAATTCGCTCGGCCGATCCCAGAGACTTTCAGGCAAAGACTGCGTATCAGGAATCGGTTGATAGAAATGGACCGGTGTCACATGAAAACGGTGTTGCTCCCACAACCGAAAGATCTCGCGAAACTTTGCGCTGTGGAGGCAACGCGGGACGATTTTGGCAAGAAAGGGTGACAGCAGGCTCACGCCGATGTTTCCGCGCGTCACCTCCAGCACGACTTCACCCAGAAGCTGCTGCAACGAGTTGCTGCCGCGCCGCACCTTTACCGAATCAAGCTGTCTGTCAGGCTGGCTGACTGGGTAAAGGCGGAACTCGTATTCTGTCGAGTCCGCGATCCAACCAATTTCAACCTGCCCACATTTTCCTCCCCGGGTCACAAGCTTCTCTTCACCGGTGGAGGTCGTAACCCGAATCTCGCTGCCACTCGGATCGCTTGTTTCCCATGCAATCACAACGGGCGACTCTTCCTCAGAAGGCACAGGGTTCGGCGTGGCCACGATCTTGCCCGTGATCGTCTTTGATTGAGGGGCCTTAATCACACCCGTTTGAAAGCGAAAGCCTCGCGTGTCTCACGCACTGATCCCAACAACTGGGTCGCGTTGTTTCAAGCTCTGAGGTAACGCTTCCGCAGGCTGGACGTGTTGGTTATTGAACAAACGTTCCAACCTCTCCCGGGCGACCTCAGTCGAGTAAAGTGAGCGAGTTTTCTCGATCCCGTTTTGCGAGAGCCGGTTCCAAAGTTCAGGGGACTCGTAGAGCGTCACTAGGGCCCGGGCAAATTCTTCCGGTTCGTCGGCGACGAGAACATCTTCGCCGAAAGTAAGCTCCATGCCTTCCACGGCCAGCGAGGTTGCGACGACGGGCACACCCCACGCCATACTCTGATTGATTTTGCCCTTTACACCCGCACCAAATCGCAATGGCGCAATCGATAATCTTACGCTCTCAAAGAAGGGACGAACATCCCGTTGCAATCCCGTGATTACAATATTTTTGCCGGCTAACGCAACGACTTCCGGCGGCGGCTTATCGCCAATAATGTAGAACTTCGCTTCCTGCAGGCGCGCCTTTACTATAGGATAAATCTTCGTCAGGAAAAACAGAACGGCATCGGTATTCGGCGTGTGCTGGAAACCGCCAATGAACAGAAAGTCCCGCCGCAGTTCAAACGGCGTGTGCGAGCCCGGAATATCCACAATGTTTGAAACGAGCTGAATGGACTTTTCGGACCACTTCTCCTGCAGAAGCTTCTGTTCGACACTACTCGTTACCCAGGTCTCATCAGCTTGGCGGATGAGATCATGTTCCAGTTCTTCTTTCTGCCGCGCTTTTTCTCGCGCCTCCGGATCGAAAGTGATCTGAGCCTCTCGGTGCGCACGAAGCGAGTGCAAATCGACAGTGTCAAAGATGATGCGGCTTCGCGGCGCGTACTGCCGGACGTCCGCGATATGTTTGCGAGCAAAATCGCACCTGCTTAGCACCACGGCATCGAAATCGGAGCCGTGTGAAATGAGGTATTCACGCACGTTCTTGACGTAAGGATGATAGACGACCTCAATTCCGCGCTTTTGCAGCCTCCCTGTGTAAAGGGGCACGTTCGCTAAATTATCGGGAATGAAGGTGACGCGATGACCAAGTTGCCGGAGAAGCTTGAGGACTTGGAACATCCGTAACGATCCTGAATCTCGGTCTGGGCTTGGGACATAATGATCAATCACGAGAATGTTCTTTCGGCCCGTTGGTGCCTGCCGCAGGAAGGCTGCATCGCCGTTGGCTGCTTTTGTTGCCAGCTCCGCACCCCATGTTTTCGCAAAGGTCGAGCGGTTAATATCCTGGTGCTTCTTGGTTCCTGTTGTTATATCGGTTCCCCCAGTTGCTCCCTCGTAATGAATAACCTCGCTCAGCGGCTGATATAACACTTTGAAACCGGCTTGGCGGACCTTGAAGGCCAAATCAGTATCTTCGTAGTAGGCAGGCGCGTACCGCGGATCAAACCCGCCCACGCTCTGAAACAAAGATTTTGGAATCATCAACGCTGCCGCTGAGCAATAATCCACTTCGCGCAGATAATTGTATTCAGGTCTCGCAGGGTCATCGAATTTGCCATAGTTCCACCCCGATGCGTCTCGCCATATGACTCCCCCTGCTTCCTGTAAGCGACCATCGGGATAAATAAGCTTGGACCCAACGACGCCGGCGTTCGGATCTTCGATAAAGGTGTCCAAGAGTGCCTTCAACCAGCCCTCCCTGACAAGTGTGTCGTTGTTAAGAAAAACGAGATATTTCCCGCGCGCCTTTTCAGCACCACGATTGCAAGAAGCAATGAAACCGGAATTCGTCTCGTTGCGCACATAAACAGCCCCTGGTATCCGCGGGACAGCCTCTGCAGTCTCGTCCGTAGAACAATCGTCCACCACAATAACCTCGAAGCGCTTCGTCCCCTGATGCTCCTGAAGCGAGGCCAGGCAGGCTTGGGTGAAGCGAAACTGATTGAATACTGGAATGATGATTGAGATTTCGACTTGGTCGTGAATCGGAAATTCAATCGGACGCGTCGGCTCGGGAGGTTCAGCAGGTGCCACTCTTTGCCCAGGGGCAGAAAGTATTCCTGAAATCAGTGCCTGGATTTGATCATCAATCGCAGCCACCTCCGGATGCGTGGCTCGCCACTTCTGATACGCTGAGACGATCTTTTCCAAATGCCCATAGCCCAATAAGGCTCGCGACCTCCGGGAAGAAAGTTTTGCCTTTAAGGCCGCAACTGGGTTTGCAATTTGCCAGCGCGCCGAAGAGCGGAGCCGGGCCGCTGCGTCATTAGTCTCGTCCAAAAACCGGCAAAGCCTGTCGGCAGCTTTCAGCTGCAGGCGTAAACGCTGTCGAAGCTCCTCTTCCCGCTCTTCGCTTTCCGCCAAACTAATACTCTTGTCGCGAAGGCTGGCCGTGAGTTCTTCGACTTGCGATTTGTGGCGCGCTTCGGCTTGCGCAAGGAGCTCGCGGTAGAGATGCTCGATTTGAGCGATCCTTTCCGGAACGAAGGTATTCAGTCGGCTGACTGCTCCTGGGAGCAAATCGGTCTCGTGCGGTTTCGTTTCCTGAACACTTTCGCGGCCGACTGGAGCTTTGGCCATCTGGCGTTTGTTCGCTTTTCTCGACGATACTTCGGCGAGTAAGCCGCGATAAAGTTCGATCACTTCCTCGGAGACGCGAGCATCGATCAGTTGCTCGATCGTGAAATGGAGGTGGCGCCTTCGCGTTGTTACCAGCGCCGCGGCGGTACGTACTTGCGCGTCGGGTAAACCAATGAAATCCGCGATTCGGCGCAATTCGAATTCCGGCTCTTGGAAAAAGAGATCGTAATGAGTAACGAGTCGGTCTTCCGCATTTACTGCCTCGGTCAGGCGCCGGTTATAAATCTCCCACAACCGCAAACCAAACGAATAGGAACTTCCATTTCGTTTTCGCATCGAGTAGGCGACTTCGAGCGGGTTCCTCACCATGATGAGCGTCTTGAGTCTCGGAAACAGCTGTTGCCAGAACGGCAAAGTCAAACTATTGCGCGGATCCTTCCAGGCCCATACACTTGCTGCGTCAAATCGTTCGATGAGCAACCGCGCTTTGAGACGCAAAGGATCCAGTCGCAAGCTTGTGAAGCTCTCGTCGGCCCTGGGCGGCAGGTCCCAGGCGCCTCCAAGCTCGTGCAACAATTCATCGTTCAATGCCACGAATCCCAGATGTTCCCAGAAGCCATCTGGGTTATCGGCCTGCGGTGGCATTAAATCGTTTTCCGTTCCCAGGTACAGCCCGAAGGCGTGCAGTAGCCTGGTGAGCATCGATGTGCCTGAACGGTGCGCGCCGGCAATGCAAATCGCTGTCTGGCTATCAGCGCTATTTTTCACTCAAAACGCTTAAACAACGATGCCTCGCCCAGTGCGTCAAGCCGATTAGTCGCAGGTGATAACCGGCAGTTGGGATGCCATCGCTGTCCGATGTCTCTGTGCACTGTAAAATGTTCGTCGCACAAAGTATCAGCCACATTTAAGTTCTAAGCGATGCAGCGAAGCGACGGCCGCGGACCTGATGAGATCCGTCCACTTAATTTCGAGTTGAACGTGGCGCCGCATGCGAGCGGGTCAGTGCTCGTCTCGATGGGTAAGACGCGCGTGATCTGCGCGGTGACAATCGAAGAAGCAGTACCGCGCTGGATGAAAGAGCAGGGGGTCACCGGTGGCTGGCTCAGCGCCGAGTATTCGATGCTCCCATATTCGACTCAGCCACGCAAAGCTCGCGATATTGCAAGAGGGCGCATCGACGGTCGCAGCGTGGAGATTCAACGGTTGATTGGCCGGTCGCTGCGAGCGGTCATGGATCTTGAAAAACTCGGGCCGCGCACGATCTGGATCGATTGCGACGTGTTGCAAGCTGATGGCGGAACGCGCACGACCGCAATTACCGGTTCCAGCCTAGCGCTGGCTATAGCCTGTCGGAAATTTGTGCGGGAAAAAAAACTCGACGCGCCTCCGATGCTAAAATTAGTCGCGGCAGTAAGCGCCGGCATTCTGGAAGGGCATGCTCTGGTGGATCTTGTTTACGAAGAGGACAAGCTCGTCACTGTTGACTTCAATCTTGTGGCTACCGAAGACGACGAATTCGTAGAAGTGCAAAGCTCTGGAGAAGAAGCGACATTTTCCGGTTCACAGCTGGATGAAATGCTCACCCTGGGCCGCAAAGGTATCGGCGCATTGATCGGCGCCCAGCGCGCTGTTTTGGCGCGAATTATGGTTTCTCCGCCGGAGAGCTGACGCTGTGGAATCGTAGGGCGTCTGTGCCGGACGCCGAGTGGATCTTCTTGCATTGGCGTTTGACAGAAACGCCCTACAATTACTGCTCAAATGAAGAGGGCGCTTATCACCGGCATCACTGGTCAGGACGGAAGTTATCTGGCCGACCTGCTGCTTGAGAAAGGCTACGAAGTCCACGGGATCATTCGCCGCGCCAGTACATTTAACACTTCGCGCATTGATCATCTTTACGCTGATCCCCATGTGAACGGCGTGCGACTTTTTCTACATTACGGGGACCTCAGCGACTCGGTGAATCTTGTGAAGCTTCTTTACGATTTGAAGCCGGACGAGATTTATCATTTGGGCGCACAGAGCCACGTGCGCGTGAGCTTTGATATTCCGGAATATACCTCCGACGTCACCGGCGTGGGTACCATCCGCATTTTAGAGGCAATTCGCGAAGTCGGATTGCGCTCGCGTTTTTTTCAGGCTTCGAGCAGTGAAATGTTTGGTAAAGCTCAACAAACGCCGCAAACGGAGAAAACACCGTTCTGGCCGCGCAGCCCGTACGGCGTAGCCAAGGTTTTTTCATATTGGGCCACGGTTAATTATCGCGAGAGTTATGGTCTTTGTGCGAGCAACGGCATCATGTTTAATCACGAAAGCCCCCGTCGCGGAGAAACTTTCGTCACCCGCAAAATCTCGCGCGCGGTTGCTGCAATTAAGCATGGTCTGCAAAAGGAATTGTTCCTCGGCAACCTCGACGCAAAACGTGACTGGGGATATGCGCCGGAGTATGTCGAAGGCGTCTGGCGAATTTTGCAAACCGGCGAGGGAGACGACTTCGTCCTCGCTACCGGCGAAAGCCACACCGTACGTGAGTTTGTCGAAGCCGCCTTCAGTTACGTCAATCTCGCTTGGAAGGAATTCGTAAAGCATGATCCGCGATATGAGCGGCCGGCCGAAGTGGACGTGCTGCTCGGTGATGCTTCGAAGGCGAAGAAAATTCTTGGTTGGGAACCGAAAGTACGGTTCCAGGAACTGGTGCGGATCATGGTAGACGCGGACATGGATTTTCTCTCGCGCAACACTCCCAGAGAGCATCTCGGCAAACTGCCATAAATGTAACCGGCGGTGTGCAGCCGCCTTGTTGTGAACTGTGTCCTGAGTGCGCCGAGGTCAGCGACCTCGGTTACAACCTATCGCATGACAAATGGCGCCGGGTTCGTCGGTGCCATCGAATGGGCCGAGACGAGACTCGGGACAGCGCTGGCGAGCGGCGTGTCTACAATGGTCACTTCGGCGCCGATTCCGACGATGTCGTATAATTGTATGATGTCGCTGGAGCGCATCCGGATGCAGCCGTAGCTCGCGCGCGAACCGATTTTCCATTCCTCTGGCGTCCCGTGAATATATATGTCCCGCGAAAATGCGTTCGTATTTTGCGCCTCCAGTCCTCGCAACCAGAGAATTCGGGTCACAATTGGATCGCGCCCGGGCGAGTTGGCTAAGACGATTTCGCCAGTGCGGCGCCGATCTTTGAATACGGTTCCCGCCGGCGCATTATCGCCAATTTTTTCCGCGATCTGCAGTTGGCCCAGTGGTGTAAATCTGCTGCCCGGCCAATCGCCGAGTCCGAATTTCGAAGTTGAGACCGGATAGATGGCCATCACATTGCCGCGATCGAGAATGGCCAACTTTTGCTCGCGTGTGCTGACCACTATCTGATGCCTTGTGTCTGGCGCTGCGCAGGACGCGACAAAAAGCGCAAGAAGCAGAAGGTAGGCACGGTTCGACAAGCCGTCCGTTTTGTTGTGTGTTGTTGGCGCGCCCGTCGGTCGCGGCGTATCAGTCTCGATGTTCATTGGCCATTGAACTTGAAAAACTTCTCTGCAGTTTCGGTTGTCGCTTCGGCAATTTCCTCAAACGATGTGTGTCGCGCTGCAGCGATCGTCTCCGCTACGATGCGCGTATACGCAGGTTCGCAGCGCTTTCCGCGAAAGGGGACGGGCGCCAGATATGGGCAATCGGTTTCTACCATAAATTTCCAAAGCGGAATCTGTGCTGCGACTTCTCGCACGGGTGCGCCGTTTTTAAAAGTAACGATTCCAGTGAACGAAACGAGGTGATCAAGATCCAGAACTTCGTTCGCCTGATCCAACGAGCCGCCGAAGCAATGAAAAACCCCGCGCAATTTGCCGGTGTACGGTTGCATAATTTTGAGCGTGTCCTCCCACGCATCGCGTTGATGGATCACTGCGTTGAGTCCCATCTCCACGGCGAGGTCGAGCTGTTGTTGAAATAAACTCGCCTGTTTCGATTTGTAAGCGCCCTCGCGAATTTGGGCTTCGATTTCTTCGTCCGTCTCGGTGCGCAACGCGGACATGACCTGGACCTGCGTTTCCTTGGAAACTTCTTCGCTTGGCAACCGGTGATAATCTAGCCCCGTCTCGCCGATGGCCACCACGCGCGGGTTCTGTGCCAATTCGTGTAGCGGGGTAAAAACATCTTCCTCAGCCTCTTCAACGTAAGTGGGATGAACGCCAATTGCCGCGTAAACGGCCGGATACTTTTCCGCGAGAGCGATCGCGCGCCTGCTGCTCTCGACCGAAGTGCCGATGGTGATAATACGCGTTACCCCCGCATCCTTCGCGCGACGAAGCACGTCATCCAGATCGTGCGCGAAATCGGGATAATCAAGGTGGGCGTGAGTCTCTATAAGCATTGCGGATTGTAAATGCGGATCGCGGATAGTTTTCAGTGATCTTGTCTTTCCGCAATCAGCAATCCGAAATCCGCAATTAATTTCACCACTCCAATATCGTGCTCGCCCAAGTGAGCCCGCCGCCGAAAACGACCATCAGAACATAATCACCGCGTTTGATCCGACCGCTACGATTCGCTTCGTCGAGCGCGATTGCTACAGCCGCCGCGGACGTGTTGCCGTAACGATCCAAGTTCACAAACATCTTGTCGCGCGAGATGCCGAGTCGGTCGGCGATGGCCTCCATGATGCGCAGGTTTGCCTGATGCGGAATGACACAGGCGATGTCTTCAATGGAAAGCCCTGCTTGATCGAGCGCTTTTTTCGCTGCGTTAAGCATGGCTATGACAGCCTGTTTGTACACTTCCTTGCCGGTCATGTGGATAGTAGCCAAATGCATGTCCACATTGTCTCGTGTGATTGGGCACCGCGAACCGCCGCCCGGCATGAACAAAATGTCTGTGTACCGTCCGTCGCTTCCGATATGAGTGCTGATTACGCCGTGAGCGCTGGCGCGGTGGCGCAAGATAGCGGCGCCAGCGCCATCTCCAAAAAGGACGCAGGTGTTGCGATCGGTCCAGTTAGTGATCGATGTCAATTTGTCAGCCCCGATTACAAGGACCGTCTCATGGGTATGCGAGGTGATGAATTGTTGTGCGATCTCCAAGCCAAAAAGAAAACCCGCGCAGGCTGCGGAAATATCGAGGCAAGCGGCGTTGGTTGCTCCGATCTTTTTTTGAACGAAGCAGGCCGTAGCCGGGAAAAGCATGTCGGGAGTGGCTGTTGCGACGAGTAGGAGATCGATCTCTTTCGGCGAAATCTTCGCCTGCTCGATCGCTTTCAGCGCTGCTCTGGCCGCCATATCACTCGTGTTTTCATCCTTCGCGGCAATACGGCGCTCCTTGATGCCGGTGCGGGTAGTAATCCAATCGTCGGTCGTATCAACCATGCGTGACAAGTCCGCGTTGGTCAGAGTTTTTTCGGGAACGTAACTTCCCGTGCCGATAATGGAGACGGTGCGCAGCGCCTTAGTGGAGCGCGGGCTCAAGCGGGGCTGTCGTTTCATAGTACCGGCGAATCTCCTCGACGATATGCGGGTTCACCTGCTGTTCAATTGACTCGGCCGCCACTCTTAACGCGTTTTTGATTGCCAGCGGCGTGCTCGCGCCATGCGCAATAATGCAGATTCCGTTCACGCCGAGAAGCGGACTGCCGCCGTATTCTTCATAATTCGTCTTGGCCTTGATAGTTCCAATGGCATTCCTCGCGAGGAATGCCCCCGCTTTTCGCATCGTTGTGCGCATGAGCTCGTGCTTGAGCCATTGAAACATTGCCACCGCGATCGATTCGCAGGTTTTCAAGATCACGTTGCCGACGAATCCGTCGCACACGACAACTTCAACCGGATCTTCAAAGAGGTGACGGCCTTCTATGTTGCCAACGAAGTTAAGCGAACTTGGTTTCAACATCTTGAACACTTCCTTGGTCAACTCGGTCCCCTTAACATCCTCGTCGCCGAGTGAGACCAAACCAACGGTCGGATTCTTGTAATGGAGAACATGACGCGAGTAGACCGTGCCCATGAACGCGTACTGAAGCAGATGTTCGGGGCGGGCATCGATGTTCGCGCCCGCGTCGATCAAAACGAAGACGTTCGTTTCGGTCGGAAGCACTGCCGCAATACCCGGTCGGTCGATTCCCGGCAACGTGCGAAGCTTGATCGTGCTCGCGGCGACGGCCGCGCCGGTGTGACCCGCGCTCACAATTGCATCTGCCTGGCCGCGCTTCACGAGATCGACCGCGCGGCTTACCGATGAATCCTTCTTTCGCCTGACCGCCGACCATGCGCGGTCGCTCATATCCACTACTTGCGTCGCGTGCACGATATCAACCCGTGAATCAGTGCACTGATGTTTGTGCAACTCGTTTTCTATCTTGGCGGAGTCTCCGACCAGATAAAGCTTGGTGATCTGCTGGTAATCGCGCAACGCCATAACGGCGCCGGCAACGAGGTTAGGCGGACCAAAATCACCGCCCATCGCGTCGAGGGCGATCTTCATTAGTGCGAGACTTTGCGAAGTTTAGTCCCCAAATGCAAAATGAAAATGAAGAACGTTGAAGCGTTAAAGCGACTTAGTTGCAGCCGCTTTAACGATGTGAAGTCTTATTTGCCTTCGAGCGTCAACACCTGTCGCCCGCGGTAATAGCCGCACGATGGGCAGGCGATGTGCGACGGGATGGTGCTTCCGCACTGGGGACATTTGTTCAATTGTGCGCCATGCCAACGGTTCGCTGCTTTCCGCGTGCGTAACCGCATTTTGGATGTTTTGCGTTTTGGGACTCCCATATTGAAGCGGATTAGGAAAGCAGGAAATCAGGAAAAAACAATGTCAATCGCGACTCGTGAATCGACACAGACGTAGCGAATGTCGATTAACGACTCTCGATTTTCAGCTTATCCAGCGCGCTCCAATCCGACTTCTGCTTGGCATCCTGCTCCGCAGTTACAATCTGTTTCGCCTTGCAAACCCGATTCCCGTCCCTGTCGCAACGCGGATGCGCCGGCAGGTTTAATAAAATGTCCTCGCGCATGAATGGGGTAAGATCTACCGTCTCCGGTCCCTGGAGCTCCAAGTGCACGGCGAAGGCAGGGACTCGGATTTCGTGCACGAATTTTTCCAGGCACGATACGCAGCGCAGCTCCGCCGGCTGCGAGAGCGAGCCGTTCGCCCATAGTCCCCCCCCTGCAATGCCGACATCGATATCGTAATGCAGGCGGCCAGCGCAACGTATTCCTTCTGATTCCAAGTCTTGGATTGGGCAATCTTCCTGTCCTTCCAAATGCAGACCCTGGGCTGGAATTTGTTTCAGATGGACTTTCATGCTTGCGAGTTGATCAACTGAATTTCTTGCGCAGCGCCTTGGCCACACAAGCCGGAACAAAACTCGAGACGTCGCCGCCGAGCCGCGCGATTTCTTTTACGATGCGAGAGCTAAGATAAGTGTATTCCTCCTTCGGCATTAAAAAAATCGTTTCTACTGCGGCATCCAGTTGCCGATTCATGAGCGCCATTTGAAATTCGAACTCGAAGTCGGAGACGGCGCGCAACCCGCGAACGACAGCTCCAGCTTTTTCTGCCCTTGCGAACTCGACGAGCAACCCCTTGAACTCAGCGATTCGCACGTTGCGGATTGTACCGGCAGTCTGTCGCAGCAAATCGAGGCGTTCTTTTAGTGAAAAAAGCGGTCGCTTTTCGTCATTATGAGCCACAGCCACAACGACTTCATCGAATAGTTTTCGCGCACGTTCGATCACATCCAGGTGACCGTTCGTCACCGGATCAAAGCTGCCTGGATAAATTGCTCGTCGCATCTGCGAAAATTCGCAGAGGAACTTGGAAATGAAAAGCGGATTGCTGGACGTGGCCGGCGAATGTCTCGTCGTCTGTCTTGCCGATTTTCACTGGAGCACGACAGTTCAACAGGTCTCATGTCCGATTTTTCGCCATACAAAGCAATCGCCGTGGCAACAACTTTTTCTCCACGGTTCAGGCAGGTTCTTGCTGAAGCAAAGCGAATTCGGGAACGTTTTGACGCCGATCTTCATCTGATCTATGCGGGCAGGCGAGATGAAGAGACAACGAAGAAGTTTAACGCCGCCCTCGCAGAACTACACCTTCCCGCCGATTCAATGATTCATTATGAGGAGGGAGACCCGGCCGAAGCTATTCTGCGCACGCTCACCCGTGAGAAGATCGATATGATCGTCGCAGGTGCGCTGGAAAAAGAGGCGGTGTTGCACCCCTTTCTCGGCAATGTCGCGCGTCGTCTGGTGCGGCAGGCGCCGTGCTCGGTCATACTCTTCACGAAACCAGCGGTAAGACCCAAGCCCCTGCGTCGGATTGTTTTCGTTGCCGATTACTCCGATGGCGCATTGCAGGCTTTGAAAAGAACGCTACAGCTTGCCGTAGCCGAATCGTGCGAGCGACTTTATGTGATCCGCATCATTACGACGTTTGACCAGGCACGCGCGTCGATTAGCAGCAATCTCGGGAGACGTGAAAAGCCGGGATCTGAAGATGACGAAGAAGACGCGCTGGAGGAATTTGTTTTGTCCGCTGGTGCGACCGAAGTCCCGATCGAGGCGCGCTGTGTCCGCGGCAATACCGGGTTAGTTGCGTCGGACTTTGTTCAATCGGTGAAAGCAGATTTGCTTGTCGTTCCACTGGAGAAACAGGGGGAAGACAGTCAAGCACTGCCCAGCAATATAGCTTGGGTTACCGACGTCATTCCGTGCAATCTCTGGGTGATTCGGTGAATTAAATTGCCAAACTTGTGCATGGTTTGTAGTGGGGTTCGCCGAGTCGAACCCCTTCCATCGGAATCGGCGGTTGATATAACCGCTGCTACAACAACGCATGGACTCTGAATTTCAGCCGTACGGCTTGCCGCATCTCGCTGTTATTTTTCTTACAGTCGTCCTGTCGTTTGCGCTTGCCGCCATCGTGCGTCGCACAAAATCGCAGCGATTGGAGAGGATTATCATCGGTGTGCTCTCAGCCGTGCTTGTCTTGAACTACATTGTTTATTTAGTTTTTATTCGCAGTCATGGCGTTGTGGATTGGCGACAAATGTTGCCGATGCAAATGTGCGACTGGGGCATGGTCGTTGTGATCGTGGCGATGTGGACGGGGAGCCAGCGATGGTTTGAGGTGGCATACTTCTGGGGCATCGGCGGTACGTTGCAAGCCGTTCTCACGCCAAACCTGCGCTTTGGTTTTCCAGATTGGCGGTTCATTAGTTTTTTTACTTCCCATTGTGGAATCATCATTGGTGTGGTCTTCCTGATGTTGACCCGCCGATACCGGCCATATCCGATGTCGATCGTGCGCGTGTGGTTGTGGTCGGAGTTTTATTTCGTCGTCACCCTCATCACCGATGAGTTGACTGGCTATAACTATGGATTTCTGCTGCACAAACCCGAAGCGTTTTCGATCTTAAGTTTTCTCTCCGATTCGCGGCCGCTTTACGTTTTGGAATTGCACGGAGTCGCACTGCTCTTTTTTCTCGGGTTGTATGCGCCATTTGCCGTTGTCGATCTTGTAACAAAGAAATCACGGAGGAATGCAGGAAAACAGGAAGGAACTCTTTAAAATTCCTACGTTCCTGCTTTGCTTAGACATTCATGGCGAAGTCAAAATCAATGCGGGTCGGCAGAGTCACCATTGGCGGCAAAACTCCAGTGTTTATTCTCGGACCGTGCGTAATTGAGTCCGAGAAGTTTGTGTGGCGCATGGCGAAGAAGATCGCCGAGGTCTGCTCGGCCGAAGACGTTGATTTCATTTTCAAGGCGTCGTACGACAAAGCGAATCGAAGTTCCGTACGTTCGTTTCGCGGAATTGGCATACGCGAGGGCTGCGAGATTCTTTCCATTATCGGCCGCGACTTAAGGATACCAGTAACGACGGATGTTCATTCACCGAACGAAGCCGAGATCGCTGGCGAAAAGATCGATATGTTACAAGTCCCGGCGTTTCTCTGCCGGCAAACAGATCTGCTTCGCGCCGCTGCCGACACCGGTCGCGCGCTCAACGTGAAAAAAGGTCAGTTCCTTGCGCCGTGGGACGTCCGGAACATTGCCGAGAAACTGATCGCCTTTGGTGACTCCCAATTTTGTTTCACCGAGCGCGGCACAACCTTCGGCTATAACAATCTCGTGGCCGATATGCGCTCCCTCTTTTGGATGCGCGAAGCCGGATATCGCGTGTTCTTTGACGCGACACATTCCGTGCAGCGGCCAGGCGGGGCAGGGGACTCAACTTCGGGTGATGGCACTATCGCACCGGTCCTGGCCAGGGCCGCAATGGCCGCAGGCTGCGACGGAATCTTCATGGAGGTGCACGAAAACCCGGAGCGCGCGTTGTCGGACGGGCCAAATCAGATTCCCCTAAAGGATTTGCCGAAGCACCTGCGCATGTTAAAGGCTATCCATGCTGCGGTTTCGTAGCGGCCGTTCCTCACACTGGAGCTGCGTCGTTTGGTTATTATCAGTCGTGCTGTCGGTTGTGATATCGGCGCCTCCGGTGTTCGGCCAGTCAAAAGGCCGCAAGAAGAGGGCTCGGACGACAGCGGCGCCAAGTGGGTCTCCGGGCGAACAAAGTTTAACGAACATTCCGCTGCCAATTGGTCACGAAGCCAAGGGTCTTGTGTTGCCGGACTTCGATGCCAACGGCCATCTGCGCGGAAGATTTGAAGCAGGAACGGCGCACCGGATTGACCAGGAACACATAGGGTTTCAACAACTGAAAATCACTACCTACACCCCGGAGAGTCAGCCCGATCTACAAATCGACATGAATACCTCGGTGCTCGACTTGAAAACCCGGGTTCTAAGCTCGCAGGAGCGCACAACAATTCAGCGGTCGGATTTCAACATTGCGGGTGATTCAGTGCAATTCGACACGAACTCGAGGACTGGACGGTTGATCGGAAACGTAAAAATGGTGATCACTGACAAATCCCATCTGACGGCGAAACCCAGCACGAGCGAATGAAGAGATTAGCGGTGTTGGTGTTGGTTATTGTATGCGCGGCGGGAGGGCGTTTATCGGCGCAGATTGCCGCTACACCAGCTGCCTCGCCTGCTCCTGCAAAGAAGGCGGAGAAGGCGGCTAAAGCGAAACCGAAAGACAAAGAGAAGGAAGACAAGTCACCCGTCTCGAAATTATTTGGCCCCAGCGCCGGAGGGTTACAATCGAATGAACCGATGACAACGGAAATTTACGCCGACGAGGCTTTTTTTGATTCAACCAAGAACATGGGCATCTTTAGCGGCCGAGTGAAGGTAGTCGATCCGCGTTTCAATCTTCAATCTGATAAATTGACAGTGTTCATCACAAAGGGGCAGAACCAAGGTTTGGAAAAGGCCATCGCAGAAGGCCACGTTGGGCTGGTGCGCGACCGGCCCGACCCGAACGGCGGAGCGCCTACACGCGCGGTTGGCCGAGCAGATAAGGCCACTTATACGGCTGCAACTGGAGATGTCGAACTAAGGGGAACGCCGCGTGTGCAAGAGGGGCCGAACATGCACGTGGCGACCAGCCCTGATACGGTCATGGTCATTAATCAAAATAGCCAGTTGTCCACGCACGGACCAAGTCGCACTGAGATTCGTCAGCAGCCAAACGACGAAAAAAAAGACAAAGCGAGTCCTTCTCAAACCTCACCTTCTCAGACTTCGCCGGCTCAGAGTCCGCCTCCCGCGGCTCTTCCCAAACCATGATCAGTCAAACTGCGCCAGTTTCGGTACCCGAGATTTCTTCGCCGGTCCCGACGAAAGCAGAGATTGTCCTGACGACGCAGGAACTGGTTAAGATTTACGGCGGCCGGGCAGTGGTGAACGGGATCAACATGAATGTCCGTGCCGGCGAAATCGTAGGACTGCTGGGGCCAAACGGTGCGGGTAAAACAACAAGTTTTTACATGATTGTTGGTCTGGTCAGGCCAAACAGCGGGCGCGTGATTTTTTCGGACACCGATGTCACGGATTACCCTATGTACAAGCGGGCCCGGCTTGGCATGGGTTATTTGCCGCAGGAAGAATCGATCTTTCGCAAGATGACGGTGGAACAAAACATCCTCGCGATTTTGGAAACACTTCCGCTGAGCAAAGCGGAGCGGCGGAATCGCTGCGATCAACTGCTGCACCAGTTTGGGATTGAGAGGATCTCGAAAAATACCGCGCTTACCTTGAGCGGGGGCGAGAAGCGACGTTTAACCATCGCTCGTTCGCTGGTCACAGAACCGAAGTTGTTGATGCTCGACGAGCCATTCAGTGGCGTCGATCCCATTGCTGTCTATGATGTGCAACAAATCATCGTGAACCTGCGAAAATCGGGATTAGCCATTATGATCACCGACCACAATGTGCGTGAGACGCTTTCCATCGTCGACCGCGCTTACCTGATTTACGACGGCCGGGTGGAAAGCGAAGGCACAAAAGATTTCCTCATCGACGATCCGATCAGCCGTCAGCTTTATCTCGGCGAACGCTTTAAGATGTAACTTCTGTCATTCCGACGGAAGTGGAGGAATCTCAAATACCCTGCAGTCGTGGGAATCGAAATATCCAGAGATGTCTCGACTTGGCTCGACATGACAAGAACGGCAACGTTTTGATTGATCGGCAAAAAGGGATGCCGTAACGTTCCTTTAAGGCAATGGAGTTTGCCTTCTCCCGCGACCGCGGGAGAAAACCGCGTGAGCTAATGACTCCTTTCAATCGAAAGGAGTTTTTTATGCTCGAAAATATCTGGTTTATCGCTGCCGTCTGGATGGGGCTCGCGCTGCTCGCGAGCCTGATCTCAATCCGGACCGGAATATCGGTTGCGTTGATCGAAATTTTGGTTGGCGTTGTTGCTGGCAATCTCGCTGTGGGATTGGAAGGCGGCACACTGCACGTCGGTATCGCTGGCGCCGGCACAAGCGCTGGACACCTCCACCACGTGCTGCAATCGACCGAGTGGACGAACTTTCTCGCGCTACTCGGCAGCGGTGTACTAACGTTTCTCGCCGGAGCGGAAATCGATCCCATCTCGCTCAAGTCTAATTGGCGGGCAAGCGTGCTGATCGGCGTTCTTTCATTTGCCATTCCATTCGTGGCAGCGTGGCTCTTTGCCGAATTCGTTTTGGGCTGGCCTCTGCACCAGGCCCAAATTGCTGGCATAGCGCTCTCTACGACTTCCGTCGCCGTCGTTTACGCAGTGATGATCGAAGGTGGATTTAGCGACACCGCCATGGGCAAGATGATCCTGGCTGCGTGTTTCATTACCGACTTCGGCACGGTGTTGGCGCTGGGAACCTTCTTCGCCAATTACAACCTGTGGCTGCTGCTGTTTCTGATCGTGACGTTGGTCGTTCTGTGGTTTATGCCGCGCTGGACGC
Source organism: Candidatus Limnocylindria bacterium (assembly GCA_035535575.1). Taxonomy (GTDB): domain Bacteria; phylum Verrucomicrobiota; class Verrucomicrobiia; order Chthoniobacterales; family UBA10450; genus Udaeobacter. Next base: position 23,041 of record DATLPS010000178.1, read on the forward strand.
AATCCATCATCACGCGCCTGGGCGCAACGCAGGTGAGCGAACCTGAAGTAAAATTCAT
>DATLPS010000179.1:0-4771 GCA_035535575.1 Candidatus Limnocylindria bacterium
TCAATGACGATTCCAGTAGAGGTATGGGTAACGCGTTACATGACGGGCGAGGAACGCCGCGTCACGCATGGCGTCTTTACACTCGTTGCCGTCGATGAGTTCGGGAAACCGATTCCTGTAAAACGCGGCAGCGTGTAGGCACCTTCGCATTGTCCAAACTATTCTGATCAATGACGCAGTTCGCCTACCTTTTCGAGCGATTCCCGTCGTTCGGCCAAACGTTTTGCTATCGTGAGGCTGCGGAGCTGGCTCGACAGGGCGTCGCGCCGCCGATTTTCTCAATCCGCAATCCGAAAGACGAATCACCGCAGGATTGGGACGTGCGCATTGTTCAGCGCGTGCATTATCTGCCCGTGGAAGAACAGTTGTTACGTGAAATTCATCGCGCTTCCAAAACAGGAAAGCTGACGACGGAAATCATCGGTGCTCTCGATGCATGGGGCCGGCGCACCGATTTCCTTCGGCTCTATCAGGCCGTTTACGTCGGCTTGCGCCTGCAAGAAATGGGGATTCGCCATGTTCACGCGCATTTCGCGGGAATGGCGGCGCGCACGGCCTTCTGGATCCACAAATTTTTTCCAATCACATTCAGCTTTACGGCGCACGCGAACGACATTTTCGCGCCGAGAGATTTCGAGATTGGCCTCGATAAGCTTGTCGATGCGGCGCGCATCATCGTTACCGTGACCGACTATGCAGCGCGATTCTTGCGAGAGCGATTCCCAAATCGCGCGGATCGGATTTATCGTGTTTACAATGGATTAAATCTCTCGGAATTCGGACGCACGGATTTTTCCTTTACTCCGCCGTTGATCGTGGCAGTCGGTCGTTTGATTGCGAAAAAAGGTTTTGCTGATCTGATTCGCGCCTGCGGATTGCTTGCAGAGGGCGGAAAACCGTTTCAATGCGAGATCGTTGGCGAAGGCCCGCTCGAGAATGAATTGCGCGCGCAAATCGAGCAGCTGGATTTGCAGAATCGCGTCGCACTGTCCGGCGCTAAACCGCAGCGCGAAGTTCGGCGGCGTTTGGCCGCTGCAAGCGTTTTCGTGCTGCCGAGCGTGGTCGATTCCGCGGGCGGGATAGACAATCTTCCTACGGTCATAATGGAAGCGATGGCGACGGCGTTACCGGTCATCTCGACCGACATCGGCGGCATTCCCGAGATGGTCGTCGAAAACGAAACTGGATTTCTAGTGCGACCCGGCGACACAGGGGCGCTGGCTCGCGCGGTCGAAAAGATGATTGATGACCGTCAGTTAGCGCAAAGACTTGGCCGTGGCGGGTATGAGCGTGCGCAACACCTGTTTTCGATTGAGAAAAATGTGCGCGATTTATCGGCGCTGATTAATGCTGGTGGGACCGGGTGAGTGGGGGCCTATGTCATGTCGAGCGAAGTCGAGACATCTCTGGCTATTTGTTTTTGAATTTGAGGTTCCTCCACTGCGGTCGGAATGACAAAAGACTGCGCAACGAATTCCGTCTTTACAGCAGATCCCGAACGCAATTGACCGCGTGCAGGTAAACGTGGTGCGGTCCGCCACGCATCAGCTCTTCGCCCATCAAACTGACGGGATCATTTTTTGCGGCCGGCATTAGCTGTGGCACGCGTCTTTCGCCGGGTTTTTCGCGTGAAACTTCAAGCAGATCGCCGCATTTGGCATGAGTCACCAGAAATTCTATCTCGGGTGTCTCTATAGCTAGTTCGCCGATCGGCTCTCCAGATCGTTCGCGCAGCTCGACATCGATCTTTCTCCCAGAGGGACCAATGAATCGGAGTTTGTTCGCTACATCTGTTTTTTCACTTCGCCAGTTCAATTGCGCCGCAAGCCAGCCAGCGAAAAGGACAGCAGTCGATCGGAACCCAGGGGCGAAGTCGACTCGGACCTTTCTGATTTTGACGAAATGATGATGCGCCGCAGGATGATCGAAAAATTGTGCCAGCGCAGAGCGAGCATAGTCCAGTCGCGTCCAATTCAAGTCGCAAAGCACAATCCGCTGTTTCGCTTCCTGTTCTGCGGATTCCACTAAGCGCATTTGCGCGCGAAAATCTTTCCAGCGCTGGCTGTCGTAGATCACTCGATCAACCCATGCCCAAAGTTGGGGATTCATCGGCTCATGGAATTCCTCCTGCCACCAGAGGTAGAACGGCAGGTCCGAATCCAAGTGCGAGAAAACCATGTTCGGAAGCAGAGTTGTACAACCGCCTTTGAGCAGGAATGAAATTTGTTCAGAGCAAACTTGCTTGCTCCCCACACCGCTAACGTGACAATGTGCGCTGATCCACGCGTCCACGCTGTTTTCTTTTGCTTTGCAATCAGCTTCGATCACGATCGCGCGACACGCGTGGTTCTCAGTGATTTTCGCGATGAGCTGTGTGTTCTTTTCCAGAGAGCCTGGTTCCTCGCTATAAACGGCAAGGTTCATAAGCGAAGCGCGCGTCATCGCGCCTGCGCTGTCCTGCCAAAGTTTTTTCAGTTCCTGTTCGATGCTGCTGATCGCAACCGGAACTCCCAGTGAATATGTTTCAGCTAGGGCCGGCATACCTCAGAGTCTCCTCCACGCTCGGCCGTCGCGGGCGAGCAATTCATCCGCTGCTTCTGGTCCCCACGATCCTGCAGGATAAAAAAACAATTCGGGTACATCCTTTTTCGCGTGCCAGGCTTCCTCGATTGGATCGATGAAAGCCCAGGCTTGCTCGACCTCGTCGCGACGGGCAAAAAGCGTGGCGTCGCCGCTCATCGCATCGAGCAGCAGACGTTCATACGCTTCCGGGCTGGCTTTGCCGAACGATGTTCCATAATGAAAATCCATTTTGACGGGCTCGATGCGGAAGCTCGTGCCAGGCACTTTGGCATGGATCCGCAACGAGATGCCTTCGTCCGGTTGAATCCGAATGACGAGCACATTGACGTCGTGCAAATCTTTATTGAAGAGCACTGCCGGTGCTTTTTTGAAGTGAATCGAAATTTCTGTTGCCGATTTCGGAAGCCGTTTTCCGACGCGCATGTAAATCGGCACATCGGCCCAGCGCCAGTCATCGATAAATAAATGTAATGCGACGAAGGTCTCGGTTTGCGAATCGGGATTGACGTTTTGTTCCTGGCGATAGCCCACTACCGGTTCACCGTGAATGAAGCCTTCGGTGTATTGCCCGCGCACAACATTGGCTGCAATTTCATCGCGCGACCAACGGCGCAGCGATCGCACCACCTTGACCTTTTCGTCGCGAATACTGTCCGCAGCCAGATCCGTGGGCGGTTCCATTGCGACGAGACAAAGGAGCTGGAGCAAATGGTTCTGCACCATGTCGCGCAAGGCACCTGCGCGTTCGTAATACCCTGCGCGAGTCTCGACTCCAAGCGTTTCCGCCGCTGTGATCTGCACATGGTCGACGTAGTGCGTATTCCAAAGCGGCGCGAAAATGGCGTTAGCGAACCGCAGTACCAAAATGTTTTGGGCAGTTTCTTTACCGAGAAAATGATCGATCCGGTAGGTTTGCTCTTCGCTAAAAGAATTCTGAACGATCCGGTTGAGCTCGCGCGCTGAGGCAAGATCGGTTCCGAACGGTTTTTCAACGATTATGCGAGCCCAGCTTCCTTTGCACGTTTCATTCAAGCCGACGGCTTTCAGGTGCTTGAGGATCGGTTCGAATTGGTCCGGAGCGGCCGCAAGGTAAAAAAGGCGATTGCCGCGAGTGCCGGAGTCCTTGTCGATTTCATCAAGGCGTGTGGCCAGGCTCTTGTAACCGGACTCGTCATCGAACTCGCTCTGGTGGTAAAAAATGGATTGAGCAAACGTCTTCCAAATTTCGTCGCGCACAGGCTGGCGGGAAAACTTGTGCGTGGCTTCTTCAAGATCCCGCCGGAATTCGTCATCGCTTTTCTTACGGCGAGCGAATCCGACAATCGCTACAGCCGGAGGCAGATCACCGTCTGCCGCAAGATTATACAGAGCGGGAATGAGTTTGCGGTGAGTGAGATCGCCCGTAGCGCCGAAGATCACAATGCTGCATGGTTGCGGCACGGGCCGGGTGGAAAGTCCCTCCCGGAGCGGGTTTGGTTCCGGTTGATCAGCCGCTCGATTCATGTTGGCCACAGATTACACAGATTTCTGCAGATTGAATAACGCGAATCTGATGTAGCGGTGGTCTGCTTGCCACGCCGAAGCGGCGCGAAGGCGGGTGACGGCCGATCTAAACATTTCGGCGCTCGTAGAGCGTAGCTACAGATTTAGTCTGCATTGCTCAAACGCGCCGCCTGCGTAACAGGTGCGGCACAACATGTCATTCCGCGCTGTGATTTTCGATCTCGATGGCGTGCTCGCCGACTCCGAGCCGTGGTGGAACAAGATCGACAAGAAATTGCTCGCCCAATACGGCGTCACGTATCGCGGCGAATACCATCGAAACGTGCTGGGCGTCAGCTATCGACTCGCGGTCGAGTTTTACAAAAAGGCCTTTGGCCTCTCCGTCTCTACCGAGGAGATAATGCGCCGGCGTGCAGAGATCGCGATTGAGTTCTTTGCCAATCGCGTCGGTCTTTTTCCTTCGGCAAAAAAGGTTCTGCAAGAACTGCAGCGGATGAACCTGAGCTGCGCCGTCGCCACGAGTTCTGTCAGCGCGTCCGCCCGCCCGTTTCTTGAGCGTCACAAACTGACGCCATTCTTCGATGTAATCGTTACCGGTGACGAGATCGAACGCGGCAAACCGCACCCTGACATCTACATGCGTGCGGCGGAGAAACTCGGTCTCGCCCCCGACGCATGCCTCGTC
>DATLPS010000180.1:0-8207 GCA_035535575.1 Candidatus Limnocylindria bacterium
CAGCACCGGCATGGCCTGCGCGATCGGCTGTAATACTTCGCCGCCGGCTTTCCGCGTCGCCAGCTTCGCATCCTTTGGAAACTCCGGAATCTTTGCTAAGAGATCGGCCGGGACTTTTCGCTCGACTCCGGCATCGAGCAGCTTCGCCTTGTCAGCATTTTTCTTCCGCCAGGCGTCGTAAGTTTTTTCCCAGCGATCGTAATCGGCGAGCAACCTTTTTTTGTGCTCGGCGAAGTAGTCATACACGTCCTGAGACACGAAATAATGTTCATCTGGCAAGCCGAGCGCCTTGCGCGCGGCGTCGACAAATTTTGCGCCCGCTTCTCCGTGGGCCTTATAGGTTCCTTCGACTTCCGGGATGCCTTTGCCGATCAGCGTATGCGCAATGATGAACTGCGGTTTCCCGTTGTCGCGCTCCTTCGCGATGTTGAACGCGTCGAGAAACTGTTGCATGTCCTGGCCATCGATTTCCTGGACGTCGAACCCGTATGCTTCAAAGCGTTTGCCGGTATCTTCGCTCTGCGTTTCCTTCGCCGGCGCGTCGAGTGTGACGGCATTTGAATCGTAGATATAGATCAGATTATCGAGTCCCCAATGAGCGGCCAGTGCGCTCGCCTCGGAAGCCACCCCTTCCTGCATGTCGCCGTCGCTGCACAAACAAATCACATGCTGATCGAAAATTTTGTGCTCATCAGTGTTGAAACGCGCCGCTGCCATTTTTGTTGCCACAGAAATGCCAACCGCGTTGCCAACGCCCTGACCGAGTGGACCCGTCGTGCATTCCACACCAGGAGTGTGGCCAAATTCAGGGTGGCCCGGCGTCTTGGAATGCAGTTGCCGAAAGCGTTCGATCTCCGACATGGGTAAGTCGTAACCGCTCAAGTGCAGCCATGCGTAAAGAAACATGCTGCCGTGCCCACCTGAGAGGACAAAGTAATCGCGATTGATCCAGCGCGGCTGGTCCGGATTGTATTTAAGCGCGTAGCCGTAGAGGACCGCGCCGATTTCCGCGCAACCGAGCGGAAGGCCAAGATGCCCCGATTGTGACGCCTGCACGGCATCCATGCACAAACCGCGCGCCTGAGTCGCCGCTTTTGAAAGAATTTCAAGGTTCAAATTCATGGTTGTTCTATAAGCAGAGACGAATGGAAGGAAAATGATTTCCGACTTTCGCTTTTCTCGTTCTACATCGAGAATTTTCTTCTATATCAGCGATCTGTAATCCGGAGATGAATCAGACGGCCCTTTTGCACATTATCGAGCGACTCGAACGTCTGCTGGCCAGGCTCCCCGAGAAGATTCGCCGGCCGGTATTGCGTGAGCTGACACCGCTCAAAGAACTCTTCCTAAAACAGCGCTCCCCGCGATTCGTCTTTGTCGGATCGAGTAGAACGCCAATGCAACGAATCATTGACCTCCTTTTTCCTCAGGAACCAGGAACACCTTCAAATGTTACTCTCATGCCGGTGCACCGATGGACCGACTGGAACATAGCCGGCCACGGAACGATTTCGATTCTGGATGCGCGGGACGCTGTCGAATCCGTTGAAGTGCAAATCGAAGAAGATCTCGAGCGCCAACCCCCCGATGTGATTTTCTTTTTCGACGACGACGAATCGGATTTGAAGCCGCTAATAGCAACTAACACAGTGACGCGCGTGGGACAAGAAATCGGTAGGCCGACGGACCGCGGAAAAATTGTTGGTCTTTGCATCGGGTCCGAAAAGCGGGTGACGCACCTGGAACAAGCGCTCCAGGCGCAGCCGGCATTGCGCGATCGTTTGCTCATCGTCATCCGCCTTACCGGAGAAGAATCGGCCGACGCGCGGCGTTTGATGTCGGTCCTTGTGGGAGAACTCCCAAACGAGGCCAAGATCGAGATGATCCGAATTTCGCGCGATCGCGATGCGCAGCATCATGTCGCACAAATGTTGATAAAATCGACGACTGCGATTTGCACGGCAATCGGAGCGCAACCCATTCCTCTCGCGGACATGCCGGTTCTCACCTCGCTTCAGGTGATGATGGTCTCGGGCATCATGTACGTCAGTGGCCGGGAACGAAGTCTACGCGCCGCGACAGAATTTATCACCGCGCTCGGCGCAAACGTCGGCGCAGGAATGCTTCTTCGCGAAGGTGCCCGAGCGATACTGAAATTTTTGCCTGGCTGGGGCAACGTTCTCTGCGGCATGATCGCTGGCGCCGGCACATACGCGATCGGTCGCGCGGCGAGCGCATTCTTTATCGGTGGCGTCTCGTTGAGAGATGCACGACGAAAATATCTGGACGACCGGAAAAAAGCCTCACACAAGCTGCGCCGATTGGATGGGCCGACGAGAGCCTCCAAGGCCATCGAATAACTTGTGAATAACTTTTCGGTTCCTGCGTGCTTTGTTCACACGATCTTGTGAACAGAGATGGCAATTTCGAGTGTCCCACCGCGGAGCATGCAGTGTTCGTATGAAACTTTCAGAGATACGCACCGCACTTCGCGAAACTCAGGTTTCGCCAGCCAAAACACTCGGGCAAAATTTTCTGCACGACCAGAATCTTGCTCGCTGGATTGTCGATCAGGCGCAGATCACCCCTGACGATTACGTTGTCGAGATTGGACCTGGATTAGGCGCACTGACCCGCTTCATCCTTGAGAAAGGCGCGCATGTTCTTGCAATCGAGAAAGATGCCCGGCTCGCAGATTTTTTGCGAACGCACCTTCGTCATCAACGACTTGAATTACTCAACATCGACGCACTGAAATTCGATCCGCGTTCTCTTTTTGCGCATCGCACAGTGAAGCTGGTTGGGAATTTTCCGTACAACATTTCGAGCGCGTTGTTGTCGAAATTCCTTGAATATCCAAGCCCTATCTCATTGTTGTTGTTGATGTTACAGAAGGAGGTTGCAGCGCGCCTTTCAGCAGCGCCATCCACGCATGATTACGGAGCGCTGACCTTGCGCGTGCAATTGCACCATAGCGTAAAATATTTGCGCACTGTTCCTGTAACCGTTTTTTTTCCGCGACCTGAAGTTGATTCTGCAGTGTTGCGAATCTTGCCACGCGATCCGCTCGAGTTGCCGCAGCGCGATAATCGGTTGCTTCTAGAATTGATCCGCGCCGGGTTTTCTCAGAGAAGAAAACAGTTAAGAAAATTAATTCGCGAACACGTCGAGGACTGGGACACAGTCTCGCGCCGTCTTAACATCGCCGTTAACGCTCGAGCGGAAGAGCTATCGTTGCTGCAATGGATTGGCCTGGCCAATTCCATCGCGCCGCCTCCATCGCCTGACACATGCGTAACGACCAATGAACGCTTCCCAGTCGTTGATAAAAACGATCGAATTGTGCGATACGCGCGTCGCTCGGAGGTGCATGGGAATAACTTGCGCCATCGCGCTGTCCATATGCTGATATTTAATGACGCCGGCGACGTTTATTTGCAGCAACGCTCGCGGTCTAAAGATCGGCATCCATTGAAGTGGGACTCGAGTGCTGCCGGTCACGTAAGCGCCGGCGAAAATTATGACGAAACAGCTCGGCGCGAATTGAAGGAGGAATTGGGCGTCACGGTGCCTCTCGAAAAAATTTCAAAGCTTCTAGCCTCGCAAAATACTGATCAGGAGTTTATCTGGCTGTATCGAGGGCTGGCTTGTGGAGATCTCGTGCCGGACAAGTCTGAAATCGAGCAAGGCGCATTTTTTCTTCCGGCGATTATCGACGGTTGGACATCGGGACGACCTGAAGATTTCGCCCCGGGATTTTTGGAGTGCTGGAAGGCGTATCGCCAGAAAACGCGCTCAGACTGCCAAGCGGCTTTGGAGCTCCCAAACATTTTGACCAAAGCAAACCGTGCAGAACCGGACGGCTAGATTTCCAGCGGCTGTAGGGTGCGCTGTCTCAGCGCAGCACGTGCTCAATCCGCTGAGGACAGCGGACGCTACAGCATCAGAGTCATTCGCGAGCAGTGCCACCGCGCTTCGGCGCTTCTGAAGGAGGCAGATTCCAAGAACGCCATTTCTTATCGTACTCGACGGCTGGCAGCAGGACGTAACACGGGTGCCCCTTCGCTCGTAGCCAAGTGATGACCTTCACCAAGTTCTCCCTCGCCATTGTCGTGCAGCCAGTGGTTGGCCGATCCACACCGCGGCGAGTATGAAAAAAAATTGCGCTTCCTGCGCCGGGCACCGGCGGATCGGAATTATGCCTGATCTCAACTAACCACTGATATGCGAAGTCACCCGAACGCATTTTTTCGTGCGTGTAATTGTCTGGCGGATTTTTAGGATCGATCACGATATGCCGGTTGTAATTCGGTGAGCGCGGGTCATCGCTCCAGACGTCGGCATCAGTGACCTGATGATAGGGATAATCAGCTCGCGCAGGCAGGTGCGAATCGTATCCGAACACCTGGCCAATCTCAAAAACTCCCGCAGGCGCGCGGCCATCTCGCTCTTGCTTCCGAAGACCCGGCTCGTTTTGCCCCGCCAGACCCGTGCCCCATGCGAGGCCATTCTTGCCAAACAGCACGGGAAAAGGTCCAGCCACCGAAACCCACTCTCCACCGCGCGGTCGCTCCAACAATCGCAGCTCTCCGCGCATCGAGTTCCACGTCGGCGCGATTGCGAGAATGAGCTGCGTGCAATCATTGGGAATTCCTTCGGCGTAAACACCGCCTGCCAGGCACATCAAGAAGCAGATCAATAAATGGCGCAAGATCGACGTAAGCATTTCCCAGGACTGGACGAGGGTTCAGGCGGTTTCGGCAGTTTCTACAGCAGCTGTATCCGCGGGAAGATATTTCACCCCCAAGAGCCAGGCCAGTCCAGAAGCGAAGATTATTCCGGACACGACCAGAAACGCCACGTGCATGTTCGTGTGACCGCCGATGTAACCAAGCAGCCAGAACGCCTGTACGTCCCCCAACGCATGGATCACAAGAATGTTTACGGCAAACGCCGTTGCTCGCACGGCTGGCAACGAAACGTTGGCGAGAGCCGTGTTTGATGGACCTGTGTTCAAAAATAAGAAAAAGATCGCGAGGAACATTGCGACCCACGCCGCAGGAAATGGAATGTAAAGTGCAACAACGAAAATGGGACACGCGATCAACATCCCGATTCCCGAGACCCAGAAATAGGAACCGGGCAAACGTGAGCGCAATCTGTCGGCAATGACGCCTCCCAAAAGCGTCGAGACCAAACCTGCGACGACCGTGATCAAGCCAAAGATCGTCATGCCTACGGCGGGGCTTTGATTCCGATAACGCAGATAAGCTGGTACCCAGAATCCAAGACCACCGGTTACAAAAGTCATCAGTGTCATCGCGATGCAGTTGATGAGATAGGAGCGCGTGCGGAACAAGTTCAAGTAATCGCTGATGCTGCGGCGGGACGATTTCTGTTGATGATTTGCAGCCACGCGCGGGTCCCGTTGCCAGAAGCACAAAAGGCCTAGCAATAAACCCGGCGGGGCAACGAGATAAAATGCCCAACGCCAGCCTAGGTGAGCGCCGATCAAGCCACCGATCACATAGCCGAGCGCACTGCCAACTGGAATCGCCGCGTAAAAGATCGCCATGATCCGGCCTCGCGTCTCGATCGGGAAAAGATCGGACAAAATCGTCGGCGCCGCCGGCCCGTAGCCACCTTCGCCAATTCCGACGCATACGCGAGTTGCAAAGAGGATCGCAAATGTCGCTGCAAGACCGGAGCCGCCGCTGGCCAAACTCCACAAAATCACAGCGCAACCGACGATGATCCAGCGCGAGAATCGATCCGCGAGCAAGCCGAGAATCGGCGCGCTCAGCATATAAGTTACGAAAAACGCGTCTCCGAGGAAGCCGGTCTTCGTCATAGCATTTACGTCGCCCACTGCGAAAAAAGTTGCCCGAATATCAGGCTCGAGAGCGGCCAGGATTTGCCGGTCGATATAATTGAAAAGATTGATGGCCAGCAGAAGGAAAAGGGCGCTACGCGCTCCGGTCGGGAGTGCTTTCGAGACAGATTGCATCGACAATTGCCGATTGCAGTTTGGCTACCGCCGATTGTAAATCATAAACGATGGCTTCGACGTCTCGCACAGAACGCGCGCTTTATTTTTTTGGTCGGCTGCTAGTGCGTTGCTTGTATCGGGTCACTGCGACCGGCTTGGAAAGCCTGCCGGATGGCGGGTTTCTCCTCGTGCCCAATCATATCAGTTGGGTGGACGCGCTCGTTCTGCAGCTCGCCTGTCCGCGTCCGATCCGCTATGTGATCGACCAGGAGTATTATCATAAACCGATTTTGCATCCGTTCTTACGTGCGCTTGGCTGCATCCCGATCAATATCCGCCATTCGCACCAGGCGGTTCGCGCCGCTGCTGAAAAACTCGCCGAGGGCGAGATCGTGTGTGTTTTCCCAGAGGGCCAGCTGGAACGCACGGGCACGCTCTTGCGTCTGCAGCGCGGTTTCGAATTGATCGCGCGGCACGCGAATGCGCAGGTCGTTCCGGTTTGGCTGGATCAACTCTGGGGATCGATCTTCTCATTTCAAGGCGGACGATTTTTCACAAAATTTCCGAAGCGAATCCGCTACCCTGTTACCATAGCGTTCGGCAAACCGCTCAAGGCCCAGGCCGCGGATGTCGCGACCATGCGCGAGGAGTTGCTGAAACTTGGCGAACTCTGCTTCAGCCGCAGGCCATCACTGGATCGGCACCTTGCAGAAGAATGCGTGCGCGGTCTAAAGCGCCGGCTGTTCCGGACAGCTGTGATCGATGGAATGGATCACAGCAAACTTAGCCGGGCAAAATTGCTCGGCGCGGCGGCAGCACTGAGTCGCTATCTTCGAAAAGAATTTTCCGATGAACGAATAGCGATCGTCTTACCCGCCAGCAAAGGGTCGATGGTGGCGAATCTGGCTGTGACACTGGCAAACAAAGTCCCTGTGGATCTTAATTTCACGATGGGACGCGCGGCAAATGAATCCTGCTGCAGGCGCGCCGACTTGCGGGTCGCCATTTCAGCCACGCCGTTCATGGAACGACTCAAGGACTTTCCGTGGCCGGAACGCGTCTTGAAACTGGACGAATTGATGCCGCGTATGAAACGCCAAATTATTTTTTGGTTGATCGTGTCACTCTTAGCGCCGGCGCGTTTGCTTTTGCGACTTTTGCAAATCCCAAAGAAAGGCGGCCACAGCGAAGCGGTTTTGCTTTTTACCAGCGGAACAACGGGCGAACCGAAAGGCGTTGTCGTCAGCCACCGCAATGTCGTCGGAAATGTGTCGCAATTCCGGGAGCTGCTGGATGCAAGGAAAACTGACGCCATTCTTGGCTCGCTGCCGTTTTTTCACACCTTCGGATCGACGGTCACACTCTGGTACCCGCTCATCGAAGGCGTGCGCATCGTAACGTATCCAAATCCCTTGGAAGCCGGCAGGTGCGCGGCGTTAATTGAACAATATAAGCTGACGTTCCTGCTCGCGACGCCGACTTTTCTGCGTGTGTATCTGCGCAAAGCCGAGGCACAGCAGCTCCGCACCTTGCGTCTCATCATCGTCGGCGCGGAAAAATTGCCTCTGGATCTTGCGAGCCATTTTGAGGAACGCTTCCACAAAAAGGTTTTCGAAGGTTACGGACTCACTGAGACCGCGCCAGTGGCCAGCGTCAATTTGCCTGATCCGGAGCCGAGAAAACCCGGAGAACAAGTGCAACCATCAAGCCGTTTGGGATCGGTTGGCAGACTGGCGCCGGGAATGGCAGCGGAAATCCGTGAACCGGAATCGGAAAGGAAACTTTCACTTTTTGAAACGGGGATGTTGTGGCTGCGGGGAGCAAACATTTTCGAAGGATATCTGCACGATCCCAAACGAACCGCAGAAATCCTGCGCGATGGCTGGTTAAAAACTGGTGATATCGGTCGGTTCGACGAAGACGGGTTCCTTTACATCGAAGGTCGTCTGTCGCGTTTTTCAAAAATTGGCGGTGAAATGGTGCCGCACGAAACAATCGAACAAAAGATCATCGATCTACTGGAGCTATCCGGGAGAGAGGAGCGCCCCATTGCAATCGTCGGTGTGCAGGACGAGGCCAAGGGCGAAGCGCTTGTGCTGCTCAGCGCAGTGGACATCGATCTTGCCGAGCTGCGCAAAAAACTCCAGGAAGCAGGTGTTCCAAACTTGTGGATTCCAAAGAATGTCCAGCGCGTCGAGGCAATCCCGGTCCTCGCCTC
>DATLPS010000181.1:0-4870 GCA_035535575.1 Candidatus Limnocylindria bacterium
GCCGGACAGCCCATTCGTATTCTCACTCACCTGGTCGTGCGCGAAGATGCGCATGTCCTTTATGGATTCATGTCGCCGGCTGAGCGCGATCTTTTTCGCTTGCTGGTCAATCATGTCAGCGGGATCGGGCCGAAGTTGGCGCTCGCAGTGTTAAGTGGAATGAGCGTGATCAGTTTTAAGGCGGCAGTAGTAAACTCGGATGTCGCCACGATTTCAAAAATTAGCGGGCTCGGGAAAAAGACGGCAGAGAGAATCGTTCTGGAACTAAAGGACAAGGTCGGCGTAGCTGCGGCATGGGAAGCTGCGAGCGCCGCGCACGCGCCAACACCCGAGCAAGAACAAGCCAACGAAGCAGTGCTCGCCCTAATTGCGCTTGGTTATAAACAAGTCGACGCCCACAAAGCCGTGCGCGATCTGCAGGACAAAGGCGAAGCGCAATCGGCTGAAGAACTCGTGAAGCTCGTGCTGAAGAAAATGGCGGCCGGAAGATGAACAGAAAACGCCGAACGTTCAACGTCCAACGCCCAATGCTCAATTCAAATCTTTGTATTCGGTGTTGGACGTTCGGTGTTGAGCGTTGGACGTTTGCCGCCTAATGCCAGTGCAGGTTCAGGACGACAGGCTAGCCGCAATCCGCGCGGCTTTCCCCCAAGAAGGTCTCTTTGCCGAAAAAGATTGGCTCCTTTCGCCGGACGCATTTCCGATCGACAAAAAATTTCTGGCCGAGCTTGAGCAGCTCGGTCATCGGCTGTTCGTATTCCAGCGCGCCTGTAACCAGCTTTACCAGCTAAGCATCAGGGGCAAGCAACCGGAGTGGATTGCGCGTTATCTCGATGCTGGCAAGCCTAAGGAGCTGATTGAATTTTCTCGGCGGAAAGAAATTCGAGAGGATTTACCGAGAATAATCCGACCGGATCTCATCCTGACCGATGAAGGCTACATCATTGCTGAAATCGATTCGGTCCCTGGCGGGATCGGATTGACCGGTTGGCTGAATCAAACGTATTCAACATTCGACAGCCAAATTATCGGCGGAGCAGATGGCATGCTGGAGGGATTTCGCACTGTGCTGCCAAACGGTGGGGACATCGTCATTTCGCAGGAAGCGGCGACATACCGACCGGAGATGGAATGGATCGCCGCGCGATTAAATCAAAAGATGCGCGCGTCCTCGGAGAATCCAGTTGTAGCCGCGGGCGTTGACCGCGGCCCTGAACGCCCGGCGTCACCGGCCGGGATCACCGATCCCGGCTACAACTGGCGTGTTCTGCCGGCGGAGAACTACGAGCCGCAAGATGGACGCGCCGTGTATCGCTTTTTCGAATTGTTTGATCTGCCAAACATTCCTGGGATCGAAAAGACGCTGCGCGCAAATGCAGAAGGCCGAATCACGATTACTCCGCCCATCAAACCATATCTCGAAGAAAAGATGTGGTTCGCGCTTTTTTGGATGCAGCCGCTGCGCGAATTTTGGCGACGTGAACTCGGTGATAAATATTTCATTAAGTTACAAGAGGTAATTCCCTACTCATGGCTGCTCGATCCAACGCCATTGCCGCAGCATGCGGTAATTCCGCGATTGGAAATTCACGACTGGCGCGAGGCTGCGAAGTTTAGCCAGAAAGATCGCGATGTTCTTTTGAAAGTGAGCGGATTCTCACCGCTCGGCTGGGGCAGCCGCGGCATTGCTCTCGGGAGCGATCTACCGCACGCCGAATGGGAAAAAAGGATCGAGCACGCGCTCGCGACATTTGAATCGTCACCAACGATCATGCAGCGCTTTCACAAGGGGCGTTTGGTTGCGCACCGTTATTGGGATCCGAATTCGGGTGAGCTAAAGATGATGAAAGGTCGGGTGCGCCTTTGTCCGTACTATTTCATCGAAGCCGATCGCGTGAAATTGCGCGCCGCACTCGCGACAATCGCCCCGGCCGACAAGAAATTCTTGCATGGGATGAGTGAGGCCATACTGGTGCCGTCACGAACTGCCGCCTCCAGGGCTTAAGGTTTGCCAGCCGGCTCTCCACCGGCAGCGAACCCGGCGATGCTGAACTATTCAGCGATCCACACGCCGGAGACGCCGAAAATTTGCGTGTCGGCTCAAGTATTGACTACCAAGTCAAACTCGTGGGCCTCGATATCTTGCGCTTCTATCCAGATACGCGAACCCGCGGTATTACTAAAGTCCACGCCGCTCAGCGCTACAGCAAGTTTCGGAGGGCTCGTGAACGGCTCTGGAAACTTGATTGTCGCACGGAACTTGCGGTCGCCAGTGCCGCTGCTGAGACGCCATTCACCCGCGTTGGTCACTTCATCGAAGTGAAATGTTCCAGTTTGCATATTGCCTTCATGTTTATGGCATGTATGTGGCGTCGGTACGCGGTAATCATGACTCTACCGAAGAACTGCCTCGTTAAGCAACGACGAATTCATTCATTGTCTTTCCGCGCCATCCAATGCAACGCCAGCGCTGGCACGAGAAAGAAAAATACGAGCACGATGCGCAGCTGGATGAAAAACAGTAAGACCAGTCTTCCGAATTCTTTCTCGTCGATTTTGAAGAAATGAGTCGACCAAGATGCTCCGGTATTCCAAAACAGGAGCGTCGCGCCGAAATAAAACAGGGCGAACACGAGGCCGATCACAAACGCCGCGAAGAAAAAGTTCCGGAGAAAAATAATTTTATCGCGTTCCACGCCGTCGATTATTTACTTCAGCGAGACCAGATCAATCACAAACCGGTAGCGCACGTCGCTCTTCACCATTCGATCGTACGCCTCATTGACCTGTTGAATGGGAATGACTTCGACGTCTGAAGTGATCTGGTGCCTGCCGCAATAATTCAGCATCTCCTGTGTTTCGGGTAGTCCGCCGATTAGCGATCCGGCGATGCTTCTTCGGCCTAAGACCAAGTTAAACGGCGAGAGTTGTTCCTCACCGGACGGCAACCCCACGCAGATCATCACCCCGTTAGTTCGAAGCAGACCTAGATAGAAGTCGAAATCATGCGTGGCTGAGACGGTGTCGATGATGAAATCAAAGCGACTACTCAGCGTCTTCATTTTGCCGGCATCACGCGTCAGAGCAAAATCAGTTGCCCCCATACGTTTGGCATCGCGCTGCTTATTGGGCGATCCGCTTAAGACCGTCACCGTCGCTCCGAAGGCGGAAGCAAATTTGACCGCCATGTGCCCCAATCCTCCGAGGCCCAAGACGGCGACGCGGTGTCCCTTACCAATTTTCCAGTGACGAACTGGGGAGTACGTTGTGATGCCTGCGCACAAAAGAGGCGCGACTTTTTCGAGCGGCAGGTTCGACGGAACTTTCAACACGTAATCTTCGTCGACGACAATTTTCGTGGAGTAACCACCTCGGGTAATTGTCTTCCCGTCCTTCTCATAACTGTTGTAGGTCAGTACGAGTCCGCCGGTGCAATATTGCTGCAACCCGTCTTTGCAATTGGAACATTTGCGGCATGAATCCACGAAACAACCAACAGCTGCGAGGTCGCCTTTCTTAAATCTTCTAGCCCTGTTACCCTTTCCAACAACTCGGCCGACGATCTCGTGGCCGGGCACCATTGGGTAAATTGATCTGCCCCATTCGTTGCGCACGAGATGCAGATCAGAATGGCAAATGCCGCAGTACAGGATGTCGATGAGCACGTCCTTCGGGCGAAGGTCGCGCCGTTTGAAATCAAATGGCGCGAGAGGGGAGGCAGCGCTTTGCGCCGCATAACCTTTAACAGGAATCATGATGTGGCAGAGTTACGCGAAGAGGCGGCAGCGGCAAATAGTTTGAATTGCACGCAGTTTACGTGTGCAAAGGCGCCCAGTTCCAGAGTCTATTCGCTAAAGCCGCAGGTGATTTGCCAACGCGTTGATGACACCGCGTTCCATCTTCACGTCCGAGATGGATCGACTTCTCCGAAGATGATGGCAATGAATCGTCGCAGGCGCAGATTAAAACCTAGGTCACTACAGTGCGCCCACGGCGCCCGAGATCAGCAAAACCACGATACCGAGCGAAATAAAAATCTGGATCATCGCGAGAACCTTTGCCCAGCGAGCCAGCAGTGGTGCGTCCGTCGGGCCGAAGGTTGAACTCTGGGTAAAGGCGACGAACAAATAATCAATGAAGCGCGGCCGCCAGCGCGTACATTCGAATTGGGCGCGTTCGTCATGCGGGACTTGCATCTGCGGAAAAAGAAAACTTGTGCTGCCGAATTTGTTTTGCTTGTGACGCAGGGTCGGTCCGCCGCCGTCCAGCCGCCAGTACCAGAGCGCGAAGACGATCACATTCGTCAGCCAAAGTAATCCGCCCGAGCGCACCAACTGCAGCGGCGTCCCCCGGTGTGAAGGCAGCGCGCGCACGAGCAGAATCACTGATCCGATCAGCGCCAACGTTGTGATTCCATTAATAATGAATCCGAGATTGCGATTAAGTGAATGTTTTCCCATGCGATGGCTCACCACCGTTGGCACGAGCAAAACGACAATCACAGTCGGCAACAACCAAAACGGGCCGACAACAAGATTGCGTGGCAGCGCCAGGTAAATTGCGCAGATCGCCAGAAATGCCAGCACCGCCTGAGCGCGCGGTTCCGGTTTGTCGATGTGTTCTAGTGGTTTGCTCATTAACCTGGCGTATAGCGACTTTTCACGATCCGCGCGAGCTTTCGCTTGTATCGAAGAGCCCCTCGCTCGCCTGCGTCGATGCTCGACAGTATACTTCCCGAGTGCGAAAGCGCGTGTGCTATATCCATATCGGACCGCATAAGACGGGCACAACGTCGATTCAGTGGTTCCTGCAAGAAAATCGCGAGGAGTTATTGAAGCACGGCTATTTCGTGCCGGAGAGTGAGACGAAG
>DATLPS010000182.1:0-34774 GCA_035535575.1 Candidatus Limnocylindria bacterium
GTCGTGCGTCCGCTTTTTTTCACGTTCTGATTCAATGAGGCTGCGGAGATGGAATGGGAAATTGTTCCAATCCCTAGAATGGCGCCATCGGTGCGCACCATGCCGCCGACAATTCTTGCGATGGCGCAATCTGTGTTGCTCGTGGCCAGCGCCCTTTTCTTGACGAGCGTTCCGATCGTTTGTGCGAGGTTTTGGTTACACTGCTCGTCAACCAATCCCGGCTGAATGACAGGATCACCCGTATGCGCAATTCTATTGTTACCGCCGAGTACTTTGTCTCCTTCTAGCACGTGGCCTGCGCTTAACACATAGAGTGTAGTGCCGATCGTTACGAGCGCGCCGAGCGTACCGCCGCAGCAGTAGCCGTTCGCGAGATCGTACGTCCAGCCGCCCGAAGTTCCCAGCGAAATAGGCGGTGTTTGTCGGGCCGTGTAACCCATCGCGCGAATCTCATCCATTAATTCCACCTTCACGGGTGTACCGCGAACTTCGCGCGGGAGAGTGCCAATCGCTTGCTCCGCATTCGCTGCGTCGCGATTGACATAAACCATCAATATGGGATCGCCAGTTTCGCTAACGCCGACGGCGGTTCCCAAAATCTCCGGCTGTTGCATCAGCGTCGGAGTGACTTCGTCTTGAGCAGCCATCACCGATTGGACGCGGACATCGGTCTCGTCGACAAGATTCCCCGCTGGATCGCCGAACCCGGTAATTGCAACGCAAACGAAAGCAGTCGCCGCGAAGAACTTCGCCAGGCGTGGTAGGGATCGAGTATTCGAAAACATCAAGGCAATCAAACGAGATTAACCCGCCACGTTACGCATACTTTCCAGATTGCAAACGTAAAAACTGGTGGACTTTTGTCACTCGAGGCAGCCGTCGCTGGCGAGTAGCGCGATGCATTTGAGTGAACCTTGTTTTTCGTTGCGCACTCGTCGCGGTATTCATTTTAAGCACTCTTCTTCCGGCGTGGGCGAAGAGAAAGTCGACTCGTGCGTCAATGCCACGTAAGGCCGATATTGAAATGGCCACTCGTCTGCAGGTCTTTCTTGACCGCGCGAATTTCGGGCCGGGAAAAGTCGATGGACGCTATAATGATCTCACCCGAAGAGCGCTTGCGCTTTACTGCCAATCCCACGGGGAACAACCGCAAACTCCGCCGCCACATCGGAACGCCAAGTCGAATGTCGCGTCCGACATCAGCGGGGTCGATCTGTCCAGCGTCAACCCAGTGTTTATTCCATACACCGTTACTGAAGCGGACTTGCAAAGCGTAGGACCGTCGCCCAAGGAGCCGGCTCAGCAGGCAAAATTAAAATTCCTGCCGTACCGTGATGTTGCCGACGCAATCGCCGAGAAATTTCACAGCGACATTCATTTCCTCGAACAACTCAATCCCGGTAAGTTGAAAACGATCAAGGCTGGCGGTCAGGTAATGGTGCCCAATGTCGAGCCATTCGAACTCGCCTCCGTAAAAGACATTAAGCCCGGCAGCGAAGTTGGATCACAAGCAGCCAATGAAGTCGAGGACCAGCCCAATGCGCAGACTGAAACGCCACATCAAAATGAAGGCACAGCTCAAAATGTCATCATAAAGGTCGACACTAAAAGTAATTTGCTTGAGGTGCACGAAGGCGAAAAGCTCATCGCCGCGTATCCGGTGACGGTCGGTTCTGCGCATACCGCCTCACCCATCGGTGACTGGAAGGTACGCCGCATTACGAAGATGCCCACTTTTCGATATGACAAGGAGATGCTCCAGCACGGACAGCGCAGCGGCAATTTTTACCTGCTGCCGCCAGGGCCGCGGAATCCTGCAGGCGTAATGTGGATTGCACTAAACAAAAAAGGGATCGGCATTCACGGCACCAACGATTCCGATTCCATTGGCCACGCTGCAAGCCACGGTTGTATTCGTCTGGCCAACTGGGATGTCGTGCGGCTTGCCACAAAAATTAGAAGCGGCGATAGCGTTTCCATCCATTAAAGTCACTATCATGAGTGAAACACTCGCTTCCAGCGCTTTGAACATACTGCACGAGCGGGTCCAATCCGAAAGCCTGCGCAAACACTGCTACGCGGTTGCAGATTCGATGAAACATTTTGCGCAATTGCGCGGCGAAAACGCCGATCTGTGGGAAGCGGTAGGATTGTTGCATGACATGGATTACGAGCGCCATCCGAATCTCGAACACAATCCAAGCCAAGGCCATCCGTTCGTCGGGGTTGCATGGCTGCGCGAGAATGGCTGGAGCGAAGAAATCTGCCGTGCGATTCTTTCGCATGCTGATTACGCAAACGTCTCGCGCGAGACCGCGATGGAGAAAACGCTCTACGCCGTCGATGAACTAAGCAGTTTCGCCGTCGCTGTCGCACTCGTTCGCCCAACAAAAAGCATTCACGATGTCGACGTTCGGGCGGTAAAAAAGAAAATGAAGGACAAAGCCTTCGCTCGAGCCGTCAACCGCGAGGATATCATCCGCGGCGCCGAACAGTTGGGTATGCCGCTTGACGATGTGATCGCGGAAGTAATTGCTGCACTCAAAACCGATGCAGAACGGCTCGGCTTGGCTGGAGCTTGAGGCTGAATGTAGATAACAAGCACGTCAGCGCAGCGACGCCGCTACAGCTTTTCCGCAACAATTTCCAGCACCAGCGGCGAAATCATTAAGGCATTCGGGTTCGCTTCTGCGTTCGCCAAGTCTGCTCGTACGTCGTCGGCAAATGCTTGATCGATGCGTCCCATTTCAATCAGACGCGGAAGATAAGTTTCGATAAACGTGGCTGGCCATTGCCACATGTGATCCCTCGGACGCACGCAAAAGACATGTGGTGTGGCCGAGCGAATGATAAAGCCGTTTGCCGAAAGCAGTGCAGGCAATTGAGCAGCCCCGTCGGGTTCGCCGCCGGATTCGCGCCAGGTCGCAATCACATGCTCCCGGAAACGTTCCTGCATCGGCAGCCGGGGGAAGAATCTCCAGCTCTCGTAATGCCCATACTCGTGAAAGATCGATAGACTCCCTTTCGGCATCGCGCGTGCCAGCTTGCGAATCAACAATGCGTGATCGACAACGAAAGAGAGCACCCAGCGGCACCAGGCGAAATCGTAATCCCCTGTGGGCAAATCGTCGGTCATCAAATCGATCTCGTGAATTTTCACGTTCGTGAGCGACCGCGCGCGACAGGTTGCTTCCATCGCGTCGATGAAGTTCCGCGAACGCTCCAGCGCGACCACTTCGCCCGTCGGTCCGACAATCTCTGCGAGGTCGACAGTCGCGTAACCGGGGCCCGCGCCCACGTCGAGTACACGTTTGCCGACCGTCACGCCAGCTCTTTGCCAGCAATCCAAAACTACCGGACGCCAAACCCTGTGTTGCAGCCCGAGTCTCGCCAGTTCTTCATCATGCGTGCCGAGAACGTAGTCGCGGTCTGTTGTCATTCCTGATGGTTCGTAAATAATGTAACATTACAACGCGATTTTTGCGGCATGTGGTGCTAACGACGCTCAATTCAACAGCTTTCTGGTGTTTCGCCGGTTATGGACAACATTACAGGAAATGTGCCGGTCTCCCTTGCCATGGAGTATGTAATTCGTCAGCTCACCCCTGAGGATGAGCCCATCCTCTGGGAAATGTTGTATCAGGGATTGTCGTCGCCTGGAAAAAAAGAATTGCCACCGCGCGAGATCGTACACCGTCCAGAATTTGCGCGATACGTGAAAGACTGGGGCCGGGTCGGTGACACCGGATTTGTCGCACACAGCAAAAAAGATGGCATGCTCCTCGGTGCAGTTTGGCTGCGCAAGCCGTCCGATAAATCTGACGCCGCGCCAGAGCTGGCTCTTGTCGTGAAATCGGAGCACCGCAAGCACGGGATCGGCACGGCACTGCTGACACAATTGGTCCGCGCGAACCCCGAACAGTCAACCATCTCCCTAAGCTTCGTGACCGGGAAACCAGTGTTGCGGCTTTACGAGCGGTTCGGATTCAAAGTAGTTCACGAAACGCCCGAAGGCGTCGTAATGCACCGGGAAGCTTAGAAGCACGGGTGAGGTTTCTCCCGTCAATCACGCTGATAATCCTGGCGGCCGCTGCGATGGGGCAACCATCGCCAGCGCCAAACACGCCCGTGGATCAACTCATCCCATGGTTGCTGGATGAAGATCAACAACTTCGTGCCATTCCCTTCAGCGAAGTCATTCTCGATACCA
Organism: Candidatus Limnocylindria bacterium; assembly: GCA_035535575.1. Lineage (GTDB taxonomy): Bacteria > Verrucomicrobiota > Verrucomicrobiia > Chthoniobacterales > UBA10450 > Udaeobacter. The sequence goes on from DATLPS010000182.1 coordinate 4,211, forward strand.
CCGGAAAGAAAGTGCTCCCTTTCGACGCAAACAATCCAGTCGATCAGCGCGTGGCAAAAGCGATCAGCGCAGCCTGCAATGAAACGGTGAAGCGATTGAATGCGCCGGGCAGCGCGATTCAACATGTCGATCGCATCAATGAAGTGAGCAGCCATTTTGAAGATACTTTGCGGGAGTTGCTAAACGCCACTCCCGGCGTGCATTGCGATTTTCCGCTCACGAACGACGGCAAACCGCAGCGTTCTGGTTATCCCGATTTGCGAATAGTCGATCTCGATAGCAAGCGCGTCTTTTATGTCGACCCGAAACTTTACACTGTCGGAAGCCGCGACAGCAGTTTTCGCACGTTCTATTTCGAGCCGAAGAAAACGACCAACAAGGTGAGCGACGACGCAGTGCATTTCATCGTCGGCTTCGAACACAAATCACGCGGTGAATCGGGCTCTCCGTGGAAGTTCACGCGGTGGGACCTTGTCGATCTTTCCCAGTTCAAAGTAAAATTGAAAGCTGAGTTTCAAGGAAGTAACCACGACATGTATCGCCCTGAAGCGATCGTCGCCTCAGGTGGTGGCGATTAACTAAGTCAACGGCCCGCTGCCAGACTAGCAGTTGCTCATAGCGGCGGTGGACGTAATGGTATTGGGTCGATGATTGCAAAGACGGCAGAAACATTTCAGTTCGACGCGATTGACGACGTGCTGAGCGACATCGCCAAGGGGCGTATGGTCATCGTGACCGACGACGCCGATCGCGAGAATGAAGGCGATCTGGTGATGGCGGCGGAAAAGGTGACACCTGAAGCCGTCAATTTCATGGCGACGCACGGGCGCGGCTTGATTTGTGTGCCTATATCGAACGAGCGCGCGGACCAACTCGGCTTGCAGCGAATGGTGGTACAAAACCGCGAAAAACATCGCACCGACTTCACCGTTTCAGTTGACGCCGCGCGTGGCGTGACAACCGGCATCAGCGCGTATGACCGCGCAACGACGATCCTAGCAATCGCCAATCCGAAATCATCGCCGGATGACCTGCACCAGCCCGGGCATGTATTCCCATTGCGCGCGAAGGACGGCGGCGTGCTGCGGCGTGCAGGACACACCGAGGCTGCCCTGGACCTGGCAACAATGGCGGGCCTGCAGCCAGCGGGAGTGCTTTGCGAAATTCTGCACGACGATGGCACCATGGCGCGTCTGGCGGAACTGATGGAGTTTCGCAAGAAACACGCTTTTCGGATTTGCACGATTCAAAGCTTGATCGCCTATCGCCGTCTTCGCGAAAAGCTCGTGGAGCTGGAGCAAATCGTGAAAATGCCAACTGAGTACGGCGATTTCGAATTGCACCTGTATCGTTCGAAACTCGATGGGCAGCACCATCTCGCCCTGGTCAAAGGCAAAATTGACAAGAAAAAGCCGACACTGGTGCGCGTGCACAGTCAGTGTCTCACCGGCGACGTTTTCGCTTCGCGCCGCTGTGATTGTGGAAATCAATTGCATGCGGCGCTCCGGCAAATCGAGGAGGAAGGCAATGGCGTTCTCGTTTACATGCGCCAGGAAGGACGAGGGATCGGTCTCGCGGCAAAAATCCACGCATACAAGTTGCAGGAAGAAGGTCTCGATACCGTGGAGGCCAACGTCAAGCTAGGTTACGCGAGCGATCTGCGCGATTACGGCCTCGGCGCGCAGATCCTCTTCGACCTGGGCGTGCGGCAGTTCAGGTTTCTGACTAACAATCCGAAGAAAGTTGTCGGCCTGGAGGGGTATGGTCTCGAAATGATTGAGCAAGTGCCGATTCGGGCCGAGGCAAATCCGCACAACATCAAATATCTCGAGACCAAAAGGACGAAGTTGGGTCACTTGCTCTAGACTGCGAATGACGAAGGAAGCACCGCCTCGTCCACCCGTTGTTAAGTCCGAACGCAGGTTCGCAATCGTGGCAAGCCAATTCAACGGGCGTTATGTGCAGGGCTTGGTTGATCATGCGGAGCGAGAATTGCGCGCTCTTGCCCCAAATGCGACGATTTTCGTCCATCGCGTTCCCGGAGCTTTCGAAATTCCTGTGGTCGTAAAGGAACTAGCATCGCAAGGACAAGCATCCGCCGTCATCGCCTGCGGCGTGATCTTGCAAGGCGAAACGAATCACGCACAAAATCTCAGCCGCTCAGTCACAGATGCGCTTCAACGCATTGCGGTGGAACAAGCAGTGCCAGTAATCAACGTGGTCCTCAGTTTCAACGACGAAGGTCAAGCCCGTGCACGTTGCCTTGAGAACCAGATCAATCGCGGCACCGAAGCCGCGCGTGCGGCGGTGGAAATCGCGAATGTGATGGCGGACCTTCGGAGAGGTTGATCGTTATGGGCAAGCGACGACGCGCGCGTGAAGCGGCAGTTCAATATCATTTCTGGCGCGACCTTCAACGTGGCGAAGCGCCGGAGAAAATTGACGATTTCTGGGATTTTTGCCCAGCTACGCCACGGGTCCGAGAATTTGCGCAGCCACTTATCGAAGGAATGGTTGCGCATCTACCAGAGATCGATGAGCGCATTCGCCGCTACTGCGAAAACTACGAATTTCGCCGTATCTCACCTGTTGATCGCAATGTTCTCCGGCTGGCGATCTATGAAATGCTTTATCGCGACGACATACCTCCGGTGGTCTCAATCAATGAAGCCATCGAGCTGGCAAAAACCTTCGGGGGCGCTGAATCAGGCCGCTTTGTGAATGGTATTCTCGATCGCGTGCGAAAAGATTTGGATCGGCCCGCGCGCGTGCCGGTCACGAAACGAGAGGCGTGATTCGTTAAGATTGTTGCGTTCTCACCGCGATTCAGGAATCCCTGAGCTCGATTCACGACTTCCCAAATGAAGTTTCTCCAATCGCTCGTTCAGCAATTTGCCGCCAAGCCAATCGACTGGGAGGAGCTTGAAGAGTCTCTCATCCGCGCGGATCTCGGTGTGCCGATGATAGCGCGAATCATCAAAACACTTCAAGAACGTGAGGCCTGGTCTGTGCTTGGAATTGGCGATGTGATCAAGGCCGTGCGAGAAGAGATCGCGCGGATCTTGCCCAACGATTCGACGCCGATCCGTCGAGCGAATGGCAAACCGACACTGATTTTGATTGTCGGTGTGAACGGAACCGGGAAAACAACTTCGACAGCAAAACTCGCGCATTATTTGCAACAAGATCGACATAGCGTCTTTTTGGCGGCAGCCGACACCTTTCGTGCCGCGGCGATCGAGCAGCTTGGCATTTGGGCCGAAAGACTCGGCGTCGAAATGATTCGCGGCCAGTACGGTACCGATCCTGCCGCGCTTTGCTATGAAGCGTATCAGGCGGCGACAAAGCGCGAGACCGATTTCTTGATTTGCGACACGGCTGGCCGCCAACACACTAAAACGAATCTGATGTCGGAGCTCCAAAAAGTGAAACGGACGCTCGCCAAACTTGATCCAGACGCGCCGCACGAAACACTGCTCGTGATCGATGCAACAACTGGCGGTAACGCGCTCACACAGGCCCGTGAATTCCACAGTGCGCTGACGCTGACTGGCCTGATTGCTACGAAACTCGATGGCAGCGGCAAAGGCGGGATCATTGTTGCGATTCAGGATGAGCTCGAACTTCCAACGCGTTTCGTTGGAACCGGCGAGCAACTGGACGACTTTGCGCCATTCAACGCGCGCGAGTTTATCGCAAACATGTTGTAGTTCGAGTTCAAGCTAATGGGAGAAGCAGTCAAAGAGACGTTCGTGCCGGAAGACAACGTCGCTCCGGTCGTGGTGACAGGCCTGCGCGGTTTCCTGGCGAAATTCACCGTGCTGAAGGGAGCGCAGCGCGAGTTGTGGCTGACTTTCCTGATCAAGTTTCTCATTTACACGGCCTACTCAGTCACAAACAAGACGATGGTTTTGTGGTTGTCGAAGGATCTCGGCTTCAGCGATCAAGCGGCGGGAGCACTGGTAGGCTGGGTCTGGGCGCCGGCAATGACTGTGTTCACATTGCTTGCCGGCTCACTGACGGACGCAATCGGATTGCGCCGGACTTTTTTTCTAGGCGTGGCCATCTGCACGATCGCGCGCAGCGTAATGGTCATTACGACAATCCCATCGCTGGCACTCGCCTGCGGTGTCCTTCCGCTGGCAGTCGGCGAAGCTCTCGGAACACCGGTGCTGCTCGCGGCCACGCGACGATACTCCACGGTAGCTCAGCGGTCGATCTCGTTCTCGATCATCTACATGATAATGAACATCGGCTACATCGCCGCGGGATGGATCTTCGATTACGTCCGCGAGCTGAACTTGCACGTCAGCGTTTTTGGATTTGCGCCAACCACGCACCAGCAGCTGTTCATCGTCAGCCTCGCGTTCGAGATCGTGCTCTTTCCCGTGATCTATTTTATCCGTCGAGGCGCGGACGCAGCTAACGGAGGGCCGATGATTGCTGAATCGTCCCGCAATCGGGGGACTGCGTCCGCCTTTTGGAAACGTATCGCACAGACGGTGCGCCAAAGCGCGATCGATACCGCGCATCTTTTTCGGCGGCTGATTGGCCAGTCCGGGTTTTACCGGTTGCTTGTCTTCTTTCTCTTCATCGGATTTCTCAAGGCCATATTTTTGCAGATGGATTACGTCTTTCCGAAGTTCGGCATCCGCGAGCTTGGCATGCACGCTCCTGTTGGAAAACTATCCGCAATCAACGCGATCATGATCATTCTCTTGGTGCCGATAGTAGGCGCGCTGACCCAAAAATATGCAGCATATCGGATGGTGGTGATCGGTGGAGCAATTTGTGCCACTGGAGTATTCATCATGGCGCTGCCGACGGGATGGTTCATGGCCGCCGCTGCCAGTGGCCCCGGGCAATGGCTGGGTCACGGCTATCTCGGCGTACGCGGGAGTATTCACCCGTACTACATCATGACTGCGCTCTACCTGATCGTATTTTCCATTGGAGAAGCGTTCTACTCGCCGCGCGTTTACGAGTATGCCGCTGCAATTGCACCCAAAGGACAGGAAGCCTCGTACGGCTCGCTCGCGTATCTTCCTTTTCTGGTGGGCAAACTTCTTGTAGGCGCCGGTGGCTGGCTACTCGCCGCGTTTTGTCCGGAACACGGTCCGCGCCATTCTGGAACGATGTGGCTCATCTTTGCTCTGGCGGCATCGGTCGCGCCGGTGGGATTGATTACCTTCCGTCGCTATATTCGCGTTCCCGAGGCCGGGCGGGAGGGCTTCGACTAGCGAGATTCTGCCGATCAAAATGGCGAGAGCAGCAATCTTCTGGTGCAAGTTGCCGCCGACCATTCTTTAGCTTGGATACGAATCTTATAAAGAGATCCCGCCTTCGTAGCGTACGGCGCGGAAGGCGATTTTGCGCCCGTAACATTTGTAAACGAGGCGTTGACGCGTAAAATAATTAACTAAGCAGCCCCCTAGGGATGAAAGGGTGAAGAAATATGAACACGACACGTTTAATGCACACACATAGGTCGCGTAAAACTTTGTGGTTCGGTGTGCTTGGCACGATTCTTGTGATTGTCGGCTCGATCTTGTTTGGTTATGCTCAAACGCAGAAAAAAGAAGCCGAAAAAATGAATCCAAACAAGCCAGTTCCCAGCGACGCCGAGTTGAAAAGCCAGTTGACCAAAGATCAATATCACATCACCCGGGAGTGCGGCACCGAGACCCCGTTTCACAATGCTTACTGGGACAATCACGAGCCCGGCATTTATGTCGATATTATCACGGGCGAACCGCTGTTTAGTTCCTTTGATAAATTCGACAGCGGCACAGGCTGGCCCAGTTTCACTAAGCCCATTTCGCCAGAAAAGGTAACCGAAAAGAAGGATTCTTCCTTCGGAATGGAACGCACCGAGGTTCGTGGCAAAGCAAGCGATGCGCATCTCGGCCATCTCTTTAATGACGGTCCCGCTCCAACCGGCGAGCGCTACTGCGTGAACTCCGCCGCGCTGCGGTTCATTCCGGTGAATAAATTGAAAGAAGAAGGCTACAGCCAGTATCTCTCGCTGTTTCAATCGTCGCAGGGACAGGAGCCGCAAACACAAGGTCCATAGCAAAAAGGAACCAACATGTCGTAGCGCTCGCGTTGCGCTTGGGTGCACTTGTGTCATTCGGGCTTCGGCATTAATTCGTCATCTTTGAACCTCCGCTGTTAGACCGCTAACTTGTTGCGATAGCCATGACCAGAGACGACTTCGATTACGCAATTGAAAACACGCATGTAATCGTCACGCCTGAACGACAAATCGCGACTTTCGGCAACACCAGTTTCGATTTTTATTTGATCTCCGAGTTGATGGACCGCGTCGATCAAGTCCGCGTTCGTAACGGAAAAATCCACGCAGAACGTCCGCAGATTCTCACGCCCGAACATTATTGCCGGCTCTTACTGGAGGGTTTCGGAGAAAAGGCGGAGCAATACGTCGAGCAACTGCGCGAACACGCCCGAAATGTGGCGGTGCTTCGTTATGGTTTTCAATTTCGCAAAACCGACCTGAGCGAACAGATGCTCCGTGATTCAATTGACGTAGTGATCAATCGGACCAAGCGCAAAGTCGAAAGCAAAGCCGAGCCGCTCACAGCAGTTATTCATGGCGTGGACGAAGCCTGGGAAGTTTGCCTGCTCAAATTCACGATTGATCTGGTGGAGCGCTCCTCCGGCAATAATCTCGGCGATTTCCGAAAGCGAGGACTGGTTTAGTCGCCAGCGTAAATCGCGGAAGGCCGGCTAATTTACTCCGGCAATCTGAGTCGTGCGCGGTCATGAGTTATCGATTGCGGTCGCCGATATGCACCCGGATAAAAGCACCTGCATCAGCTAGTGCCCGACGGCCAGGCTCAAGCCCAGCGTTCCACAGATGCCACGCATGGATCATGTGCGGCCAAATTTCCAAAGTCACGGGAACGTCCGCCGCACCTGCCGCGCGCGCGAAACGAGTGGCATCATCGAGCAACGTTTCGGCAGAACCCACCTGGATCAGTAACGGAGGAAAATTTCTGAGATCGGCGTGGAGCGAAGAAACGCGCGGGTCCTTTCTCTCCACTCCTGCAGGAACATATGCGTCAGCCAACTCATCCAGATAAGTCTTATGAATAATCGGATCTACGGCGTCCTTGCTGGCGAGGGTCGGACCAGACATTGTTAAATCCATCCAAGGCGACACGAGCCATGCACACGACGGAAGGTCCTCGTGTGCATCGCGCAACTGGCCGATCAACCCTATTGCGAGCCCGGCGCCTGCGCTGTCGCCAGCAACTGCGATACATGCAGCCGGAATCTCTTCATTTCGCAAAAAACGCCAAGCCGTGAGCGCATCGTCGTAGGCTGCGGGAAACGGATGCTCGGGAGCGAGTCGATAGGCCACGGCCAGTGTGCGCATTCCGGCGGCACGGCCCGCCTCAGTAACCATTCGACGATGGCTCACGAGCGATCCGGAACAGTAGCCGCCGCCATGAAAAAACATCAGGACACGCGAGGGATCACTGCCCGGAACAATCGACCACTCTCCTCTCAAACCGTTGATATCCACCGGCTCAAGCTTCACATCATCGGCCACAGGCCAGACGGAACCAATAGCATCGAGCCGCTGGCGCCGTTCGGCCCAACCGATGGGTCGGGGCTTCGAGGTTAGCAACGCGCGCAGGCTGTCGATTTCGCTTTGAGCCATTGCGTTGTGATTGGGCCTCAGCCTGCGCGGCGATTTATGACTAAAGCGCTGAACTTTCGGCTTTCGTCAACGCGCGCACCTTGGCATTCTGCGCGCTCAAGCGGCAAGTGAAAAATTATTTCCAGCCTAATTTGTTGTACAGGATTGCAATTGCGCCTAACCGAAGTCGCCTTGCTGCGCTCGAGGTCATTAGTCTGTCCTGAGTATGCCAAATCTGTACGACGCTATCGTTATCGGCGCGGGACATAACGGCCTGACGTGCGCCTGTTATCTGGCGAGGGCCAGGCTCAGGGTCCTTGTTCTGGAACAATATCGCACGGTTGGCGGCATGACCGTCACCGAAGAGGAAACACTGCCCGGTTTTTGGTCGGATCTTCATGCGAGCGGGTATCAACTCGCAAATCTCTCACCGGTCCCGCACGAATTGGGTTTACTGGATCGCTACGAACTCATTGAGCCCGAGATTCCTTTCTCACATGCCTTTCCCCACGGTGATATAATCAGCGTCCATCGCGACATTGAAAAGACTGTTGGAGAGATAGCCCGCTATTCGCGAAAGGACGCCGGGACATGGCGTGCCTTGATGAACCGTTTCCTCGCGCAAAAGGACGCTATTACAGAGGCGATGTTTTCACCTCCTCCTTCATTCCCGGCCGCAGCAGCGGACTTTGCCGAATCCTCCGCGGGAATGGAAGCCTATCGGTTTAGCATGCAGAGCATTCGATCGTGGGCGAACCAGACGCTCGAAGCAGAAGCGACGAAAACCTTGTTCGGCTCGTTCGCCACTTTTCTCGGCTCCTCGCCCGACGACGCGGGTGGCGCGGAGCTCGGCTGGCTCTTCGCTTCGGTCTTGCAAAACGCCGGCAACAACCTGGTTAAAGGCGGTATGCACCGCGTTACGCTCGCTCTCGCCGAACATCTGCAAGCGCATGGTGGAGAAATCCGCACGAATGCGCTGGTCGAAAGAATTCTGGGCGATCCAAAACGTGCCACTGCTGTGCGCCTGACAAGTGGCGAGGAAATTCCCGTCGGTGAGCTGGTCGTCTCAAATGTGGATCCACGCCATCTCGTGGTTGATTTGCTCGGCGCCGCGATGTTGCAACGAGAAATCATCGACAAAATGGAGCATTACTAGTGGGGCGATTCAGTTTTTGTCATATTCGTCGCGCTCGAGAGCCCTATCAACTACAACGCCGGACCTGCTGCCCGCCAATCCGCGCATGTTCATCTTACCGAACCTACGCTCGACTTCTTCGCGCAGGTTTATCTACAGTGTCGCGGTGGCGCACTGCCTTCGGCACCAATGATCGTGAGTTGGAATGACTCCGCTATAGACCCCAGCCGCGCACCAGCCGGTAAGGCGTTGATGAAATTCGTCGTCCTCAGTGTCCCCTATGTTATTACTGACGACGCAACGGGCAAGATCCCCGGACGTACTTGGGACGAGGTGCGCGAACCGTACGCTGATTACCTCATCGACCTCATTACTCGCAACTACATTCCCGACTTGAAGGCAAAAATTCTTAAACGGGTAGCCCACTCCCCGATCGATATCTCGCGGAGAATCATTAGCGCTGTTCGAGGCACGCTCGGACAAGGGGCGTTTCTCCCGTACCAAACCGGTTCGCTGCGCCCGATTCCCGAACTCGGAGAATACAAAACTCCAATCTCTAATGTATACCTGTGTAGTTCCGGCAGTCATCCTGGCCCCGGTGTGTCAATGGCGCCGGGGAGAAATGCGGCGCAGGTGATCTTCCGTGACTTGGGGTTGGATTTCGGGAGTGTCGCTCGAACTTCGCGTGAAAAACTACCTCCAGCTTAACCTCAGCCTGCTCTACTGGATTTTGATTGCGCCTTTCACCGGGCAATTTTTCAAGATCGCTCCGATCTTTCGCCAAATGGTGTTCATCGGCGTTCGCGCCGCGCCGATGGTGGCCCTGACGGCATTCAGCATAGGCGTGACGCTGGCCATGCAGGCTGCCCATTCTCTCGAGAGTCTCGGCGCGGAAATGTACATTCCTGATCTGGTGATGCTCACGCTCCTGCGCGAAATGGGGCCGGTTCTGATCGCAGTTATTGTAATCGGCCGGAGCGGCTCTGCTGTCGCGGCTGAGCTAGGTACGATGAAAGTATCCGAGGAGATCGAGGCACTCGAGGTCATGGCGATCAATCCGGTTCAATATCTGGTCGTGCCGCGATTTCTCGCCATGTTGGTGATGCTGCCAGCGCTCACCATCTTCGGAAATTACATCGGCATCATGGGCGGCTGGGCAGTCTGCCGTTTCGCGCTTGATTTTAATACGGCGGGTTACATTCTGCGTGCCCTCGAAAGCGCTGACACCTGGGACTTGTATTCAGGAATGATCAAGAGCGCGGTTTTTGCATGGATTGTGATCACAATCGCCTGCAACGCCGGACTCACTGTCGAAGGCGGCGCTGAGGGCGTGGGTCAGGCCACCACCGCTTCCGTCGTCCAAGCTTTGCTGGCGATGTTAGTGACTAACGCGGTATTAACAGGCATCTTCTTTTTCAGTGCATGAGTATTAGCGAAGACAGCATCATCGAGGTAGACCAGCTGGTCCGTAAATTCGGCGACCGCGCGGTGCTCGATGGGATTTCTTTTAACGTTCAGCGCGGCGAGACGCTGGTTATCATGGGCGGCAGCGGTTGCGGCAAGAGCACGTTACTTCGGCACATGATCGGCTCTATGAAACCGACTGCAGGATCGGTGAAACTCTTCGGAGAAGAGATCACAGGAATGAAAGAACGTGAGATTGAACGTGTGCGGCTGCGATTTGGGATGTTATTCCAATCCGGCGCGCTACTCGCCTCGCTCACCGTCGGCGAGAACGTTGCGCTGCCACTTTTCCAACACACCGACAAATCCCCAGATGAAATCGAACAAATCGTGAAACAAAAGCTTGAGATGGTTGGGCTGACCGGCTTTGAAGATCTTAAGCCGGATGAAATTAGTGGCGGGATGAAAAAGCGGGTGGGACTTGCACGTGCGCTTGCTCTCGATCCCGAGTTGCTATTCAGCGACGAACCGACCTCGGGACTCGATCCAATCATGACCGCCGTCGTCGACCAGCTAACACTGAATTTGACCAAGCGCAGCCACATGACCGCAGTGGTTGTGTCACACGACATGACCAGCGCGTTTCGCATCGCCACGCGGATGATTATGCTCGGTCACGGCTCCATTGTGGCGCAAGGCACACCAGACGAAATTCGGAACAGTCCAAATCCGGAAGTGCAGCAGTTTATCCACGGGAAGCCAGACGGTCCGATTCCGTTGAACGTTTCACAGGAAGAGCATAAAGATCATCAACATGTTCGGCCCCGCCCGTTTCTCGGCGGGCGATTCCGTTTTCATCACAAACATTCATGAAGCGCAGCCTGTCCGATTACCTTGTCGCCTTGTCCGTGATCGCGTGCAGTATCGTTCTGCTCGGAGCGCTCACGTTCGCGCTGTCGGGATATCACCTCAAAAAACCGACACGCACACTGCAAATCAATTACGAGGATGTGACCGGCATTAAGGTCAACTCCGAAGTCCGTTATGCCGGCGCACCCGCTGGACGCGTGATCGCGATGCGGCATCTCACTGCAAAGGAGCGGGAAGCAAGCGCAAACAAGAAAGACGCTGTACGGGTGACGGTCAGTCTTGATGAAGGAATTCCGCCGTTGCCTGCAGATGTCACGGCCACGCTCAGCTCCGATACAATGCTCTCGCCCAAGTTTGTGGCGCTTTCTGCGGGCACGCCCGGTGGTGAGACGCTGGCAAACAACGCCGCGATTGAAGGCCATCCTGCTTACGGGCTCGAGCAAATCACGGCGGCAGCAGGTCCGTTATTCGATAATGCAAACAAGCTGCTCGACAATTTGAACGTGACGGTCACGGGTTTGAAGAAAGATCTCGGCGAATTCACGCCGAAGCTCGGGCCGTTGGCAGATTCGCTGAAGATAGACGTAGATAATCTTCAGAACGTGATCAAAAACCTCGAGACTGTGGCCAAAGGTGCAGACACTTTCCTGACCACAGGGAACACTTTCATCAAATCGACGGACAAGCAGCTTCAGGAACAGTTGAAGCAACTGCACGTGACCCTCTTGAACCTGAAAGTAGTTACGACATACGCTAAGGAGCTCGTCGAAACGCTCGCTCAAAAGCCAAACCGCCTCATCTTCAGCGGCAAACCAGCAACGCTTACGCCCGAGTCGGAAATCCTGAAAAGCTCTAAGCCTCTGCCGGCCCGAAAGCCCTAACCTTATTTAGGGTAGCGCTACGTGCGTTGCAGTTTCCGATAGCGCCACATCAATTTAAGAAAGCGAATCGCATCGCGCAGTGGATGAATGTTGCTCACTTGATCGGACAAACATTTGTTATAGTGACTGATTCGATCCGGTAGCCTTTTCCGGCTGGCGATGATGAGACACAGCCTCAACTCCACCAGCTTTGGTGAACTTGTCAGCGATGATTCCCCATCACTTCACGTGCGGCGGATTCTGCCTCTTTCGCGCTCCTCCGGCAATGACGGGATTCCAGTCTTGCGTTCCTGCGCAGAATCCGGCATCAACCTGTTCCCTATGGAACGTCTTCTCTTATTTTTCATCATCTCGGCAGCTTTTCCGTTTGGTCTTTTCGCAAGTGACTCGCTTCCATTTCTTGTCAGTATTGGCGGTCAGGCGGCAAAGGACGGCACGCCTTTCGCGAAGATCGAACATCCGGTTGCGGCGGATGCGGAACTCGCGGTCGAATCGAAGAGCGACATGATCATTGTGAACGTGAATATGGTGACTGCGAAAAACGAACCGGTCCAAGGCTCAACGCCCGCGCTGATTTTGCTCCAGGGCAAAACCAAAACGACCATCGACAAAACGATGGACGGAAAGAAGCTTCCTGCCGGAAATTACATCATGAGCGTGGTGAGCGAAGGCAACACGGCCAGTATCCTCTTTACAATCAAGTAGCGTTTATCCGCGCGAAACGATTCGTTTTTCGCAACCCGACTTCGTGGCGGTACGAACACCGCCGCAATCAGCGAACACCGCTACGTTGTTTCTTTGCAGAGACCGCCTTCGCTGGTTTTGACGTGGCACGCCCGACCGCCGCTACAGTTTCCGATAGCGCCACATCAATTTGAAAAAGCGAAACGCGTCCCGAAGGGGATGAATCTTGCTCACTTCATCGGAGTAAACAGTCGTGATTGGGACTGATTCGATCCGGTAATTTTTGCAGCTGGCGGTAATGAGCACTTCAGTTTCGTACTCGAAACGGTGTCCGCCCCGAAGTAACTCTGGAACCAGTTGCCGATCCACCAAGCGGAAACCGCACTGCGTATCGGGGATTTTTTGTCTGCAAAGCCTGCTGATCTGGCTGCTCATGAAGTGGTTCACGACTCGCCGGATAAACGGCATTCCGACAAGGTTGTTCATGCGGGTACCGATGAAAAAGCTCGGTCTCGTAGCAGATGCTGCCGCCGACAAAAATCGATCAATCTCTTCCGGAAGATGTTGACCGTCCGAATCGAGAAGGATCGCCCACGTGATGTGTCGATCCAATCCGACGGAGGACGGATTGGCTGCAGTGAACCAGTGCGCTAATCCTGTCTTGATCGCTTCGCCTTTGCCGCGGTTTTGATCGTGAACGATCACGTCTGCGCCGGCTTCGCGCGCCCGTTGTGCGGTCTGATCAGTTGACCCGTCATCAACCACAACAACATGGTCGACTCGCTGGCGGGTTCGGCGGGCGATGTCGCCGATATGTTTTTCGTCCTGATACGCAGGAATGACCGCTGCCGTGTGTGAACGAATTTGAGCGAGCAGGTCGCGCTCTGGTTCTGTCATCGGCGCACCACTGGATGAAAGTCGGCCGCGTGGTAAGAACTGCGAACCAGCGGACCCGACGCGACGTAGAGAAAACCTTTTCTGCGCGCGATGCGGCCGTAGTAATTGAATTGCTCCGGCGTGATGTATTCAACTACCGGCAAATGTTTCGGAGTCGGGCGCAAATACTGGCCCATGGTTAACACTTCGCAGCCGACCTCGCGCAAATCGTCCATCGTCTGGAAAAGTTCCGTTTCTTCTTCGCCCAACCCAAGCATGACGCCGCTCTTAGTCACTACCTCCGGTGACAAGTCTTTTGCGCGCCGCAAAACCCGCAACGAGATGTCGTACTTAGCGCGCGAGCGCACCAGCGGCGTCAGGCGTTCGACCGTTTCCACGTTGTGATTGTAAATGTCCGGCCCGGCTTCGAGCACAGCCTGAATGCACCAATCCTGCGCGTGAAAATCGGGAACGAGCACTTCGACTATAATTGACGGATCAATTTCGCGGATCGCCCTAATCGTTCTGGCGAAATGATCAGCGCCGCCGTCCTTGAGATCGTCACGCGCGACGGCAGTGATCACGACATGTTTTAATTTCATCCGGCTCACCGCCTCGGCCACACGCTTCGGTTCATCTTGTTCCAGCGCGAAAGGCTTTGCAGTTGTAACCGCGCAAAATCCGCATGCGCGCGTGCAACGGTCACCAGCGATCATGAAGGTTGCTGTGCCCTGGCTCCAGCATTCCCAGCGGTTTGGGCATTGCGCGCTCTCGCAAACAGTGTGTAATCGCAAATCCGAAATGAGCGCTTTCGTGGAAAAGAAAACCGGGTTGGACGGAAGCCGCACCTTGATCCAAGGCGGCTTCTGCGCCTGGTGCAATGCCGGATCAATCTTCGCGCAGGACATCGAGCAAAGTTACAACCGTTAAAAAAGTTACAAAAGTTAAATCGGCCGTGGAATCACGTTGAACCGTTAAACCGTTGAAGAGTTGAAGCGGCCCTACTTAAAGCGCTTCAACGCTTCATCGCTTCAACGTTTTCAACGATCAAATTTTCGTACGCCCCGAGAGCGCAGCAGAGAGCGTAAGTTCATCAGCCGATTCAAGGCCGCCACCGGCTGGAATGCCGCGGGCTATTCGTGTAAGGCTGATCGGTTTGTCCTTCAACAGATCGACAATATAATTTGTAGTTGCTTCGCCTTCCACATCGGCAGGTAATGCGAAAATAATTTCAGTAATTTTTTCCCGGTCGATGCGCTCAAGTAATTCTTTGATGCGCAAATCTTCGGGCGCGACGTGATCGAGTGGCGAAATTTTGCCTCCGAGAGAATGATATCGCCCGCGGAAGGCGCCGGTTTTCTCCAGAGGCAGTATGTCGGTTGGCTGTTCTACGACGCAGAGCAACTCCGCTAAACGCGAGGAGTCGGCGCATATTTCGCAGATGTCGCTGGCAGCAAAAAATCCGCAGAGATTGCAGGAACGAATCGCCTGGCGGGTATCTGTGACAGCGCGCGCGATTTGCTCCGGTTGATCGCCCCGAGCCCGCACCATCCAGAGCGCGATCCGTTCCGCGGAGCGAGGGCCAACTCCCGGCATTTGTCGCAGTTGCGCAATCAAATCCCGGATTGCCGCCGGATATTCCGTTCTTCTCAAAGCGCGCTTAGGTTCGCCACGGCGGATCCGTCCTTTGGCAGATTTATTCCAGGGGCGATTCTGTTAACTGAAGGAGAAGCGGCTCCAGCTTGCGCAAGTAGAATTGCAATGGAGGATCATCTTCCTCTTCCGACCCCCGCGCCTTCTGAAATTCACTATAAGCTTCCGCCCAGCGTTTTTCCCGATAAAGAACCACACCGCTCCAGAAAGAGTCGCGGCGCGCGATGTGTTCGGGTTTGGCCTCGGCAACGAGCCAAAGCGGTTCGTAGATTTCCAGCCGATCATGCGAATTCAGCCCGCTCACAAAATCAATTGGACGCGCGATAACTGCATCACTCACCCGATCAAAAGTGGGCGTGTCCATCAGAGCGTTTGATCCGTAGAAATTATTCAGCGCGCAGAATCTACGCGCCAAATCAATTGGTTCGCCACCCGCCAGAAGTAGAAGACGCTGAGTGTCTTTCAGCGCGCCGGCAATTATGGAGCCGGAGCTAACCCCGGCGTGCATGTCCCGCTTGTGAACAGCTTCTTCGCTATCTTGCCCGCGCTCCCGAGAATTCTTTACCATGTCGAGAACAACGCGAACCGCTTTCTGCGCATGCTCAGGGTCCGGAATCGGAAACCCGAAAAAAGCGACCACGCCCTCTCCGTCAGCGGCATGCAGGTAAGCACCTTCATTAGTGAGATGTTCAGCCGTCTCGCGAATAAATTTCGCCGTAGCTTCGGCGAAGGCCGCAGGCTCAGAATCTCTTGCGAATGTAAGTTTGTTGCCGACATCGCACACCACCACGCTTACCTCGTATGCTTTCGGCTCAGCATCGAACGCAGTTATGTCGTCGCTAACACGTCGAAATTCCGGTTTCGAGAGCCGATCGGCAAAGAACGTTCGCACCAGATGCGAGCGGTTCCTCCGTAAGAAAGCCCACCAGCCTTCCGAAGCTGCAAACGCAAATACCAGGGCAAGAAGGGAGGGAATCGGCTGGAAGAATATTCGATAAAGCGAGCAGACCCATGAAAGACCGAACAGCTCTACCAAAAATAAACCAATCAGCAGACGGCTACGCCATCGCGGAACAATGCCGAGGCTGAGCCACGCGACAGCAAGAGCTACCAGCAAAATAGAAACGTATTGCCATTTTTCGCCTACGATTCTCGTTGCATCCGCATAGTTGGAAACAAGCTGTACGGCAGCACTCTCGAGGCCTGCTGTGTACTTTGTGGCATGCAGCGCTGCAACGGCGAGGGCGACGCCAACTCCAATTGTGAGCGTTGTGATGAACGATCGCTTCATCACCGATCAGGCTTTTTGCGCGACCGCAGCCGGGTAGTAGGACTGCACCACCAATTCGCTCAGGAACTTATCCGGAGCATCGATTGCCTCGGCGTTAAGAACAAACTTAGTTCGACCCGTGTTTTGTTTGATGAGGTTCAAGCCGAACTGGTAATCCTTAAATAAATGGGCGCACAGGTCGCTCATTGTCATGCGCTCAGCTTGTGCACGTTCGACCAGGCGCCGAATTGCAGTCTCATCGACCACAAGTTCTAATCCATGCTCACTGCTGAATTTTTCGGCAAATTGACGCGCGCCAGTTTCGAGCATTTGTGCTTCCAGCTTGTGTCCCTCGACCCTCAATCGATCAAGCACGCGCTGCGGCTCGCGTACCAAGGCAGCAGTAACTCGTAGCTGGGTCAGGCCCGAGCCTGCTAAATAATATTTGTAATCGCGAAACAATTTCTCGAACACCGTGAGTAATCCGCGCGCGCCGGTCTTTTCCTTTGCAGCCGCTTCTGCCAGCAAACGCAACGCTTCGTCCTCGAAACTGATCTCGATGCCATAAGCACGAAACGCGCGTTCGTATTGCCGGAGCAAACTGCCCTCGGAATATTTCATAATGTTGAAGAGATCATCGGCGTCGAGGTCCTCACAAACCACTCGCACGGGCAATCGACCGATGAATTCCGGCTCGAAACCGTACTCCATAAAATCCTGCGTCGTCACGTGCTGAAACAATTCGTTGTCCATCACCTGAATTGGTTGTGCACTGAATCCTATCTGACCATGCCGGACACGCCGTGCCACCTGTTCTTTCAGCTTCCCAAACGCGCCACTTACTACGAACAGAATGTGTCGGGTGTTGATCGTCTCGCGTTTTGCCTTGCCGCGTCTTTGAAATTCGAACGCGGCCTGTAGTTGCGCCTGCAGATCGTTCATACTGCGGACGGGCACTTCTGTTTCCTCCATTAACTTCAACAGCGTGGTCTGCACGCCGCGGCCGCTCACGTCACGGCCGATCAAATTTCCGGCCGAAGCGAT
Source organism: Candidatus Limnocylindria bacterium (assembly GCA_035535575.1). Taxonomy (GTDB): domain Bacteria; phylum Verrucomicrobiota; class Verrucomicrobiia; order Chthoniobacterales; family UBA10450; genus Udaeobacter. The sequence continues at coordinate 21,694 of DATLPS010000182.1, forward strand.
CTTGTCGATCTCGTCGATATAAATAATGCCGAACTGCGCAAGGTTCACGTCGCCATCGGCTTTGTGTACCAACTCGCGCACCAAATCTTCAACGTCGCCACCGACGTAACCGGTCTCGCTAAACTTCGTCGCGTCAGCCTTTACAAACGGCACTTTGATCAGATCGGCGATATGTTTGATCAAATATGTTTTGCCGACGCCGGTCGGCCCGACCAAGATCACGTTTTGTTTGATGTATTCGATCTCCTCCGCGCGCCTGGCATCTTCTTTCGCAATCCGGCGCAGATAATTCGCGTGGTTGTAGTGATCGCAGACAGCGATTGCGAGAACCTTCTTCGCCTCCTCTTGCTTAATCACGAACCGGTCGAGATGCGCCTTAATATCCCGAGGGAGGAGATTGAATTCGAATTCCTTGGGCTCGGCCTTCTCCGGTTTTTCATCCTCTTCCGCTGCCGCCGGCTCCGGCTCGGCAAAGGTCGCCACCGAGACCCGATCGCCGAAGTTCTGTTTCATGAATTCCGTGATCTTGGCCTTCAGCTCTTCCGGTGACGGAAATGATGGCGGCGGTGGGTTTTGTGCCATGTGCAGAAACATCGTGCCAAAGGGCGTCTGTAGCAACGATTCGTCTAAAATCTGACTCTCAGGCGCGGGATTCGTTCATCCTCGCTCCGCTTCCTGTTCGTACTCTTATTCTTGCTCATGTTCGTGCTCTCATCTAGTTCCGAAATATTGAAAGAGTCGACGCCGATTCAGTTTGTCGTGTCAGCGAACGACGCCAAGCTGCGCCTCGATCAGTTTTTGGCGAAGCGACTTCCTGAATATTCGCGGTCGCGTCTTCAGCAGTTGATCCGCAGCGGGTTCGTTCGGCTCAACGAGCAAACCACCCGGCCGCGGCAGATTGTCCACGGCGGTGACAAGATTGATCTTGTCGAGCCACCGCTGGAGAAGATCGACACGCGGCCGGAGCCGATTCCACTCGACGTTCTCTTCGAAGACGACGATCTCGTCGTTATCAATAAACCGGCTGGCCTGACGGTTCATCCCGGCGCCGGTCAGCGTGAACACACTTTGGTCAACGCGTTGCTCAGCCACTGCACGAGTTTATCAGGGATCGCTGGAAAAGAACGGCCCGGAATCGTTCACCGTCTCGATAAGGAAACGAGCGGCTGTCTTGTAGTAGCCAAAAATGACATCGCCCATCGCGAATTATCGAAACAGTTCGCCGCGCGCACAGTCGAAAAGATTTATCTCGCGCTGGTCGCCGGAAAACTGCGCAAACCGGCAGGCGTGATCGAAGAGAAAATTGGGCGACATCCGGTTCATCGACAACGAATGAGCGTGGCCTCAAAGCGCGGGCGGCCAGCCAAAACCGAATATCGCGTCATTCGCTCGAGCGATCAGGCAAGCATGGTTGAATGCCGGCTGCACAGCGGCCGCACCCACCAAATTCGGGTGCACCTTCATCATCTCGGCCATCCTGTGCTCGGTGATAAGGTTTATGCGCCTCGCTTCGCGAAAGATTTTCCGCGCCAAATGTTGCATGCATGGAAGCTTGGGTTTCGCCATCCACGTACTGGAGATTGGAAAATTTTTGAAGCGCCGTTACCTGAGGACTTCAATCAAGCTATCGCCGCAACTGGTTTGTGAATCCGCATACTGCTTACCGCTTTCCTCGTTGCTCCTCTCGCCTCGGCACCATTGCGCTTGCCAGCATCGTCTGAACAGTTTCTCCACGCTGATTCGTCGTCACATTGCGCAAACGAATGATTCCGTACCCGGGCCGGGACCGAGACGGCCGCAGATCGACAATTTCCGTCTCTACCGTGAGCACGTCGCCAGGTCGGACCACATGAGGCCAGCGAAGTTCATCCACGCCTAGACCAATGGCGCCTTCAGCGAAATTCAATGTTTGCACAAACAAGCGCATGGTCATCGCAGCGGTGTGCCAGCCGCTCGCGATCAATCCTTTGAAAATTGTTCGCTCAGCCCTTTTTCGGCTGAGATGAAACATCTGCGGATCAAACTTGTGGGCGAACTCGATGAGCTGCTGCTCTGTCACATTTAGCGGTTCAGATTTGAAGCGATCACCCGCTTTCAAATCATCGCAGTAGTGCTCTTTCATTATGGTCACGCGGAACCCCATTCATGCGTCATCACTCAAGATTGAGCAATCCGTAAATGACTTACAGGTCTCCATCCTGAACGCCGATGTACTACGAAGGTGATCGATTTTCGGGTTTTACCTCCTCTCCTACCGCGAGCGGCACATCCAGATGGCGAGGTTGATACGAAGTGTGTGTGCTTCAACATCAGAGACCCTGCCAAACGGGAAAAACTTTGGTCGGACGTGGAAACAATGAATTGGAAGGAACTTCTTTTATTCGGTCGAGATCGAGTTGAACACAGTTTTAAAACTCTCGTCGATCGCAGACTTCGCGAACGACTTCGAGAGGAGCGGCAACTTGCCGAGCAGCGTACGACAAAGCATCACCTTCGCGCGAGAAAGTCATGCGTCGCTGACGCGCGCAGTTATCGTATTGCCCGACGATTAGCGGCGCCGGTTTCGTTACAATTCGATTAAAAGACACTAATTCCCACTGCACGGCTCAATACGCTCCGGAGCACGTACCAAAATCTTCGCGATCATCGCTCCAGGATTAGCTAGCCGCAAAATCCTTCGGCCATTATCTATGCAGCGCGCTCTACGCGGCCGCTCGTTTCCGTGCAGTCGCGTCCAGTATGCGCTTGCGCAAGCGCAGCGACTTTGGCGTCGCTTCCACGTACTCATCTACGTCGATGTATTCGATTGCGCGTTCCAGAGTCATTCGGAGCGGCGCTTCAAGTTGAATCCCTTTGCCTTCTCCCTGGCTGCGCATGTTCGTGAGATGCTTTTCTTTGCATGGATTGACTGGCAAATCTTCCGGCCGCGCGTTTTCGCCCACGATCATTCCTTCGTAAATATCCTCCTGCGGACCAATGAAAAGCCGGCCGCGCTCCTGAATATTGTTGAGTGCGTAAGCAGTGCTGACCCCGGATTCCATCGACACCATTACACCGCGTCCGCGTCCGCCAAGCTCGCCTTTGAATGACGCGTATTCGCGAAAAAGATGACTCATTAATCCCTCACCGCGAGTCAGGTTCACCAGGTCGGTCTCGAATCCTATCAAGCCACGCGTCGGGATGATCGCTTCGATTGATACGCGCGACCCGTGATGATCCGTTCCGAGAATTTCGCCCTTGCGGTTGGCGATAGATTGCAGGATGTCGCCGAAATTTTCATCCGGTAGATCGACATACAGATTTTCAAGCGGCTCGAGCAGGGCGCCGTCCTCTGTTCGGCGAAAAATCACTTCGGGCCGCGACACCATCAGTTCATATCCTTCGCGGCGCATCTGCTCCACCAGGATAGCGATTTGCATTTCGCCGCGCGCATTGATCTCAAATGCCCCTGCGGTCTCGGTGTCGTTGACTTGAAGGGAAACGTTGCCACGCGTTTCACGAATCAATCGCTCGCGAAGATGCCGCGCAGTCACGAATTTTCCGTCGCGTCCGGCAAACGGCGAATCGTTGACTAGAATTTGCATGCGAATTGTTGGCGGATCGATATCGACGAACTGAAGCGGCGCGCGCTCCTCGCGATCGGCGAGCGTTTCGCCGATGTAAACGTCCTCGAAGCCAGTTAGCCCGACAATGTCGCCGGCGGACGCGTGCTTTATCTCCACTTGCTCTAATCCCGCATATGTGAAAAGGGCCGTGACAGTGGCTCGTTCGCGACGGCCATCGCGGTGAGTGCAGACAATCGAATCGCCGACGGCAACGCGCCCGCTCACGATACGTCCAAGCGCGATTCGGCCAAGGTAATCGCTGTAGTCCAGATTCGACACGAGCATTTGAAAAAACGGCTCGCTCGAGATTTTTGGCGGAGGCACATGTTGCACGATCGCTTGGAAAAGGGGCGTCATATCTGTGTTGTTATCGTGCAGCTCGCGCGCGGCAAAACCATTTTTAGCGCTCGCATAAATGATCGGAAAATCGAGCTGCTCGTCTGTTGCCTTCAGCGCAACAAACAGATCGAAAACCATATCGACGACTTGATGAGGCCGTGCGTTTTCCCTGTCGATTTTGTTAATGACAACGACCGGCTTGAGTTTGTTTTCCAGGGCCTTGCGCAAGACAAAACGCGTCTGCGCCTGGGGCCCGTCATGGGCATCGACGACCAGCAGCACCCCATCCACCATTTTCATGATCCGCTCAACTTCGCCGCCGAAATCGGCATGGCCTGGTGTATCGACGATGTTGATCCGATAGCCGTTCCACTGAAAAGCAGCATTCTTCGCGCGAATCGTGATTCCTTTTTCACGCTCGAGATCCATCGAATCCATTACGCGCTCTTCGATCTGCTGATTGGAACGAAACGTCCCCGATTGGCGCAGCAATTGATCCACAAGCGTCGTCTTGCCGTGATCGACATGCGCAATGATGGCGATGTTACGAATCTTGTTCATTGAAAGGAGGCTTGCCGAGCAGGCGAGCCGCGAACAGTACGAGAGACAAGAGCCAAGTCAAACGGCAGCCACCGCTGACGGCGTGCAACCAGCTAGGCGAAATTCTTCAGCCGCTCACTTAATGCTGTCATCTGCGTTTAGGATGACGCGCGCAACGTGATCGAAACGCGCGAAAGGGCGGACGCGTTCAAAGAGTGGTGAAAGTTTTTCATCGCGCTGGGGGTCTGCTTCTTGGTAACATCGCGGGTTGAATCGAATCTTAGTGCGGAGACACATCGTGCCAACCGGCAAGCGCAACGATCCATACGGGCAATTCAACTTTCTCGTCCACCTGGGCGCCGGTAATACCAAAGGCCCGCAAGCTGCCTTTCAAGAATGCAACATCGGCATAGAAGTCACTATTGCGAAATGCCACAAGCGCAATGAAAACGAAAACAGTCTCCGAAAAATCACGGGCCTGAACAAATCGACCGATGTCACGTTCAAGCGGGGCGTGATCGGATCATTAACCCTCTCCAATTGGCTGAACGACATCCGCAACGGCAAGCAAGCTGCGATCCGCGACGTCACGATCCAGCTTCGGAGTGAAGATGATTGCGCGGTGGTGCAGAGTTGGAAGCTGACCCGCGCCCGCATAATCAAATTTGTCAGCGGACCGATGAAAACCAAAGGCACGGACGTGGCCATGGAGGAACTCACCCTCGCTTACGAGCGGCTCGAGATGGAATAGGAGCGCCACTATTAGGAAAAAGCATTTTCCTAGTGAGTCAAGCTCCTAACTAAGTCGATGCAGCTATGCACATCGAACGAAAACATAACTTGCGTAAAGAAGAAGCAATTCAGGAGATCGATACGTTTCTTGACGACTTAATGAGCCGCCAAGTTCCTGGCGGCATCAGTATTAAAGAACCCCTCAAGAGCTGGTCTGACAACGTTGTGCATTTCTCCTTTAACGCGAAGAAGGGTTTCATTAGCACGACGATCTCCGGCGTGATCCGGGTAAACGACGACTCTGTAGTTATGGACTCCGACCTGCCAGGACTAGTCACAGCGTTTGTTTCCGAAGACAAAATCCGGAACGTGATCAACGAACAATTGGAAAGCCTATTCCCGGCTTAAGCCGCTTCATATCTATAGGTTTGGGCCACGGGCCAGAGCTCTTTTGTCGCAACGACAAAAAAGTCTAACTAGGCGATGCAGCCACCCGTTGACAGGCTCGGATCGCCGTTTCGAGTTTCACAAGGTTTTCATCTCACGGACAACGAAGCGGTGATGATCGCCGTGATGTGCGTCAGCAATCCAGATCGTTCGCCCATTAGAATCCAGAATTGAGAAGCAGCCCCAACTCCAACTCGCCGGTGATCTTACTCGCTTCCAGGGAACAAACCGAATAGGTCGAAGCGCGCCGAACTATTTCAGCGTGATTTCGCGCATGAGCTTGCCGCCCATGATCTCGCGAATCTCGAGACGCTGGGTCGCGGTCTTCTCCTGTTCCTCTGTCGAACCTACGACTTTCTTGGTGATCGGGTCGAACTTCTCACGCGCGTTGTCCAAGGCGGCCATGTTTTTCGATTCCACCATTACCAGAATGTTGAAATCCTGCGGAGTGGCTGCGTCGCCGAGCAGGATCTTATAGCTGATGATGAGGTTCTGCTTCTTTGCCTCATCGAGGGTGCCCTTCAGCGTCTTGGCGAGTCCTTTTAGGTATTGATCGCCCAGCCCGGGCTTCACTTTGACCATCGTGATGTTCCAGACCGTGCCTTCCGTGTACGGTGCGTCACTTTGCGCGAAGCAAAAGTGCGCCCAGGCGGTGGAGACTGCAATAACAGCTAGGATAACTAGGATTTTTTTCATATAGGTGTCTTTTTATTTTTTGTCGTTGAGTATTCCTTTCTTGACCATCGAGGTCAATAAAAGCCGTCGGCCATCGCTCGAGGAGCAGGACTTGTATGCGATCGCGCCGAAGAAATGGGGGTTCCGGAAACTAAAGAATAGCGCTGCCAAGGCGAGCGTTCCTAAAACGGGACGCGAAGCGAATCTGTTTCATGGGTTGGCCGCTTGGCACCATTTAACGGGAGACTGGTCGAGGCCAAGTGCCTTTACCATAAAAGCGCTCGCTTCGTTGAAGTCCTTTGGCGTTGCGCCGGACCAATATCCGGTCGAGCAGGTGGCGCTGTCGCAATTGCCGCCCAGCGTAATCCATTCTCCAGTTCGCAATACGTCGCAGGTACAGATCGCTTTCTTGGGGTTTGATGGGTCGACCGTGCAACGCTTATTGAGGCACCATGTCCAAGGAGTGCCGCTGGAACAAGTAAGGACTTTCTTACCCTGCTTGAATTGTTCGAGCGAAAATGAGGAGTACACGGTGCGGACGCCATTAGCATCGGTGCTAGGTTGGGTAGTGTTGCAAGGCGGCGAGGACATGCTCGCGCCCTCTTCCACATCGCAAAAGCAAATTGCTTTAGCCGGGTCATCCGGCTGCGAGATGCAAAGGGCGGATGTGCAAAGCGCATATTGATGTTTGCATAGCTGCATATTTGGACTGGCTGCCTGTTCAAAGCCGTGGACAATGGCGAAAGCGGCCGCGATGAACAAGAAACAGGCGAAATTTAGCTTGATAAGCCTCATAGGGGTCCTCGCTTTCTTCAGCCGGAGGTTAACATTCGAGAAAGCCAGGAGTCAAAGAGTCTGTCCGCTTGCCCGGAGCGGAGTCAAATGGGCGCCTCGTCCGCCAATTGGACGGATTCGCCCCGTGGTGAGCGCACCCGGCGATTGCGCTCGTGCATCGCAAACTTTGCCTTGATCTCATTTTCTCAGAAAGTTGTTCGGTGACTTCCGTGCGCCCGATCGAATGTTTGCCGCATTGCTCGTCAACCGGCAATGTGTAAAATGCGACGCGATTGGTGTAATCATAACCAATCGACCGGGCGGTTAGCTCAGTGGTAGAGCATCTCGTTTACACCGAGAGGGTCGGGGGTTCGAAACCCTCACCGCCCACTCTTTCAGTGAAAGTGAGAAGTGATTAGTGACTGGTGAATCGTTTCTTCACTACGAATGGGGCGTAAGGCGTCGCTCACGACAACATCTCAGCCACGGCAGCTTCAACGTGGATCTTTGTCGTGTTGAGAATCGGAATTCCGTTGTGGTCGGGATCGCGTAGAATCAGCGGCAGTTCCGTTCCAGCCAGAATCACACCGTCGATGTCGCTCTTTGCTTTCATCCGATCGATGATGGCAAGCAACCCGGCGCGAGTCTGAGGTAGAAATTCTCCGGGAACCAGTTCGCTGAAGTATTTGTTGTGAATGTAATCCTGATCCGTCGGGTCGGGCACGAGAAGGTCAATGCCTTCGCGCGAGAAAACTTTTTGATAAAAACTTCCCTGCATCGTGTAGCGCGTCCCAAACAAGGCGAGCCGTTTTAGATTGCGCGCTTTCGCAGCAGCGCACGTTGCTTCGACGATACTGATCAAAAGAATCGGTGACTTGGAAGCGACCTCATCAAAGACAATGTGCGGCGTGTTTGCTGAGATCAGGCCGAAATCGGCTCCTGCGCGCGCAAGTTTACCAATTCCTTCAAGCAAATAATCGGCCATGCCGGCAAGATCATTCGCGTCCATGAAATCGAGTCCCTTCCTCAGATTAACACTAGCGATGATGAATTCCGGATAACTCCCGTCACCAGTGCGCTCACGATAGAGCGCGATGATCTTTTGATAGTAATCGATCGTGCTCTCCGGCCCAAGGCCACCAATGATTCCCAAAGTGTTCATTTATCAACCACGAATAAACACAAATGAACACGAATTAACCCAAATCACGAATGCCCAACAGGCGCTGAATCTTCGGTTGTCATTCTGAATTCGCCATTAATTCGTCATTCGATATTCGTGCTTCAGCATTTCCAGAATTCGTGTCCATTCGTGGTTAAATGAAAAGCAGATCGGCGCTGCATTTTGTCCTGATCATCGGCATCGCGAACTTCTTCGCTGATTTTACGTATGAAGGCGCACGCGCAATTGTGGGTCCGTTCCTCGGCTCATTGGGCGCAAGCGCCGCGATCGTCGGGTTTGTCGCAGGTTTCGGTGAGCTGATGGGTTACGGGCTGCGCTCGGTCTCGGGGTATTTAGCGGACAAATCGCATCGGCATTGGGCGTTCGCGTTCGCGGGGTACGCCCTCAATATGTTCGCTGTTCCCGCCCTCGCACTCGCAACACGATGGCCACTCGCCTCCGGCCTTGTCGTGTCGGAGCGCATTGGTAGAGGCATCCGCAAACCGACTGTCGAAGCGATGCTTTCGTACGCCGGCAAATCGATCGGTGCCGGCTGGGTGTTTGGATTAAACGAAGCGCTAGATCAGGCGGGCGCGACGATCGGTCCGTTGCTTATGGCGCTGATTCTTTACCTGAACGGTGGGTTTCGGACCGGATTCGGTGTGCTGCTCATTCCCGCTTTGCTTTGTCTCGCGACTTTAGCCGCGGCAAGGTTGCTGCATCCGCGTCCGCACGAGCTGGAGGAAGGCACAGGCCACACCTTTACGACGACAAATCTGACGCGCGCCTACTGGATTTACCTCGCGGCCGGTGCACTACTTGCTGCTGGTTTCGCGGACTTCGCGCTAATCGGTTTTCACTTTCACAAAACCAACACGGTGTCGGCAAATCTGATTCCCGTGTTTTATGCAGTTGCAATGGCGAGCAGCGCGCTCGCTTCGATCCCGTTGGGGCGATTGTTTGACAGGTTCGGCCCGAATATTTCTCTGTTCGCCTTTGTTATTTCCGCCGCGGCTGCGCCTTTTGTCTTTCTAGGCACATCTACCGCTGCACTAATCGGAATGGTGTTTTGGGGAGTCGGAATGAGCGCGCAGGGTTCTCTTTTTCAAGCGATGCTTACAGGCGTTATTCCGCCACAGAAACGCAGCACAGCATTTGGACTGTTTGATACCGGATACGGGATCGCATGGTTTGTCGGCAGCGCAGTCATGGGATTGCTTTATGACAAATCAATTCTCGCGGTCGCGCTGTTTTCAGTCAGCCTTCAACTCGCCGCGCTTCCGCTCTTTTTTATCGCGAACAAACAGCGGTAAACTTTTTATGGATCCGTACGCAAAACCAAAAGAGCGAAAAGTGGGCGCGGGTCGGCCGAAGATCAGGCACGTACCGCAAGCCACCGAGCCACGAACACGGCGAGAACGCCAGGCGGAGAAGGAAGCAGTAGCAGCACAGCGTCGCGCAATAAAAAAGGCAGCACGCCGGCATCTAAGACAGCAATTGCTCGAGGAGTTAAAAGATAACGAGTGACGCGCAGGGGTTCGACAATCAACTGCGTCTCTCCTGTAGCCGCCGCCGTGTGAGCGGCGCGCACGCTTCGCACAGCGAAGCGGCTACAACATTGGCCGAGGGCCGTCATATGATTTACGACTTTCTCGGACAGGACTGTCACATTACGGTTGCCCGGTGAAACCAGCCCATTCTCTGTTCGTCGCGTACCTTTTGCTGATAATTTCATCGTCCATTGGCCGCGCACAGTCGCCCGCGCCGCGGAATCCCGATGTGTCGAACAAGGCGCTGATCACGAAGTCAACGCCGAGCATTAACGTAGATGCGTTCAAGAGCCAGAATGCAGACGCGGCAGCTGCCACCCTGCACAAAATGGCGGACGATTATTATGCCTGGCGAAATGAAAATTATCCCGTCCAAAGCAGCGACGCTGGACTTCACACATGGGACGACAGGCTGACGGATTATTCGCCGGCAAAAATCGCGGAGCGCGCCCAGCATGTGCGTTCGCTGTTAGACAAGGTACGCGCGATGAAAACTGACAATTGGCAGAAGGACGCGCGCATCGATTGGATTCTGTTCCGCGCACAATTGGAGAATGTCGATTTTGGAAATCGCATCCTGAAATTCGAGCAAACAAATCCGCAGGTTTACACGGGTGAATGCACGAACGCGATTTTTTCGCTGCTGAAGAAGGAATACGATACACCGAGAAAACGCGCGCTGGCTGCCACCGCGCGTCTGAAGCAGATGCCGGCGCTGTTAAAGCAGGGCCTAGGCAATTTGCAAAGGCCAGTAAAGCTCTATGCGCAGCTCGCGATCCAGTCGGCGCGCTCAATCGATCCGCTTTTAAATAAGAGTTTGATGGCGCTCGACGTGGATCTTGCACCTAACGAACACGAAGAACTGATCAAGGCGCGCGACGGAGCGCTCGCGGCTGTGCACAGTTACGCCGACGCGCTGGAGAAACGTCTGCCGAAAATGGTCGATTTCTCGCCGATGGGCGAAGCGAACTACAATTATTATCTCAAACACGTTTTGCTTCTGCCGCTCAATGCCTCAGAGGTGGAGATGATTGGACGCGCCGAGCTCGCGCGTTACCGCGCGCTAGAGGCTCTTCTGCCCGATCCGAAACTGGCAGATCCCGATCCGAAACGCGCCGCCCACATCCCGCCTGACCAGGAATCATTTCTGAAGGCGTACGAAAGTCGCGAGGCAGAAATGATCAGCTTCTTAAAGGAGCACAATCTTATAACCTTGCCGGATTATCTTGGGCCGTTTCAGATTCGACAGTTGCCGGACGCCTTTAAGCCAACGAGCCCGGGCGGCTTCATGAACCCTCCCGGAGTTTACGACAAAGATCCAACCGGGTTCTTTTTCATTCCGACTTACAATCCAGAGTCGAAGAATTTTTACATTCGCGCGGCGATTGAAGATCCACGGCCAATCCTCGGACATGAAGGCATTCCAGGCCATTTTCTCCAGCTCTCAATTGCAAATCATTCGAGCGACGAAATCCGGCGTCAGCATGAGGACTCGGTATTCGTGGAGGGTTGGGCGCTTTACGGCGAAGAGATGCTGATGCGCACCGGCCTATATCCAAACAATTCGCCCGCACAGGGACAAATTCTGCGCCTGTCGCGATATCGCGCCGCACGGATCGGCGTGGACGTAAATCTGCACACTGGCCGATGGAATTTCGAGCAAGCCGTCAAATATTTCATGGACGCCGGCGGACTTGATCGCGAGGCAGCCGAGGGCGAAGCAGCCGGCGCAGCTTCAAGTCCGACGCAAAAGATCAGCTACATCACCGGCAAATGGCAGATCATGAATCTGCTTGGCCGTTACAAAGACCGGCAGGGTGAAAATTTTCGGCTTGGTCAATTTCATGATGACCTGATCAAAAACGGCAGTCTGCCAATTTCGGTGATCGAATGGATCTTGCTCGATGATCCGACATCGATTCAGCAAGCCACAAAATAACATCTCCCGTAGCGCTGTATGCCGCGCCGAAGCTGTGCGAATCAGCATACGGACAGCGCATGGCATTGCCCTATCTTTTCTGAAATTGGCCGTTGCCCTCGTCGAGATAAACCGTTGAACCGACGCGCGAGATTTTTAGCGACTGCCGCCACGTACCCGTTGGGAGATCTTTTACAGCCTCGGTGGTCTTAGTTTCAGGTTTCAGCCCTGCAGTCAGGGGATCACCATTGACCATCGCTTCAGATAAAATTCTGCCATCCATTTTTTGTGGCGGTTTGATTCCGAGAATCCGCAAAATTGTTGGGGCAAGATCGGTATTGCCGGTCGGCAAATCGTCCGTTTCGCCGCGACGAAAATCCGGGCCGGCGGCGATCAACATGTTGTGCATGTCGAACCGGCTGAGTGTGGCGTGGGTCCCCTTCCCTGCCGCTCGTTGCCAATCGGCGTCGATCATTCCCGGAATGCCGAACTGATTCTTCGAATCGATCCAGCGAAAAGACATCACCACGTCCGGGACGTCCCTGCCTTCGTGCGGATTCATGTTTGCCTGCGCGAGAGCAAACGTACCTTCCACCGGTTCTTTCGTGAAAATCACACCGGCAAAGTCCGATTGCTGCAGGAATTCAACGAGACGACGAATCAGCTTCGCATCATGTCCGATAACATAGAAAAGGACGCTACCGCCGTTTCCAGCGAGCATGATCTCGCCAGGTTTCGACTCGCCATCGAATTCAGTCTTCGCGGCGAAACCGCCGTCATTTAAAATTTTTTCCAAATCGATCGAGCGTTCGATCGTGGAAAAACCATGATCCGAAACGGCAAAAACATCTGTCGTGCCGCGCGCGCCTCGTTGATCTAATGCTGAAAGGACCGCCGCGAGATTTTCATCAGCGGACTTGATCGCGGCAAGTGCCGCTGGTGCGCCCGGCGCGGATTCGTGTTGCGTAAGATCCGGCTCGCCCAGCCAAAGAACCGAAAACGCTGGCACCGCATCTTTCCAAAGAAAATCGATCAATGCTTTCGTTGTCCATGGGTCTTGTTGCAGATGAGCCGACGGAAACGGACCAAGCGTTTCGCTAATCGAAGTGAGAATCTCGAGCGGCAGCGACTTGCCTGCGAAAAGCGTGACGTTGTTCGTGGTGCGTCCATGATCGGGATGCCGATCTAACAAAAGTCCGACGGATTTTGCAGCTGCGATCGCGGTGCGCCCGCCTGCGCGCTGGACGAGTTCAGCGATGGTTGGAACGGAAATGTATTTGCCGCCCGACAATTCATCTCCCTTCTTCACCGCTGCTGGCGTCTCTACATCGATTGCGTG
>DATLPS010000183.1:0-4151 GCA_035535575.1 Candidatus Limnocylindria bacterium
CAAAAGGCAACAGTTAGAGATGTCTCGACTTTGCTCGACATGACGAAAAGAACAGGAGGAGGAGTACGAGATGAGCGAAGTGCAAATTCAGGCCGGGGGCGCAGTTCTCTGCGGAAACCTGACTATTCCAGAGAACGCCGCTGCGCTTGTTCTTTTCGCGCATGGCAGTGGGAGCAGCCGGCACAGTCCACGCAATCAATTTGTCGCGCGCACGCTAAATGATGCTGGACTCGCTACGCTGCTTTTTGATTTGCTCACGCCAGAGGAGGAAGCAACCGACATACGGACTCGCGAGCATCGATTCAACATCGGTTTGCTTGCGCAACGCCTTGTGCACGCCACAAGATGGACAAAGCGACAAGAGCAAACCCGTTATTTGCGGGTCGGCTATTTCGGCTCGAGCACGGGCGCAGGCGCGGCGTTGGTGGCAGCGGCGGGAATTCCAAAAGACGTCGGCGCCGTGGTTTCACGTGGTGGACGTCCCGATCTCGCCGGCGACGCGCTGTCAAAAGTCCAAGCGCCGACGCTGCTCATCGTCGGCGGCAACGACGACATTGTAATCGAGTTAAACGAAACGGCGCGCGACCAGATGCGTTGCGAAGTCGAGCTGGAGATCGTCCCCGGCGCGACGCATCTTTTTGAGGAACCGGGTGCACTCGGAAAAGTCGCCAAGCTCGCAAGTGATTGGTTTGTTTCTCATCTCAGCGACAAGACTGCGTCGAGCCGAGAATGACGAAGGTCGAACGAAGTCCGAATGTTCAAATAACGAACGCGGGCGGGCGAGTTTCCTGATTCGGATTTCGTCATTCCTTCGTCATTAGACATTCGTCATTTGTCATTCTTTGTATGTCACAACCCGTCCCCACAAGCTCTTCGTTCCCCAAATGCCGGCACGCAGACATTCCAATTGCACGATCTGGCTGTGATCGATGAAAAGGTTCACGTCTGCGCCGTAGTTTTTGATGTACCAGGCGAACACATCGGGATCGGCCGCCTCGAACATCAGCTTTTCCGTGCCGATCTCGTCAATGAATTTTGCGGGTACGTCGGTGCGCCAGGGATCGACGTTCTCGGTGATGCCTTCGCTCTCGATCATGATAATCTCTGCACCCGCTTCGAGAAATCGCTTTGCCTGCGCAATCGGCCAGTTTGGATCGCGCGTGCCTTCCGCTTGCAACTCGGCGGCCGCTGTTGCGCCGCCCGCGCCAAATTGAATTCCAACTTCCGGTTTCGCTTTCAATCCGGATTTCCGCACTAATTCAATGACCCGCAGCCAATCATCGCTCGAGATGGAGACGAACCCCGCTGAGATCTCGATGATGTCGAACCCAAGCTTTTTACATTCGGCGACGTACTGCCGCACAGCGCCGCCTCCCTGGACAAGCACTCGCTCGATGAAGCCACCTGTGGAGACGAGCACATCGTGTTTATGGCAGACCTCGATGATACCTTGCACGGCTCGCTCAGGCATGAGTGTAAACGAGCCGCCGGCGAACTTTAGTGAGTCGACATAGCCACCCATCATCTCTAACAAATCTTCGAGATAGTGTCGGCCGACTACGGAGTAATACGGGCCGCGGATTTCCGTTAGCCCGCGCTTGCGCGGTTTAGCTTCGCGCTCGTTGACGTTCAGAAACGGAAAACTGCGCTCGGGCTGCTTTGATTTCATTTGTTCCTTAATCTAAGCAACGTAGCGAGAAGTGCAGATGGTCGTCCACTGCCCGCTCGGTGATGAACTGAAACATGTCGGGGCGGTTGTTTTGAAGTGCAGCGATCTGTGCCCGGATCGCTGACTCCAGCAGCCGCGGCCAGCCAGCGCATCTACAGCTATGCTGGCAACACAGTCGATAGAGTGAGCTCGCTATCGATGGTTTGCTCGGACACTTCTTCTACAGTCGCGCCGACTTTTGATCCGTCTCGATCAACTATCCAGACCTGCTGGCCTTGTTCGAATGGGCCACGGGCCATCACCTTGAGTAAAACGCCCTCTTCCGTGGCCGGATTGTCGAGCACGTCGATGCAGATCGCTTCGGTCTCTCCGAAATCCGCCAGCAACGTCAGATTGTCATCAACTTTTGGCCTTTGCATGAACCCCGAATGCCTGTTCCCGCTAGAAGTATTCGACGCTCGCTCCTTTGCCGAGTGTGTCAGCGCCTGCAAACGCTGTTCAAAGTGTTTCGACCAATTCGCGCGGCTGCGCGACGTGGGGCTTTGCCTTGTCGCGTTTAAGGACACGATACAAAAACCAAACAATGAAACAGTTCGCCAGCAGGATGAGCACGCCCACCAAGCCCGGACGGTGCCACAGATGACGTACCTCAATTGGAATCAGCGCAGCGGTTGCGAAAATCATCAGTAACTCCGCCCAGCGCTGTTCCATATACACTCCGATTCCTTCGGTAAAAAGAACCGCCGTGTAAAAGAGCGCCAAAAAACCGGTCGCACGCAACGTGCCGCCTGCGAGCACTGCTTGCAGTTTGTTAAGTAGGTAGGTGACGACTTTGCTGTGTTCCAGCAAGATTTCATCGGCGGTCCAATCTGAAATGGCATCCATCCAACGGGTGCGCGCGTTGAGGAAAAGCAGTGAAACACCAAGCACCAGCAACAGCACGCCTTTACCGATTTTGAAGAGCGCGATCAGCTTAAGATAGCGATGGCGACGCGGTTCCTGCAAAATGGCAGGTTCGTGCGCCGGCTTACTCACTCCTCAACCCTTCGCCGAAACTTGGTCATTACGCAATGCTCTGACTCTCCCGGCAGCAAATTTCCAGCTTGTTACCGTCCGGGTCCTCAAAGAAAAACGCGTAGTAGCCGGGACTGTAATCGGCACAGATTTCAGGTCCTTCAAGGGTCTTGCCGCCGGCTTCGCGGACCAACTCTGCCAGTCGGTCTACTTCTTCGCGTGTATCCGCCCAAAACGCGATGCGCGTGCCGTTCGGCCGATGGTTCTTGTCCTCTTGGAAACAAAAAAACTCCGACGGCCTGCCGCTACCGCCAGCATAAAAAGTATAGAAATCTTCGCCCGGGCTGTCGTGAACAAATCCAAGCTGCGGCAGAAATTTTCCGTAGAATTTTCTTGCTACCTCCATGTCTTTCACCCGCAAATCGATGTGATCAAGGCACCGTGTTTTCATTTTGTGATTCTCAATTGATTCGCGGAGCAATTCAATCGTCTGTTATCTCGTTAGCGCCAAAGGCGCTGCGTCATATTCGAGTCTGGGGCAACGCCCCAGGCTGCAATTGCGCGCCCGTAAGTAAGCGCTGAAGGCGCGCTTCAATTCGGTGGATGCTTTTTCGATTCCAATCAAACTGGTTTCGGCCGTGAATCGCGCTTTCAACGCTGGCGCTTTTTTGGTGTCACGGCCGGGGCGCTGCCCCAGGCTGAGAGTGAATGTCGCGCCTTTGGCGCTAACTGTTTATATCACGCAAAACTTGGTCTTTTGGGGCCGCAAATTTCGCTAAACACATTTATCGTTTGTGATGCAGGATCTTTTTGCAGAGCAATTGAAGGCGCTCCGCGCGGCTTCACTGGATCGACATCTTAGTGAAATCAGCAGTGCGCAAGGGCCAGAGATTGCGGTAGGGGGCGACCGCCGGGCGCGCCGCCTCATCAACTTTTCCTCGAACGATTACCTTGGGCTTGCGAACGATTCTCGACTACGCGAAGCGGCAAATGCTGCGATTGAGGAATTCGGCGTCGGCGCGGGCGCTTCGCGCCTGGTCAGCGGGACGCAATCGCCACATCTGCGTTTGGAACGCGCGCTGGCTGAATGGAAAGGGACTGAAGCTGCGCTTTGCTTCAGTAGCGGATACGCCGCAGCGCTGGGGACAATTCCGGCATTGGTCACCAGAAATGACGTTGTCCTGCTCGACAAGCTCTGCCACGCTTCGCTCATCGATGGCGCGAAGCTGAGCGGCGCCATCTTGCGCGTTTTTCCACACAGCAATCTCCGCAAACTGGAGAGTCACTTGGAATGGGCTCAGCGCGGACACGCAGGCAGACGGGTTCTAATCGTGACTGAGTCTGTCTTTTCGATGGACGGCGATCGCGCACCGTTGCGCGAGCTGGTCCAACTAAAAAAACAGTTCGACGCACTTCTAATGTTGGATGAAGCGCATGCGGTAGGCGTGATCGGTTCGAATGGCCGCGG
>DATLPS010000184.1:0-9030 GCA_035535575.1 Candidatus Limnocylindria bacterium
AACTGGACGGTTGAGTACGAAGATCAACTCGGCGGGTCGCAGACGATCGAAGCCGAACACGTCATTTCATCCGCGCCGATGCGCGCGCTGGTCTGCGGTCTATCACCTGCTGTGAGCGACCGCACCAAACTCGCAGCCGAAAGTCTCAAGTATCGCGATTTCCTCACCGTGATGTTGATCTTGAAAGATCGACAGATGTTCGATGACAACTGGATCTACATTCACGATCCAAGTGTAAAGGTCGGTCGTGTTCAGAATTTTCGTTCGTGGTCCCCCGAAATGGTGCCTGAAGACGACAAGATTTGTTACGGGCTCGAATATTTCTGTTTCGAACACGACGGCCTGTGGGATTCAAGCGACAATGATTTGATCGAACTCGCCAAGCGCGAACTGATTCAGATTGGTCTCGCGAAAGAAGGTGACTTTGTAGATGGCTGCGTCGTTCGTCAGAAAAAAGCGTATCCGGTTTACGACGACGATTACGCGCGGCATGTCGCCACGGTCCGGCAGGAATTAGAGATGCGTTATCCGAACCTGCACCTAGTCGGGCGCAACGGCATGCACAAATACAACAACCAGGACCACGCTATGATGACAGCGATGTTGTGCGTCGAAAATATCTTGGCTGACAGCAAGCTTTACGATCTCTGGCAGGTGAACAGCGATGCCGAATATCACGAAGCTGGTGCCGCCGCAGCCGACGAAGCAAACGGCAGCGCAGTACGCCTGGTTCCGACCCGCGTCGTTACCGCGCCCGAGCTCGCGCCGGAAGGGTAGGTTGCTCGAGGAATTACGGCCGGATCTCCATCGCTGTTCCGTCCGGCGTAACTCGCCAAAGCTCTTCGATCTCTTCGTCGGTCAGCGCGATGCAACCGGCGGTCCAATCTTTCAAACGATGGAACGCTCCAATCCAGCCGCGCCCGTTTTGGAGTCCATGAATCATAATGTCGAATCCAGCTGGAACGCCGCGCTGTGCAGCTCGTTTCTTATCCTCATCCGACGGATACGAGACGTGTAGCGCCAGGTGAAAGCTGCTCTGCGGATTGCGACTGTCTATTTTGTAAATGCCCTCCGGTGTCTTGTTATCTCCTTCCTGTTGTTTTGCACCCATAGGGTTGCGACCAAGCGCGACACGATAGCTTTTCAACGTCTTGCCATTCGCGAGGACCGACAATGTCCGGGCTGATTTTTCGAGGACGATCCTATCGATCGTTGTTCCGGCCGGCAGCGGGTTCCAAACGTGATGAGCATGAACCCAGGTGAAAAGGACGGCCGCCGACAATGCGACAAGGACGATAATCACTCTGCGCGACATCAATCGGCTCCGGCCTCTGTCATTCCGAGCGAAGTGAAGGGAATTTATGACTACTGTTTTTCGAATTCTTCGACCGGCGGACAGGAGCAGAAGAGATTCCGATCGCCGTAGACATTGTCGATCCGCGCGACGGCTGGCCAGAACTTGTGCTCGCGCGTCCAGGATGCGGGGAAAGCTGCTTGTTCGCGCGAGTAGGGATGATCCCATTTGTCGGCTGCGATTTGCCGTGCGGTGTGCGGCGCATTTTTGAGCAAATTGTTTTGCCGATGTTGTTTGCCAGCGGCGATCGCTTCCATTTCGCCGTGGATGGAGATCATCGCGTCGCAGAAACGGTCGAGCTCGTGTTTCGGTTCGCTCTCGGTCGGCTCAATCATCATTGTTCCGGTCACTGGCCAGGAAACGGTTGGTGCGTGGAAGCCGTAGTCCATCAAACGCTTTGCCACGTCTTCGACCTCAATGCCTGCACTCTTCCATTGGCGAAGATCGATAATGCATTCATGAGCGACGAGGCCGTGTTTGCCTTTGAATAAAACTCGAAAGTATGGTTCAAGGAGCTTCGCGACGTAATTAGCATTTAAAATTGCGACCTCGCTCGCGCGTTTCAATCCCCCTGCGCCCATCATTCGGATGTACATCCATGTGATTGTGAGAATGCTGGCGCTGCCGTACGCCGCCGCGGCTACGTTGCCGCCTTTCCCGCCACCGGCATGATAATTTGATCCACTGCCGAGCGGCGGCCGTTTTCCGTGGTCGCCTTCACCAAAAAGGACTTTGCCTGTTGTGGGATCGAGAACGAATTCGCGCGGAAGGTACGGCGCAAGATGTTCAGCAACGCCGATCGGCCCCACGCCCGGACCGCCGCCGCCGTGCGGGATACAAAACGTCTTGTGCAAATTCAAATGACAAACATCGGCACCGTAATCACCGGGGCGGCACAAACCGCATTGCGCATTCATATTCGCCCCGTCCATGAAAACCTGTCCACCGTGCGCGTGCACGATGTCGCAGATCTCGCGAATCGTAGGTTCGAAGACGCCATGCGTGGACGGATATGTCACCATCAGAGCGGCGAGATCGCGTGCGTGCTCGTCCGCTTTGGCGCGCAGATCGGCAACATCGATGTCGCCGTCTTTCAAACACGCAACCGAGACAACTTTGAAACCAGCCATCACTGCGCTGGCCGGATTTGTGCCGTGTGCTGAAGTTGGGATCAGACAGACGTTGCGATGCGATTCGCCGCGGAACGCGTGATACTCGCGAATCGCAAGCAATCCTGCGAATTCACCTTGTGATCCTGCGTTTGGTTGCAATGATACAGCGGCGAAGCCGGTGATTTCCGCAAGCCAGTCTTCGAGCTGTTCGCACACCTTTTTATACCCGGTGGCCTGCTCGGCGGGCGCAAACGGATGAAGCTTCGAAATTTCCGGCCATGAAATTGGTAACATTTCCGCCGTGGCATTCAACTTCATCGTGCACGAGCCGAGCGGGATCATGGAAGTGGTCAGCGAAAGATCACGCGACTCCAGCTTCTTGAGATAACGGAGCATTTCCGTCTCGGTGTCGTGCGTGTTGAAGATGGGGTGCGTAAGAAACTGTGAATTGCGGATTGCGGATTGCGGAATACGGATTGGCGGCTCGCCCACATCGTCATTGGCCAAATCGCGCACGTTCGTACCGCGAAAGATCGACATCAACAGTTCGATGTCTCGCGACGTAGTCGTTTCGTCGAATGAAACACCGACCGCGCGCGGCCCGAGAGCGCGCAAGTTGCACCCTGCCTTCGCCGCGTGCTCGAGGATGACTTCGCTCGATTCAACCTCCACTCGGAGCGTGTCGAAGAAATTTTCGTGCGTGATTGTGCAGCCAAGAGCGCGCAGACCCTCCGCGAATTGACTCGCTAGTCGATGAACGCGCTCAGCGATGGCGCGCAGGCCTTTGGGCCCGTGATAAACGGCGTACATCGACGCGATGACCGCGAGAAGAACCTGTGCGGTG
The DNA here is from genome assembly GCA_035535575.1 of Candidatus Limnocylindria bacterium. Lineage (GTDB taxonomy): Bacteria > Verrucomicrobiota > Verrucomicrobiia > Chthoniobacterales > UBA10450 > Udaeobacter. The sequence goes on from DATLPS010000184.1 coordinate 3,311, forward strand.
CAGATGTTGCTAGTAGCTTTATCACGCCGGATGTGTTGCTCTCGCGTTTGCAACGCCAGCCGATACGCAGCATGGCCTTCAGCATCATGTGAAACGCCGACGAGTCGTCCGGGCATGTGACGTTTGAACTCGTCGCGCGTGGCGAAGTACGCTGCGTGCGGTCCACCGAATCCAAGTGGCACGCCAAAGCGTTGCGTGTTTCCGACCGCAACGTCGGCGCCAAATTCGCCCGGCGGTTTCAGTAACGTCAGCGCAAGAATGTCCGCCGCGACGGTAACAAGCGCACCGGCGTCGTGCACCCGCGAGACGAGGTCGGAATAATCGTAAATCGCCCCGTCGGTCGCAGGATATTGGATCAGGGCGCCGAAAACGGTCTCATCGAATTTAAAATTTGAGTGATCGTCGATCTTGATCTCGATCCCGAGCGGCTTTGCGCGCGTTTGCACAACAGCGATCGTCTGCGGGTGACAATCGTAGGCAACGAAGAACGTGTTTCGGTTTGGAACAACTGCGTGACAAAGCGACATTGCTTCTGCGGCCGCGGTCGCTTCGTCCAGGAGCGATGCGTTCGCGATGTCCAGTGCCGTTAGATCGATGATCATCTGCTGGAAATTGAGCAGTGCTTCGAGGCGGCCTTGTGCGATCTCCGCCTGGTATGGCGTGTAAGCGGTGTACCAGCCGGGATTCTCCAGGATATTTCGCTGGATAACAGGCGGCGTAATGCAGTCGTAATATCCGGTGCCGATAAACGAGCGGACGACTTTGTTTTTTTTTGCAATTGTCCGCAGCTCCGCGAGCGCCTCAATTTCCGATTTGGCCTCAGGTAAATTTAGTGACCGATTTAGCCGGATATTCTTTGGAACGGCGGCGTCTATCAACGCCTCGAGACTTTCGAAGCCAAGCTCGCTCAGCATCGCGGCTACTTCGCCTTCGTTCGGTCCGATGTGACGGCGCGCGAAAGAATTCACGTCGATTTTTTCTTCGTGCTCTTGCACGGAGGGAGACTACGGAACGCGAGACGCGCTTCAAGTTGTAGCCACGGCGCTCTGTCGCCGTGTGGCCCCCGACAGAGCGGGGCGGCTACATTTATATCGCATCGTAAATCTCAACGCCGCGGCTTTTTAGTAACGCGCGCAGCTCGGCGAGATGCTGATGATTCCGGGTCTCGACCGTGCATAAAACGTTGACCGCTGAAACATCCGGACTGGCGAAGGCGCGATCGTGCACCACTTGTTTGATGCTCGCGCCTGTGGACGCGATTTGTGCCGCCAAATCGGCAAGGCCACCAGGTCGATCGCTGATCACCGCCGTGAATCGGCCAAGGCGACCGTCTGCGACCAAGCCTCTTTCGATCACGCGGCTGAGCACGTTCGGATCGATGTTGCCACCACAAAGCAAAAGCACTACGCGCTTTTCCGCGAGCTCTTTCAACTTTCCGGACATGCACGCGGCGAGTGGGGTAGCAGCTGCTCCTTCAACCACGCTTTTTTCCAATTCGACCAGACGCAGAATCGCGAGGGCGATTTGTTCCTCAGTCACCGTGACGACGAGATCGACCAGCGGTCGCGCAATCTGAAACGCGTTCGTGCCGGCCTGCGGAATGGCGAGTCCATCCGCGAGTGTCGGGCGCATCGTGAACTTGGTTGGCTTGCCTGCTTCAAGCGCGGCGGAAAAGCTCGCGACGTTCTCTGCTTCGACGGCCACGATTTTCGTGTTCGGCCGCAGAGTTTTGATAGCCAAAGACACTCCGGCGAGCAAACCAGCGCCGCCCACCGGTATGATTACTGCGTCGAAACTGGGAATCTGCTCAACGATTTCCAGGCCCATCGTTCCCTGGCCGGCAATAATCGCGGCATCATCGTAGCCGTCGATGTAAGCGAGCCCTTTTTCCTTCGCGAGTTCGTGTGCGCGAGCTTTCGCTTCTCCGAAATCCATTCCGTGAAGGACGACGTTTGCACCAAGCTGCTGGCAGGTACTTACTTTTATCAGCGGCGCGAATTTAGGCATCACCACTGTTGCGGGAATTCCCAGCAAGCTGCCTTGATAAGCGAGTGCTTGAGCGTGATTGCCTGCGGAAGCGGCGATGACGCCGCGCTTCTGCTGGTCGGGCGATAATTGCGCGAGCGCATTGCGCGCGCCGCGCTCCTTGAAACTTCCGGTCCGCTGCAAGTTGTCGAGCTTGCAGAAGATCTCCATGTCCGTGATTTCACTCAACGGGATGGAAGGTACACACGGCGAATAGTAAACCGCACCCGCAATGCGTTTGCGTGCTGCCTCGATGTCCTGAAACGTTACCAAGCGTTTAACTCTCGAGCGCTGCTTGCGCTGCCGCTAATCGAGCAATTGGGATCCGGAACGGACTGCAACTTACATAGTCTAAACCGAGCCGATGACAGAATTTTACGCTGGCAGGTTCACCGCCATGTTCGCCGCAAATTCCCAGCTTAATCTTCGGGCGCGCTTTGCGACCGAGGTCGCACGTAATTTCCATTAAACGCCCGACGCCCTTCTGATCAATCGACGCGAACGGATTTGTATCCACGATATCCAGCTCAATGTAAGCAGGAAGAAAACTGACCGAATCATCCCGGCTCATTCCGAGAGTCGTCTGCGTGAGATCGTTTGTGCCGAAGCTGAAGAACTCCGCGTCGCGCGCGATTTGATCGGCCACGAGCGCAGCACGCGGGATTTCAATCATTGTGCCGACTAAATATTTGAATGTTGCTCCCCTTTCTTTCGCAACGGTCTCGGCCACGCGACGGACGATGTCGATCTGCAGCGTGAGCTCGCGGGGAAATCCCACTAGCGGAATCATAATTTCGGGGCGGACCTTAACGCCTTTGGCTTGGACTTCCGCTGCGGCTTCAAAAATTGCGCGCGCCTGCATCTCCGAGATTTCTGGGTAAACAATGCCGAGCCGACAACCGCGGTGACCGAGCATCGGGTTAAATTCGTGCAACTCATGAACGCGGCGCGCGATGTGTTCTACAGCCAGGCCGAGTTTGTTCGCGAGCTCGCTCTGCTGCGCGTGATCGTTGGGCAAAAACTCATGGAGCGGTGGATCGAGGAAGCGGATTGTGGCCGGCAAACCTTTTAATGCTGTAAAAATGCCGACGAAATCGTCGCGTTGATAGGGAAGCAGTTTGGCCAGAGCACGCGCCCGTTCGTCCTTTGTGCCGGCAAGAATCATCTCGCGCATGGCGTCAATTCGATTGCCTTCGAAAAACATATGCTCTGTGCGGCAGAGACCAATTCCCTCCGCCCCAAAAGCGACTGCATTGGCTACCTGCTCAGGCGTATCAGCGTTTGTGCGCACGCCTAGCGTGCGGAATTCATCCGCCCACCTCATCAACTTCGCGTACTCCTGATATGTGATGCTCTTCTTTGGATCGAGCGATCGATCGACGAGCACTTGCACAATCTCGGACGGCGCGGTGGCGACTTCTCCGGCAAAAACCTCTCCGGCGGTTCCATCGATGGAGATGTAGTCGCCTCGACTCAACGTCGTGCCGTTCGCGTTGAGTGTGCGCTTTTGGTAATCGATGTGAATTCCAATCGCGCCGCACACGCACACTTTCCCCATTTGGCGTGCGACCAGAGCCGCGTGCGAAGAAACGCCGCCGCGTGACGTGAGAATTCCTTCAGCAGCGATCATGCCGCGCAAATCTTCCGGAGACGTTTCAATACGGGCGAGCACGACTTTCTCGCCTCTTTCGGCGCGAAGCACGGCTTCCTCAGCATTAAAAACAACACGGCCACATGCCGCGCCTGGTCCAGCGGGCAAGCCGCTGCCGATTTTTTTGGCGACGCGGACTGATTGTCTATCGAAAATCGGCGCCAGAAGATGAGCAAGCGAATCTGCCGGAATACGGCGCACGGCGTCTTTTTTGGCTATTAGCTTTTCAGCGACCATGTCGACGGCGATGCGCACTGCCGCGTGACCGGTCCGCTTGCCGTTTCGCGTCTGCAAAATGTAGAGGCGATTTTCCTCGACTGTAAACTCGAGGTCCTGCATGTCCTTGAAGTGTTGCTCAAGGATCGCCCGCACTTTCATCAGTTCTTTGTGCGCTGCGGGCATTTCTTTCGCCAGATGGCTAATTGGATGCGGCGTGCGCACACCCGCAACGACGTCTTCACCCTGGGCATTGATCAGATATTCGCCGTAGAAAACCTTCTCGCCGGTTGCTGGATCGCGCGTAAAGGCAACCCCGGTTGCGCTCGTCTCTCCCATGTTCCCGAACACCATCGTCTGAACATTCACGGCTGTTCCCCAGTCGTGCGGAATCCCGTATTTTCGGCGATAAACGATCGCCCGGTCGTTCATCCATGAACCGAACACCGCCCCAATCGCGCCCCAGAGCTGCTGGTTAGGATCTTGTGGAAACGATTTTCCAGTCCGCTCATTGATCAATGCCTTGAAACGCTGCACAAGCTCTTTCAAATCGGCGACTGTTAATCGCACGTCGGGGAAATCGTGCTTTCCGTAGCGTTCGTCCTTCAGGCGTTCGATCACAGCTTCGAACGGCTCATGATCTTCGCCCGGTCGTTTTTGAATCCCCATGACAACATCGCCGTACATCTGCAGGAAGCGGCGATACGAATCATAGGCGAAGCGCGCGTTGTTCGTCTTTTTGGCAACGATCTCAACGACCTCGTCGTTCATCCCGAGATTGAGAATCGTGTCCATCATTCCCGGCATGGAATCGCGCGCGCCCGACCGCACAGAAACAAGCAAAGGCCGCTCTTTGTCCTCGAACTTTTTGCCGACCAATTTCTCGACTTTCGCCAGCGCAGCGGCGACCTCCGCTTCTAACTTCCGCGGATAGGTGCGGTTATGCACGTAAAAATAACTACATAGCTCGGTCGTGATTGTGAATCCCGGCGGCACAGGCAGACCTATGCGCGTCATCTCGTGCAGGTTTGCGCCTTTGCCACCCAGCAACGGCTTCATGCTGCCTGATCCGTCAGCTTGGCCGTCGCCGAAATAATAAACGTAGCGCCGCGTTTTCTTTCCCTTTTCTCCACGAACTCGCGGACGCGCCCCTAATCTTGATCTGGTCGTGGTGCGTCGAACTCGTTTTCGGACAGTGGATTTTCTTTTTGTTGCCATACTTAGAAATGCGGGAAAATTGACAGCGGACGAACGCGCCAAAGTAGTTTCGGGCGTGGCAGTGTCAACGCGGGGCGAATAAAGGAGACAAAATCGACTGTAGTGGCAGGCGTGTCTCCTGCGGATTCAAGAGGTTGCAGCCGCCGCGAAGGCTGCCTCTACGGAATTCAAGAAGCAGTTCAGCGATTAAGCTGGCGCACCGTTGTTATTCGTCAGAACTTCAGCAATCGTCGCCGTAAAGTCATCGACGCCGGTACTCGGCACGATGATGCTGTTGCGGCGCCCGTGAGCTTCCTCGGTGATGCGCAAGAATCTCCCGCGGTCGTTCTCGCGGAGCTCCACGTAGAAATGCTTGCGCTCGATCTGCAGTTCTTTCGCCTCGATGATGTTATCCATTTTTCCTTGAGGCCGCCGAGTTTAGGCACCGGCCGACGGAAATGGAAGAAAAATTCGCGGGTTTTTAATAATTTCTTGTCGAGAGAACCGCGCCTACCTTGCACCGCTACAACGTAACGTTACCACCAGATCCTCCACCACGGTCTTGATGCTGGGTCATGGGCGCGGTGCGGGCGTTGGCCGAGCTCTTGGCGTGGGGGCGATCCTCGGGGTT
>DATLPS010000185.1:0-2757 GCA_035535575.1 Candidatus Limnocylindria bacterium
AATTGATCCAAATCGCTAAAGCCGGGAGCGCGTCCTTTATTTGGGCCGGCGCTATCGCCAGGCAATTTACTCGTGAACGTGTTTGGCCGCTTGATCGCCGTACTCGTGGCCAGCTCCGTTCCGCTCAGAGCAGGCTGTGGACGCCCTGATGTCGAGCTATTGTTGAGCAAAGATTGTTCATGCAGCGCGTTTGGATCGGTTGAGAGACTTTGCGCTGTCGAGCGCTCAATTTCATTGAGGACGGAATTGATCTCCGGTTGTTCCACTTTCGGTTGGTCGGGCAAAACGTCGCGCATATCGTCCGGCAGCGCCGCGGTCGCCTGAATATCCTGTAATAATTTGTCGAATGATTTCTTTTCGTCCGGCAACTGCACATCGGTGTTGTCAGGATTTGGTTTCGCCGCTGGATTTGTTTGATCGGCACTGCTCTTGTCGACGTTCGACTCCGTGATGCTCTTAACCTTGAACGTGGGCGTCTGCTCGCTGGGGACAAACGCGGCTTCCGCAGGCGCGAAACGCGTCCGGTAAAAATAAGCGCACAGCCCGAAGTGTATTGCCAGCGACACAACTAACCCGAACCAGATCCAACTCCGTTCCTTGCTACCCGTGAGCAGACCTTCAGTCCCTAACTGATCAAGGCCGTCAAATTCAGAGATCCTCATGCGGCTGGGAAGATATCACATTTGAACGCGCTAGCCACGGGACTGCTGCCCGCTTCGCCGTGTACGTTCGATGAATGCTCGAGCGGCATTTCGAATTTCATCGGCCACACGCGCCTCGGGCGACACAAACTTGGGCGTAAACCACGGAAAGAGTCCGATCAAATCGTGCGTGACCAGAATTTGTCCATCGCAATGCTCGCCTGAACCGATCCCGATCGTAGGAATACCGATCGCATTTGTGATCTGCTTCGCGACGTCGGCGAGCACAATCTCCAACACTACAGAAAATGCGCCGACTGCTTCCACCGCACGCGCATCGGAAAGAAGAGCTTCGGCTTCCGTTTGCGTGCGACCTTTGATTCTATAGCCACCTTCCTCACGCACACTTTGAGGCAGCATCCCGATGTGCGCCATAAACGGAATGCCTGCTTGCGTGATCGCTTCGATCTGTGAGAGATGGCTCACGCCTCCTTCGAGTTTCACCGCATGGGCGCCGGCATCAACAAGGTGCCGTGCCGTCGCTATTGCCTGCTCCGGCGTCTCGTAAGTGTGAATCGGCATGTCGGCGACGAGCAGGGCCTGTTTCACCCCCCGAGCCACTGCGCGCGTGTGATGCAACATCTCGTCCAGCGTCACATCGGTCGTATCGTGGTACCCAAGCACGACCATGCCCAACGAGTCGCCCACAAGGATGATGTCGATGCCGCTTTCATCGAGCAAACGCGCCGTCGGATAATCGTAGGCAGTCAGAGCGGTGATTTTCTCCCCGCGCTGTTTCATTTTGCGAAAATCTTTCATCGAGCCTGCTCTGCTTGGAAGATCAGCCGCCGGTTTGAGAACGCAAGCTGAGTCAAAAAGCGGCGGAGCACCGCCGCACTCCAAAACGCAAGCGCCTGATGTGCGTCTGAAATCACGGCCACGTTTTGGAGTGCGGCAGTGTTCTGCCGCTTTAGATGTCCTGAAGTTTACCAGGCTTCCGCGAACCGAACCACCTCGCCAGATTGCTTAAGGTATTTGAGGAATTCCCTCACAGTTTTTTTCTGGCCGGGCAAAACTAAGTTCGACCGGATATCGGCCAGCGGTTGAAGCACAAACTTTCTCAAGTGCATCCGCGGGTGCGGCAGCTCTAATCGTTCATGTCTAATATTGCGGCTGCCGCAGTAGAGCAGGTCAATGTCGATCGGTCTCGAAACATTCTTTGGATGATCGCGCTTGCGGCCTAGCGCTTCCTCGATCCGAATCAGGTGCTCAAGCAAAGGCGTGAGTTCGCCTTCGTAGTCAAATTCAACGACGGCGTTCAGAAATTTTTCCGCGCCAGGTTCGCAGTCGATCGGTTCGGTTTCGTAAATTGCCGAAGAAAGAATGGGCGGCTTCACATTTGAAAGAGCCACAATTGCCTTTCGTGCGGCACGCAAATTGCCGAGGCGATCGCCGAGATTCGACCCAAGGGCGACTGCGGTTCTCACAGGTGTAGCCGCGATCCTTGATCAGGGCCGCCGGGGTCAACGACCCCGACTACAGATTTACAGCCCCAGCACATCCTGCATTGAATAGAGGCCCGCGGGTCGTCCCATAATCCACTTCGCCGCGCGCAAGGCTCCACGCGCAAAAATTTCGCGACTCGCTGCACGATGCGTGAGTACGAGGCGCTCTCCGGGCCCGCTGAAAATTACCGTATGCTCGCCAACGGCGTCACCTTCGCGAATGGATTGAATCGGTATTTCGTTATCGATTTTTTGCGTTGCCTTCAACACTTCAGCAAGAGTTCTGGCTGTGCCGCTGGGCGCGTCTTTTTTCATCTTGTGATGCGCCTCGATAATCGCTGCACTAAAATCGCCGCCGAACTGTTCCGCGGCTTTACGCGTCAGCCAGAAGAGCACATTGACTCCGACGCTAAAATTAGAGGCGAACACAATCGGCAAAGAGCCCGCTGCCCCTTCGACTGTTCGGCGTTGCTGTTGCGAATGCCCCGTCGTGCCAATGACAAGCGGCTTATTGTGGCGCAGCGCAGCACGGCAGATCTCAGCGGTGGCTCCCGCATGACTAAAATCGATTGCAACGTCGCAGTTTTGCATCGGCGGCTCGACTGCGTCGC
>DATLPS010000186.1:0-7695 GCA_035535575.1 Candidatus Limnocylindria bacterium
GAGATGTCATCAACCTTCTTCGTTCTCTTGGACCCGCGACGAACGTTACCAAGGAATAGACGCCGGTGCGATGAAAAAACGTCACCGCTCTTTGAAATCGCCCGCGCGCTCGCGCGTTTCGATCACGTTGCCAGCTTCATCAACTGCATTTGTCTCCTGCACAACGCGTCGCATTTCAGCGGCGAACCGGGATGGCTCTTCCAAAAAGACAAAATGGGCTGAGTGGTCGAACCACACAATCTTCTTCAGTGGCGCAGTGATCTTCTGGAACAACCGCATGGTGCAAGACGTCGGGTCCGTATAATCGAATCGACCGCTGAAAAAGTACACCGGAACTTGGATCACCGATACATTTTCCAGGATTGAGCCATTGATTACATCGTATTGGAAGTTGCGGGCGGTAAAGTTTACCCCTTTTTTGACATTTGCGATGTCTTGAAACGTGTACTCTGGGGAGCGGAGGCCGCTCCATAACAGTGGCCACCAACTTGTCGCAGAATGGATTTCAGCCCTGTACTTGAAGAGCCATCTTTCGCGGTCAAATGGCTTTTTGCCATCGAGCTCGTCAAATGCCTCCCGGTCATGGGCTCGCGTCGCCTGCTCACGAATCCAAGTATCCTGTATCGCTCGATTCTCCTGCTCTGAGCATGCCAGTTGACCAATCCCAACGTAGGCATAAAGGCGCTCAGGTGCGCGCTGGGCCAGCAGTATGCCAAGGTAAGTGCCGTAGGAGAAGCCGACCAGATATACTTTTGGCTGATGAAAACGAGCGCGCAGTTGGTCGATTAATTCAAGAGTGTCGTTAATCTCCTGAGAAACAGTCATTCGCTGAGAAGACATCCCCGCTGCAAACGACTTGCCCGCACCGCGACGGTCCCATTGTACGACGATGAAGCTCCGTTCCAGTTCGCGTTGAAAATCATGCGCTAGGTACATCGTAGGCATTCCAGGGCCCCCGTGCAGAAACAGGAGCAACGGATTGTTAATATTGGAACCGCGAATTAGAATCCATTGCTTAGAGCCACTAAGCGTTGCCTGTTCGAGCAACGCAATAGAGCTGCTCGAACCATACGGAGCCGTGTAACCGCGTCGGAGTGGGATCATCCAAGTGACTGCTAGGGCAGCGACTATGAACAGCCCGAGCGCGGTGGCCCCTGCTATTCGCCAACTACGCTTAGGACGCATTTATTCTCTGCCCGCGCTCCGAAATAGGACCTAACACGATTCAAGCTCTACCACGGCTCTGACAGCCGCAAGTAGCAGAACCCTTACGGCTCCTTGAAATCGCCCTTGTGCTCGTGCGTTTCGATCACATTGCCCGCCCATCGTAAACGCGAATCACGGCATCATGTGAGCGGCTGAAAAACTCCGCGTAGCCGATTGCGTTGCTCGCTGCGTTCGGTTCACCGTACCACAGCCGACCGAGGAAGCGTGCGTGTTTTTCTTGTACTCGGAATCCTGCGGCAGCGGATACAAAATCCTATTTTGCCAAAGACTTTCGACCACGGAGAAAACCAGCAAAGTGCTTTTTTTGAACGTCGCGTTGCAGGTTCCGCGTCATTCGCGAAGGGCGAGTGAAAAATTGCGCCAGCTACGTTTCGTCCGGCTTCTCGCCCACCCGGACAGCATGACTCTTAGGCCGAATTGATGAGCCATGACGCAGCGCGTACACATGAGTAAATTCCGCGCCGAAAAAACTGATCAGCGCGGAGTAATAAACCCACACTAGAAGTACCGCGAACGATCCGGCTGCGCCGAACGTACTCGCCATTGCCGTCTGCCCAAGATATAACCCGATTGCATATTTGCCCGCAGTAAACAGCGCCGCCGTCACCGCCGCTCCGATCCAAACGTCTTTCCACATGATGCGCGCGTCCGGGAGATATTTGTAGATCATGGCAAATAACACCGCCACGATCGCGAAAGAAATAATGACGTTGAGTGTTTGCCACATCGCCGGTATGCCTGGCATCCGGGTGTTTAGATAACTTTGCAACGCGGAAATGGCCGCACTAATCACGAGGGAAACCAGCAAGAGAAATCCGACTCCAAGCGCAATGGTAAAGGAGCGCAGACGATCGAGCAAAAGTTTTAGAATTACGCCGCGCCTGGCTTCGGCTTGAACGTTCCATATTTTGTTCAAGGCCGTTTGCAACTCGCCGAAAACAGCTGTGGCACCGAGAAGAAATGTTATCACCCCCGTCGCAATCGCCCACATGCTCTTGCCGAATCCGCTCGATGCCTCCAGGACTTGTCGAACCGCTTGCGCGCCCTGCTGGCCGACCAGCCGTTGAACTTCCACCACGATCTTGTCGATTGCCGTTTCGCGCGCCAAAAAAAGGCTGGCCACACCGACTACAATCAGCAAAACGGGCGCGAGCGAGAACATGGTGTAAAAAGCGAGCGTAGCCGCGAACCGAAAGGTGTCATGACGCCACCATTCGTGGGCTGTGATTTTAAAAAGTTGCCAGGCTTCGTTTCTTCTTGCCGCGAGCGCGTTGTCGATCTTGTCCATCGCTGGTCAACATCGAATTAACGCCTTCGCAGTAGTTTGCGCAAAATGACAAAGCCGATGAGCGCCGGGCGGTGGGGACTCCGACGCTTGCAAAAATCGAAGGTCGTTGCGGTTCGCGCGTAATGCACTGTTTCTCTGGATACTCGCCCGCCATCGCCCCAGACGTTGTCCAAAATGCAGCAGTACCTCATCGTTGTTTATCACACCAGTTTTCGGCAACTGAATCCATCGGCAATGAAGAGCAGCTAGCTGATCATTCGCTCAACACCAGCCACATCCAAACACGATCATCCCAATCTTGCGAGTGCCTTAGTCGTCCGACCTATCGCTGACAACGTTGATCGAGCGACAACTCGTACGCCGAGCGATCAGTGTGACAAATCGATCAACGGCAAACCAGTTTCTTCATCGTGTATGCGATGCAGGTAAGCGCGCGTTTCGAGAATGATCATCTCAAGCGTGATTACGGCTCCTTGAAATCGCCCGTGTGCTCGTGCGCTTCGATCACGTTGCCAGCGTCATCGTAAACGCGAATCACAGCATCATGTGAACGGCTGTAAAATTTCGCGTATCTGGCTCCTAAACGCGCGTAGGACTAAAGTCCAATAGACAGCTTGCGGGAGCGCTGTTAAAAGCGTCTTTGATTACGTCATCCGACGCCTCAACGCACTTTCGGCCGGGCTGAAAAACCGGTTGAGGGGCTTAACCTTCGCTGAGACACCGCTTAGCGCGATCTCCAGATTCACCTGGGGCCCCGAGTCACCTGAAGCGAGGCCGCTGTTCAAGGCGCCTCGTGAAGATGGTTCCTCGTTCCGTGCGGATTTGGTTTCGGATAAGAAAAACAGAAAGAACGTTATGACAAAATTAACCCAGACCCTTACACAAAGTGGGCTGCTCGCCGTGTTGCTGGAACGCCAGCGCAGCAAAGCAATCGAGTTGGCGTGGCGTCGCGTACACCCCAAGCACCTGCGTGCCGCCCTTTGGAGTACCCTCATTTGGCCATTCCGTGCGCTCATGACACGAATGCACGTCCATAATTCCGCCAAACCTTTGGTAGGAACCGTCCCGCGCCGCACCTGAATCTTTCACCAAGCCAGTGGCCATGTCTCCCCAAATCCACACCTGCCCTGAGCTGCGGCAGCAGATTCACGACAAACTGCGAATTCAACATCCCGAATGGGTCGAGCCAAATGGCGAATCCTCCATGCGCCTCATGGAACTGCTCGACGACAGAGTTTTGCTGCATTACGCGCGTACGCGCCCGCGTGGGGAATCACAACTATTCGTAATCAAGGAAGGGAAGACTCGCGTCGTTCGGCAAAGCATTCGCGAGGGGATTGTTTGATGAAAGCACACCCGGGGCGCAGAGGCTGGCGAATGCCGAAGTCCAAACGCAGATTGTGGCCGGAAACGGTCGATACCGATGAATCTGCTCAGGCTGAAGAAATTGATAGACTCCTCCTGTCATCGCTGAGGTACTGGGGGATTGAACGCGATTTGATCGAAGAACGTATGGCGCAACTAGATCGGTGAGGCTCAGATTTACAGTTTTATCTAGCCGCAGTGGGGCTCGTTCGGGGCGGACAAGAAATGCACGGCAATTAACAATTTCCGAAGAGCACGACTTCGCATGAGTCGGATAAAAGAACAGAAGGAAGGAACGGAGGTTATGACAAAATTAACCCCGACGCTTACACAAGGTGGGCCGCTTCCGGTGTTCCTAAAAGACCAACGCCGTAAAGTAATCTCTGAACGTCCGCCGTCCTTCACTCATATCAAGCAACTGGCAGCCATCATCATCGTAGCGCTGGGCTTCCTCTTCTGGCTATGGTTCGGTGCCTCAACGTATCATGCACCACGCGCGAGCTACCCGTACTACGATATGCAAAAGCCGGTGCCGCCGTGGAGCGAACCCATGGCACTTAAAGGCAATCAGGATAGAGGAGGAGAGTACAGATGAACATTCCAGATCAGCCAATTGTGATGTCTCACGAAATCCACACCTACACCGAGCTCCGGCAACAGATTCACGACGACCTGCGGCTCCAACATCCCGACTGGGTTCAGCCAAATGGCGAATCCCCCAGGTGTGATTCTTACGAGGCTCGTCTCATCGAACTGCTCGACGCATTGACGCAAAGGGGATCCAACGAGTCTATCGCTGCTCCTCATCACGCCATCGAGCAGGGACTTAACCGGATCGACACCGTGGTGGTGTAATATGTCCGGAGGTAACTTGAAACTTCCGGCGCACGTCCTGTTCCACAGGGATTTGTCTCTCATGCTTTGGAAGCCGCACGGGGTCCTGGATAAAGTAATCGTGAACGAAATCGTCGCGTTTATCGACATCGCAGAAGAAAGAGCCAGCAAACCGTTCAACCGATTCGCCGACTTATCGGCGCTCGATATGGTCGATCTGAACTTTAAGTTCGTCTTTCACATCGGGCTGCACCGGCGTCTCGCCTCTGCACCGCATTCGCCGGTCAAGTCTGCCTTCTATGTCACGAGCCCCGCGACCGCTCATTTCGCCAAATTGCACGCGATGCTGACCGACTATTCCCCGCTCGACGTGGCGTTGTTTACGGAACGCGAAGCGGCTGCGAAATGGCTAAACGTTCCAGTTGAAGTACTGATGGCGCAGCGCTAGTTAGACCAAAGTACTGGGAAATCATCGCTGACAATCTCAAAAAAGCCGGTTGGAGCTTGGGCTGCGTCGCAACTGTGGATTGCGAAGGACCATCTGGATTGCTGACGCGCACCGCGACGGAAGGCGTTACGTTGCGGGTGCGGATGAAAGCTGACCGCGTTTATGAGAACTCGAATCGGCGATTCGAGCTTGACACGAAAGGGCCGCGGACATACCGCTTTCGCGGAAATAGAGTTGAAATCGGAAATTCCAGCTAAGGAGACTCACCATGTTCGCCGTCATTCGTCACTACCACTTTAGTGCAAAGGACAGTGCAGAGATCGACCGCCGGGTACGCGAGGACTTCGTGCCAATCGTTAAGAAGGCGAAGGGGTTTGTGCGCTACTATTGGCTTGATACTGGTAAGGGCGAGGGCGCGTCCGTCAGCGTCTTTAAGGACAAAGCCGGTGCTGATGAGTCGGTGCACCTAGCTGCGGACTATGTACAAGAGCATTTGTCTAAACTTCTCACTCAGAAACCCGAGATTATCGAAGGGCCGATCAAAGCTCACGATTGAGCAGCTCACCACTCTTTGAAATCGCCCGTGTGCGCGTCACGACGCTGGCGGGGTGGTGGCAGGCTTCGGAATCAGGCCGGGCCGAACCAATTCTTTTTCACGCCGGTTCTCGCGCGCGTGGGAGATCATTGCGAAAGAGTCGGCGTCCTTACACAGGCAAAATTTTCCTCACGCCGTAACGATTTGTCGATGAAGCCGTCAATCGATGTGCTCACGAGCTCGAGACAAGATCGACAAGGTCATTAAGTCGGAAGTAGGAATTAAGAATTAAGAAGTAAGAAACAGGAAATAGAAGTCGATAAGATGTTTGTCGGACATTACAGCGTAGCGTTTGCCGTCAGAACGGAGAGAAACCAAATCCCTTTATGGGTTTTGTTTGTCGCGGTTCAGTTGCTCGACCTTCTGTGGGCGCCTTTCGTTTTCCTCGGGCTTGAAAAAGTGCGAATCGTTTTGGGAATCACGGCGAGGAGTCCGCTCGATCTTTATTACATGCCGTACACGCACAGCCTTGTCGGCGCGCTCGTCTGGTCGACGCTGGCGGCGTTCGTGTACAAACTGGTGCGAGGGGGGAAAGCTTCGAGCAGCGCGGCATTAATCGTCGCCTTGGCCGTGTTCTCTCATTGGATCCTGGATTTGATTGTTCATCGTCCGGATCTCGCCATTTACGATGATACGCTGAAGGTGGGATTCGGTCTTTTGAATTACAAAGGCGCCGAGTTTGCGTTGGAGATCGCACTGCTGATTATCGGTATCGCTCTTTATTTAAGACGAAATGTCATCAAGTCAGCGGGGAGGAAAATCGGCATTGTTGTATTCGGTGTCGTGCTGATCCTGGTTCAGACCCAGACCACGTTTGGGGGTCGGGCGCTTTCGTCGAATCGTATTGTCGCAATCACGACGCTCTTTGCCGCGATTGCGTTTGTGTTGGAGAAACAAAGGCGAACCCACTTCTGATAGAAAATGGAGTCGCGTGTGAAGATACACTCGAGTCGCTCTGCAAAAATCAAAGAGCCGTGAGAATTGCCTCGACCTATCGGGTGAGCGTATCGACTACAGTTACGGGAGGCCCGCCGCGCCATGCTCGTAGAGGGTGCCGCTAGGGAAACGCTGACGTGGGATGCGCTGCATAGGAATCGTTTTGTTTTGGCCGCCGTTCAGCTTTTTTCGGGAACTTCGTTCCGCCGTTTCCGTAGAACAAGGTGAGAAATGGAAGGACCAGCCGGAGTGGCCATGTGCCTCGCGGCGAGCACAAACGAGAAAATAAGATGAAAAATCGTTGTAAAGACTTTGGCGAGCTTTCGCTGTCAAACAGGCTGGCTGGCTGCATGAATATAGACATCAATTGCGCGGCGTTCCGGGCAAGACATGTGAGGAAAGGCAATGGAACGGCGACCCCTCAAAAAAGGAAGCCGCCGACAAAAGCGAAAAGCTCACGTTTTGATAGTTTAATCGCTCGTTACTATCCCGCTGTTTACAGCTTCGCTTCTCGATTGACCGATGATCCTCGCGAGGCGATTGCGCTTACGCGAAACGCGTTTCGCAGTGCGCAAAAACAACTGTGTAATCTGCGCGATCAAACCGCCGTCGCGACGACCTTAATATCAGCAGTCATCCGAGCAGGCCTGGCCGCCGCTTGATTTGTGCCGCATGAGCGTTGGGCCGTCCGCTTTACTTGCTGCAATTTTTGGGATCACCGGAGGGGTTGCGATTTTGTTCGCCGTTCCGGTTGTTAACATCCTTCCGGCTACGTCGGCTCACGAATATGGGGCGCCGATCGTACCTCAAATAGAGGAAGAGGTTCCGGTTCCTGAACCTTTGGATCATTATTCAGTCGACCAGGCGAAGACGAAGATTGAAAAACAAGCGCCGCGCCGCCATCGGTATGTGGCCCGCCGTCCAAACTTCTTCGAGAAATTATTTGTCAGTTTCATCAAACTCCAAAAACATCAGCCTGCGAAATCATCTCATAAACGGTCT
>DATLPS010000187.1:0-4952 GCA_035535575.1 Candidatus Limnocylindria bacterium
CTTAACTGCGGACAATAAATCAGGGGAGTATTCCCTTCGCCCAACGAAACAATCGGTGTTGAGCCAGAGAGGGGTAGAAATGCGCGGTAATGATCGATCACTCCCCTGCTCTGCCGCAATTCTGATGTTGTCGAGGGCATCTATGTTCTAATCGAGGTAAATCCGTGTGATTGTCGATCGGTAAGTGCCGTGTAAGATCATCCCGTATGCCCGCGCTGAGCAAGGAAGATAAGCTGCGACTCTTAACCACGATGCTGGAAAGTCGCCATGCAGATTTGCGCGAACAGAATCTGAATCGTCAGGGCAAAGGACATTTTCATGTTTCGGGAATGGGTCATGAGGCGCTGGCGGCGGTCTCGATCCAAATGGAGGCGGACGATTACATCGTACCGTACTATCGCGATCGCGGGTTGATTCTCGGGCGCGGGATGACGACCCGTCAGCTGGGGCTGGAATATTTCGCGAAACGCAACACTGGCAGCGGCGGCCGCCAAATGCCATCGCACTATAGCAACGCTGACCTGCACATCTGGAGTGTGCCAACACCGACTGGTTCGCAGCTCCTACCGGCATGTGGAATCGCCTGGGGCATTCAGCTCGACGAAAAGAAAAATCTCGTCGTGACCACAGTAGGCGATGCCGCCACCCGGCAAGGAGATTTTTTCGAGGCGATCTGTTTTGCCAAGGAAAAGAAACTTCCCATGCTCTTTCTCGTCGAAGACAACGCCTACGGCATCAGCATGCCCACGCGGAAGACCAATCCACTCGCGTTGAATGTTCTCGAGCCTGAGAACTGGCGCCGCATCGACGGACAAAACGTGCAGCAGGTTTATGACGCCACGGCGGAAGCATTCCAAAAGATTCGCGCCGGCGGCGGGCCATTCTTTTTCTGGATCAAAATGGAACGCCTCTCGAGTCACACGAGCTCCGATGATCAAAAACTTTATCGAAACGAAAAGGAACTGCGGGAGCTCGAAAAATTCGATCCGCTCAAATGCTGGAAAGATCAACTAATCGAGGAGGGTATCGTCACCACGGACGATTTCGTGAGACTCGACAACGAAATTAAGGAGCGAATCCGTCGTGAATACAGTGAAGCGGAAAAAGCCGAAGATCCGTCGCCGAACGAGCTTCTTGCCAATGTCACGAAACCGCCGACAAAGATCGAGAAAGAAATCCTCCCGCCAGGAAAATATCGCATTGGCGACACCGTAAACAAAACCTTGCGTGCCGGTCTGGAGGAAGACTCCGGACGCATCTTGTTCGGTGAAGACATTGAAGATCCCAAGGGCGGCGTATTTCGTCTTACGCAGAAACTTTCAACAGAATTCCCGAAACAAGTTTTCAATTCGCCCCTCGCGGAATCAACGATTCTCGGAGTTGCCTGCGGTCTAGGTGCCTACGGGAAGCGCCCCGTTTTCGAGCTGCAATTCATCGATTTTATTTACCCGGGGTTCAATCAACTCGTTACCAATATTTCCAACCTGCGGTGGCGATCGTTTGGCAACTGGAAATGTCCGGCTGTGATTTATGCACCCTACGGAGCGTATCTGCCTGGCGGAAGTTTGTGGCATAGCCAGGCGAACGAGTCGGCGCTCGCGCATTATCCCGGTCTAAACGTTGCGATTCCGAGTACGCCTGCAGACGCCGCCGGATTGCTTTGGACCGCGATGCATGCTGACGATCCGGTGATTTTCTTAATTCCAAAGCATTTGCTTTGGGCTGAACACGAGTACCCGGAGCCGATCCGAGCCGTTCCGCTCGGACGCGCACGTCAATGCACGAGCGGCTCAGACGTAACGATGGTTGCCTGGGGAAACACGATTGAGAAATCTCACGAGGCGATCGCAAAAATCGACAGCGAAACAAGCGTCGAACTAATCGATCTGCGGTCGATTGTGCCGTGGGACAAGGCTGCGATTGAAAAATCGGTGCGTAAAACTCGCCGGCTGGTTGTTGTGCAGGAAGACACTGAGAACTGCAGCGTAGGGCAAATGATTATTTCGCACGTCACGAGCGCGCCTGAGTTGTGGAATGAGATGATCAGTCCGCCGATTCTCGTTAGCAAAGCGAATGTCATGATCGGTTACAATCCGATCTACGAATATGCCGCGCTACCGGATGTCGATCGAATTGTCGCTGCCATCCGGCATTCCGTTGCAAGCAAACACGAACGCGCAGTTGTAGCCGCGGGCGTTGATCGTGGCCGGTCGATTCAAGAACCGGAATTCGCCCAAGCGGGACCAACGCCCCGGCCTACAGCAACACAGCCGGGGACAGCGCCCCAGGCTACAGCGGACACTGGCAAGCGGCGTGTGCAAAGCATCACTGTGCCTGTCATGGGCGAAGGAATCCGCAGTGCAAAAGTCGTTTCGCTTTTGAAAAAACCGGGCGATGCCGTCGCGCTGGACGATGAGTTGTGCGAAGTCGAAACGGACAAGGCCGTTTATCCAATTCAATCATCGTTCGCTGGAGTCATGGGCGAATGGAAGACGAAGGTTGGCGATACGGTCGATATTGGCCAGGAGCTTGGCACACTTGTTACGGACGAAGCGTCACTCGCGGATCAGTTTGAGGCGGCGGCTGAAGTTTCCGCAGATCGTGAGAGTGTAGCCGCGGGCGTTGACCGCGGCGGCTCCGTACCTGAGCACAAGCCTACGCGACCGAGGCCATCGGCCTCGGCTACAGCAATTGAGCCCGCCCTTTCGCCCACCATCACGCGAAAACTCAGCCGTGTGATTCCCGCTAACCTGCAAATCGACGCGCGCTGGGACGCAATTCGTGAAGCTCGCGAGGCAGCGAAAAAACAAGACCCTGAGAGTGCCCCCTCCCCTTCTGTGATGATTGCGTGGGCAGTCGTGCGGGCGATGGAAAAGCACGCGCCATTCCGCCGGTTGATTTTCGAAGACGATCAGATTGTGCAGAATGATAATTTCGATCTCGGCGTTGCGGTCGCGCTAGAAGGCGATCGGTTGGCCACCGCCGTAGTTACAGATGCAAACCGAAAAAGCTGGCCGGAATTCGTAAAGGCTTACGACGACGCCGTGGCTGCGACACGCGGCGGCCGCGTCGACGCAATGAATGCGCCGGTGGTGATTACGAGTCTCGGCGCATTCGGAGTAAAAGCTGGAGCGCCGATTGTCGTGCCGCCGTCCGTCGGCACGCTGTTTGTTGGTACAGCACACCGGGAACTAATTCCCAACAAAAACCGAAACGAAACCGCAGAAGTCATA
This sequence comes from Candidatus Limnocylindria bacterium, assembly GCA_035535575.1. Taxonomy (GTDB): domain Bacteria; phylum Verrucomicrobiota; class Verrucomicrobiia; order Chthoniobacterales; family UBA10450; genus Udaeobacter. Next base: position 3,234 of record DATLPS010000187.1, read on the forward strand.
ACACTCTCGCTTACGTTTGATCATCGCGTCGTCAACGGCGCCGGCGCGGCAGCGTTCGCCAACGAAATCAAAAAACAGATCGAAGGATTTAGAATTCCTTCTAATGAAAAGCTCGGGGCAGCTGCGCGCAAGCGCTGAGCATTCTTTCCGGTTACATCCAATCTTCCTCTGCGTTTCGTAGCTTTAGTACGGTCAATTGTCGACCGAACCAATCAACATTGTCGGGCGGCCGAGCCCGCGGGCGCCCGCGCAAGGGAATTGCCGTTCTATAGAACCGCACCTGCCGGTTCCGAGCGACACGGACGAGAATCAGTCTGTAAGCTCGCTGGCGCAAGCCGATCAAACGCCCTACAATTCTTTTCGCCCAGCCCCGGTTATGACCACCGCCAATAAGATCACCATCGTGCGGATCTTGATGATCCCCGCCTTTGTGACGATGGCGATTTATTATGGCGAGAGCGTCAGACGCGGCCAACCACTGGAATGGCAGCGTTTCACTGCGATCATTATTTTCATATTAGCTGCCGTAAGTGACGGCTTGGACGGATACGTCGCGCGTCACTACAATCAGCGCAGTTCGCTGGGAGTCATCCTGGATCCAATCGCCGACAAGGGATTACTGCTTAGCGGTATTATCACCCTAAGCATTAGCAACTGGAGCGAGCTCGACGCCGATTACGGCAGTTTTCCGACCTGGTTTCCGGTTCTTGTGATTTCGCGTGACGCTATTCTTTTCGTCGGCGCAGGCGTTCTGTATTTGCTGATTGGAAAAGTGCACGTGAAACCGAATTGGACCGGAAAAGTAGCGACTGTTTTACAGATGGCCGCGATCGGCTGGGTCATGTTGCAACTGCACCTGCTTCCCCTGCTCTATGTTGTAATCGCGGCCGGCGTTTTCACCGCACTCTCCGGAATCATTTATGTCACAGATGGCGTCCGGCAATTGCAGGCGGCAGGTCATGCTCATCCGGCAAAATCTTAGATGCGCCTGCTGCGGTGAATGAGACGAATACGCTGCCGAGTGTCGCTATCGTCGGCCGCCCAAACGTAGGCAAGTCCGCGCTGTTCAATCGGCTGGTTGGCCGAAAGATCGCGATTGTTCACGATCAGCCGGGGATCACACGCGACCGGATTTCCGCGATTTGCAACCGAGGTACGCGCCCGTTCACAGTATGGGACACAGGCGGAATCTTCGGCGTCGGTGAACGCGAACTGGGCGCGCAAGTCCGACGCGCCGCAGAAGAAGCTCTGCGCGAGAGTGATCTGTTACTTTTTGTTGTTGATGCGAAAGAAGGTTTATCGCCGTTTGATGGAGAATTCGCGCGCACACTGCGTAAATCTCAAAAACCCGTCGTGCTCGTCATCAACAAAATCGATAACGAGAAGCACGAGCCGCTGACGGCAGAGTTCGACGCGTTAGGGTTCGAATCGAGTCTTTCGATCAGTGCAGAACATGATCGCGGTATTTCCGATTTACTGCAAGAGATTGAACGCCGTTTGCCCTCGCGGGCTACTCGGGGTGACATCAAACCTCAAACCTTAAAATTCAAACCTCCATTGGCCATTGCGATCGTCGGGCGGCCAAATGTTGGTAAATCTTCGCTCATCAATTCCATCGTACGCGGAGAGCGCGCGATTGTGAGTGAATTACCAGGGACCACCCGTGATGCCGTCGACATTCTCTACGCGCATGATGGACGGAAGTTCGTTTTCATTGAC
>DATLPS010000188.1:0-17196 GCA_035535575.1 Candidatus Limnocylindria bacterium
CGCCCCTCGCCGAACTGCCGGGGAAAGTTCGCGACGGCGAGGGCGCCGTCGCCAGCACGCGAGGCGCGTGCGCTCCCCAATCTCCAGAATTCAGCGCGCTGTGGTCAGCTGAAAAAGTTCATCCAGCTTCTCAGCTGTTTCCAAATTCATGATGAAGTTCTGCAGCTTTTTGCATTGATCGTCGCCGATCACGTCGCCGCCAAGCGCATTGAATTTTACCGCGATTTCCTCCTCGGTCATGGGATCGCGCGGGTCGCCCTTGGGAACATTGACTCGCGTGGAGTACGACTTGCCGTCATTGGTGGTGATGGTCACGCGGCTCGGCTGGAACTTGGGAAAGAGCGCTTCGAATTCCTCATTCGCGACCACTTTTATCTTATCCATGATCGGGATCAGCGACTGGTCGCGCACCCGCTCTTCTTTGAACTGCAGCGGCGTTACCATCCCGTCCACGAGTCCGACGGCCATGCAATAAGGCAGTGAGTGATCGGCGGTTTCTTTCGAGGTCGGTCGATATTTGTGGGGGTCGCCAAGAATGTCTGCGGCGCGCGCGATCACTTCCACTTTGATTTCCCGCACGTCCGCGGCCTTGATGTTGTTGTCCTTTACCGTCTTCATCATCGCGGTGAGCGGGGAATGGCTAAGCGCTTCTATGGGGAAGCTCTTCATTCCGCAATCGAGGACTCGATAGTGCGACTTCGGTGAATTCGGAACATCCTTGACTAAACCTTCGCTGTCGAAGCTGGCCGGTTGTCCTTTGTATTGAACGTGACTGAACACGGCGAACAAGCCTTCTTTGCCGTCGATGATGTGCTCGGGCCCGGAAAATCCTTCGCGAGCAAGCAGCGCACTCTCGGCACCCATGCGTCCCGCCCATGGATCGACCGTATTTTTCATGTTCGTCAACTTGCCCGCGGTCACCGCGCCCGGACAAAATGTACGAGATGCGCAGATGCCGATCGCCGAAACGATTTGGTCTGGCGTCAGATTTAGCACGCGGCCAGCCGCTACGGGTGCGGCGAACGCGCTCAACGTCGCATGATGCCAACCGTACTCACGCACACCCGGCCGCCCGATTTCGCAGAGGCGCATTTCGACTTCGTAGGCGATGATCGTGGCGAGAATCAAATCTTTGCCGCTGACACCTTCACTTTCACATAGGGCAAGCGGCGCAGCGATCAGATCGCTCGGATGACACGGATCTGCCTTCCAATAGATGTCGTTGTAATCCATCGCCCGGATCATGTGTCCGTTTAGAAATGCCGCATCGACCGGATTGGTTTTGAAGCCAGAAACAAACGCTGTGGCTTTGCCGTTGCCTCCACCCATCGCGCGATAATGCTCGAGCAGAATCTTTGCATCTTCCTGCTGACTTCCCCCCAGCGCGCACCCGATGGAATCGAACCAAAACAATTTCGCGGCCTGAATAGCTTCTGGCGAAAGATGCTCATAATTCAGGGAGGATGCCCACGCGGCGATGATATGCGATAGTGGGCGCTTTGACTGAGCCGATTGTTGTTCCATCAGGATCTCGATTTTGAGTTTCGTGAGCTTGACTGGGCCATGCGGATTTTCAAGGCCGGTTTTGTCAAAGACGAAGAAAACTAGCTGGAAATTAACCTTAATGTTCTCCCGAACTCAGCCGTTATGGCAAACCGTATGAATCCGAAGACTTTCTTCGGGGAGCTGAAACGGCGCAACGTTTACAAGAGTGCCGTGGCGTATGCAGTTGCCTCATGGCTGCTGATCCAGATTGAGCTCGCTGGCGACCTACACCGACCGCAATAACTTTGAAGGCTGGATGCCTAACGACTGGATCGGTGCCGAACTCATGGGGCTGCCGCTCGGCATTTGTGCGGTGCTGGCTGGTTGGGGCAAACCACGTTGGCTCCAGTGGATCGGCGTCGGTGGCATGTTCGTCCAGAACGTGTGGTACTTCGGTTTCTACACGCTCGGCTCCTAGCGACATCCCATGGTCAATGGCAATTTCTTCTCCGAGCTGAAGCGGCGCAGTCATTGACAGAAAACCAGCTTTCTGGGAATATGGCTTTATGAAGACGACTTTGGATTTGCCAGATGAACTGATGCGCGAAGTGAAGATTCGAGCCGTTCATGAGCATAAGAAGTTGAAGGACGCCATCGCTGAGCTGCTTGAAAAAGGAATGGCCGCCAGCAGAACGGGGCGCCCCAAGATTCCGAAGCCGGTCAAACTGCGTGGCGGCTTTACCCCGACCGCCGAAGACATCGAGGCGGCCATTGATTGGGGTCGGGAGTAAGGATGTTCGTCGTTGATACGAACATTATCGCCGCGCTCTATATCAGAGGGCGCTATAGCGAAGCAGTGAAGCAACTCCATGGGCGGGACCGAGTGTGGCGAACCGATCCCTTCGCCCTTATAGAGTTTAGTAACATCCTGGCGAGCTACGAACGCGCGCGTTACCTAACGAAAGCTGTGGCAAAGGAGTGTCTCGCCGATGCCCAAAGTTTTCTTCGGGAGAACTACTTCGCGGTAACTCACGATGCAGCGTTAGAAATGGCCATCCGGTACCGGATCACTGCGTACGATGGCCGCTTCCTCGCTCTGGCCAATCAACTCGCCAGCCGCCTGGTGACTGAGGACGGCAAATTACGGGCCGCCGCTCCTGAGCTCACACAGTCCCTCAACCAAGCACTCGCGTCAGTCTAACAACACCTCGAAGCGAATCGCTGACCTGCGACGATGAATCCGCACAACTTTTTCGCCGAGCTGAAACGGCGCAACGTTTACAAAGTTGCGGTCGCGTATGCGGTTGTGGGCTGGCTGTTGGTTCAAGTTGCGACGCAAGTTTTTCCGTTTTTTGAAATTCCGAGTTGGGCCGTGCGATTGGTCGTGCTCGCAATCCTGATCGGATTTCCAATCGCGCTCGTGATCGCTTGGGCCTTCGAATTGACACCGGAAGGGTTGAAGCGAACGGAGGATGTTGATCTTTCCGATGAGCGCGCTTCGAAAAAGCACGCGTGGATTTATGTCGTCGTCATCGGAGCTGCGATTTCTGTGGCGTTGTTCTTTCTCGGTCGCTACACCGCGGGGAATACAGGAACGCCTCGACAGAGCGAGGCGGCCACCGGTTCGTCGACCCCGCAAAAGTCGATCGCGGTCTTGCCGTTCGAAAACCTAAGCGACGACAAGGGTGCCGCTTATTTCGCCGATGGCATCCAGGATGAAATCCTGACGAAGCTTGCAAGCATCGCCGATTTGAAAGTCATCTCGCGCACCTCAACCGCGAAATACAAGAGCAAGCCGGAGGATCTAAAAACAGTATCGCAACAGCTCGGCGTCGCGACGGTGCTTGAAGGCAGTGTGCAGAAGGCCGGCGACAAAGTGCGCGTCAACGTGCAGCTGCTCGACGCTCGCGCCGATTCACATCTGTGGGCGAAATCGTACGACCGCGACATGAAAGATGTCTTTGCTGTGGAGAGCGAGGTCGCGCAGGAAATCGCCGATTCGCTCCAGGCAAAACTTTCGCCGGCTGAAGCCAGCAAGCTTGCGACTGCGCCAACAAAGGACACAGTTGCCTACGACCTCTTTTTAAAAGGCGAGTTCGAGCAGCGTGTCGCCAACAGCAATTTGCGGCCGGAATCATTCGAGCAGGCGGAACGCTGGTACAAGGAAGCGATCGCGCACGACCCGAACTTCGCACTTGCCATTGCACAACTGGCTATCTGCCGGCTGCGGCGTCATTGGCTGACGGACCCGTTAAGCGAAGCGGAACTGGCGGACGCAGGCCGAATGGCAAAGCAGGCGGTAACACTCGCGCCCGATCTCGCCGAAGCACATATCGCGCTTGGTCTGTTTCATTATTATGGCCATCGTGATTACGAGCCGGCCCTGACTGAGTTTCAGCGCGCGTTCGAGCTTCAGCCTAACAATGCGCTGGCGATCGGTTTTGTCGCCTTCGTCCATCGCCGCCAGGGCAAATGGGACCGCACGTTGGATGAGCTGAAAAGATCGATCGAACTAAACCCACGAGATCCATACATGCTATCCGGTGTCGGAGAGACCTATGTCTTTCTGCGAAGTTGGAAAGAGGCCGAAGATAAGGCGCGGCCTGCCCTCACGATCGATCCGCACGATGCCACCGGTATGCGTATGTTGTTGCTCAGTTCTTTAAACCGGACCGGGAACGCGCAGGAACCTTTGCAACTACTTGCTAATTTTCCACCGGACGATCTGCTCCTTCCTAACACTGGCACCTACGACATGGTGATCGGGACCCGCGGCGAGTTTCTTGTCCTTGGTCGAAATTTCGATGCAGCATTAAAGGCGTGGGAAACCGGCGCGGCCGCCGCTACCAACGAAAGGCAGCGGTTCGCGGCCAAAGCGGCGATTCGTGTCCTGGCCGGTGATGTACCCGGCGCCGAGCCCGATGCTGAGAAAGCGCGCGAGCTGTTGGAGGCGACACTACGCGATCATCCGAATGACTTTCGTTCGCTAAAAGCATTGAGCTGGGTTTACCTCGCTCTTAACCGCAATGCTGATGCGATCAACATTGCGCGGCAAACACTTGAATTGTTGCCGCCCGAGAAAGACGCGGTGCTTGGTTCCGGCAACTTAGCCGGCTTGGCCGAGATTCAGGCACAGACCGGTGCTGCCACGGAAGCAGTGAAGAATTTGCGACGGCTTCTTTCAATTCCCGCTGGCGAAACCATTTCCATTGCCCGCCTAAAGATCGATCCCGTCTGGGACCCGATCCGTAACGATCCCGGGTTCCAACAACTGCTGACAGGTAAGGAACTCGTCGGACCTGGTAAATAGATGAATCCGTACAAATTTTTTTCCGAACTGAAGCGGCGCAATGTTTACAAGGTTGCGGTCGCGTATGCCGTGGTAGCGTGGCTGTTGATACAGGCAGCGTCGATTCTCTTTCCGACTTTTGACGCTCCACCATGGGTGATGAAGGTCCTCGTCGCCGTCATCGTCATCGGTTTCCCTTTGGCATTAACCCTGTCCTGGGCATTTGAGATTACGCCGGAGGGGATCAAGCGTGAGGAAGATCTTTCGCCTGACGAGTTGATAGCGCATCATACCGGGCGAAAAATTGTCGGGATTACCATCGCCGTTACAGTTCTCGCGACCGGGCTTTTTGTTTTCCAACTCCTTCGTCCACGCCTAACGAGCACAGGTGCTCCGTCAACGACCGTGAATGCATTGCCGGAGAAGTCGGTGGCTGTGCTCGCCTTCGCAAACCTAAGCGATGACAAGGGGAGCGAGTATTTCTCCGATGGCGTCAGTGAGGAGTTACTCACCGTGTTGCAAAAGATTCCCGGCCTGCGGGTGGCGGCGCCGACTTCGGCATTTTCTTTCAAAGGCAAGAACGCTACTGCGCAGGAGATCGGACAGAAGCTTGGTGTCGCCCACCTGGTTGAAGGAAGCGTGCGTAAAGCCGGCGAGACCGTGCGCATCGCGGCCCGCCTGACAAAGACGACCTCGGGCGACGAGATCTGGTCCGAAAATTTCACTCGCGATTTGAAAGATGTATTCGCTGTCCAGACCGAGATCGCGGAGACGATCGTGGGACAGTTGCGCGGTCAACTTACTGGTGGCGGAGATGCCAAGGCAAAGGCCGTCATCCAGGAGCAGGTGCAGGTGGCGGAAAAGGGTGGAACACAAAATGTCGAGGCGCATCAGAGTTACCTCCAAGGGCGCTTCTACGGCGATCGCAATTCGGAAAAGAGCGCGGCCGAAGCGCTAGTGGCTTACCAGCGAGCCGTCGACCTCGATCCCAAGTTCGCTCTGGCCTGGGCCGGCCTGGCCGAGGCTCATGTCTGGGAATGCATGTACTCCAGCGAGCTGGATAGAACCGATTTCGATAAACATCTGTCCAACGCGCGTGAGGCCGCGGCCCGCGCGCTTGCCCTCGAGCCTAATCTTCCGGAAGCGCTGGGTGTTCGCGCGAAAATCCAGCTCTCTTTCGATTTCGATTGGAAAGGAGCGGAGGAAACATTGCGGACTGCTATCGCACTAGCCCCGACGAATGTCGGGCTTCTCACCAGCGCGGGGAACCTCGCGCTCGCCCAGGGAGATCCGGAACGGGCTACGGTTTTGTTTCGCCAGGCTGTCACTCTGGATCCGGTGAATCCAGCGGCCCGAGGCTACCTTGCCATGAACCTCTCTAACACGCAGCACTTCGCCGAGGCTCGGGCGGAATTCCCGCGCGTCGTCGAGTTGAATCCCGCCGCGCCCCAGGCTCATGGTGGCCTCGGCCTGGCGTATTTGTTCGAGGGAAAGTTTGAGGAAGCTGTGACTGAGGCGCAGCAGGATGCGGCTCGGTGGGCCGCGCTCGTCGTTGTAGCCCCGGCACGCTGGAGTCAGAAACGTATTCCGGAATCAGATGCAGCCTTGGCCGAGTTGACGAAAGGTTTCGCCGATACCGCCGCTTACCAAGTAGCCGAAGTCCACGCGTATCGCGGAGACAAGGATCAGGCGTTCGAATGGCTCGAGCGAGCGCGTCAGCAACGCGATCCGGGCCTGCTGAGCACAAAGAACGACCCGCTTCTTGTTAACCTGCACGCCGATCCGCGGTGGCAAGCCTTCCTGCACGAGATGGGCATGGACGATGCCGGCGAAAAAAATGACGGCAAGTAAAATTATCTGTTTCGCTGTGGGCGCAATGTTGGCTGCCAGCGCAGCGTGTGCCGACGAAATCACCGTCGTCAGTAACGTGCTTGGGCCTGAGGGTCCGTTACTCGTTGACGGCAACCTTTACTATGTCGGCTGGGTTTCAAACACGCTGTCGAAGTGGGATGGCAAAACAGCTACCGTGCTCAATCATATCGATGGCTGTGGACATAACGGGTTAGTACTGACCAAACGAAAGACATTCCTCCTCGCCTGCACTAACGACCCCGGCGCGATCCTGGAACTTGACATGACGGGGAAGCAGCTGCGCCGATGGGATACCGACAGCAAAGGTAAGAAATTTGACGGCGGTATAAATGATATTGTCGTCACGGCAAACGATGGTGCTTACGCCACAGTCTTTGGCCCGTACGCCGACCCACCAACACCAACAGCCGTAATTGGGAAAATTCTCTATCTTGCGCCCGGCAGTGAGAAATGGGTCGAGGTAGCAGACGACCTCAATTACGCCAACGGCATTGGCGTCTCTCCAGACCAGAAGACTCTCTATGTCAGCGAAACTGTCGGAAATTGCATTTTGAAGTTCACGATCAACACCGACGGCTCGTTGAGCCACAGGTCAAATTTTGCTCTGCTGAACCTTCTCACAAAAAACAAGGTCGAATCCTGGTGGCTTGGACCTGACAGTATGAAGATCGATAGCAAGGGTAACATTTATGTTGCCCAATGGTTCGGCGGCAAGATTTTGAAGATATCTTCTGAGGGCAAGCTTCTCCACGTCTTCGAAATTGCCGCGGGGGACGGCACGACCAATGTCGCCTTCGGGAAAAATGAAAACGAATTGTACGTAACGGTAGTGAAGGATCCAAAGGACTCGCAGGCCAAGGGCAGCATCGTAAAGATCAAGAATGTTGAGTAACTCCTGGCAGCTGCGCATTTCGTGGTGAACTATCACAACTTCTTCACCGAGCTAAAGCGGCGCAACGTTTACAAAGTTGCAGCCGCGTACGCGGTTGTCGCCTGGCTGCTGATGCAAGTTGCCAGCCAGATCTTTCCATTTTTTGAAATCCCCAATTGGGTGGTGCGGCTTGTAGTTCTCCTGCTCATCCTCGGCTTTCCCGTCGTGCTGATTATCGCATGGGCATTTGAAGTGACGCCCGAAGGAATCCAACGCACAGAAGCTGCCGATGCTGCGGGACAACGATCTCGCGGCGTCGTCTGGATTTATATTGTCCTAACCGGTGCGGCGCTCTCGGTCGGTTTGTTCTTTGTCGGCCGCTATACCGCTGGAAATGCAACGCGTCGACACGATGCCAGTCCGGCTCGGACCGGAGCGGCTACAGCGATTCCACAGAAATCGATCGCGGTGCTGCCATTAGTTAACGAAAGTGGCGATCCGAAGGACGAATATTTTTCCGATGGCTTGTCGGAAGAATTGATCGCAGCTCTGGCTCAAATCAGCGGGCTAAAGGTTATCGGTCGCAGCTCTTCGTTCCGGTTCAAAGATGGAAAAGAAGAACCAAAAACGATTGGTGAGAAATTGGGCGTGAGCACCCTTTTGGAAGGCACGGTGCGCAAACAGGGTGATCGGGTGCGCATCGTAGCGGAACTGGTGAACGCCGCGGATGGAATTGCGCTATGGACGCGAACGTTCGATCGCGAGCTTAAAGACATTTTTGCAGTGCAAGAAGAAATAGCTAGGGCGGTGGCTGAGTCACTGAAGGTGACCTTGCTTGGATCGAATGATAGGTCGGCCGAAAGAGCTGCGCCTAATAGTGTAGAAGCGCATAACGCTTACCTGCAGGGCCATTTCCATTTTCAGCGTCGCAATCTCGAAGACTTTCGCAAGGCGGTCAGCTACTTCGATCAGGCGATCCGGCTCGATCCTGATTATGCTTTGGCTTACGCAGAACGTTCCGAAGCCTGGTCCTTCATTGGGGATCTCACCGGGCAACGCGCGACCGCGTGGCCGACGGCGAAAAGCGATGCAGAGAAGGCCGTCGCGATCGCGCCCGCGCTGGCGGAGGCGCACGCGGCCCTGGGTTGGGTTCGCTTTTTTATCGATTGGAAGTTCGCGGAAGGGCTGAGCGAACTAAAGCGCGCGAAAGAACTCTCGCCCGCAAATCCTACGGCAAACGATCTGCTGGCGCGAGTGATCGTTTATTTGGGGCAAGTCGATGAGGCCGAGCGGCACGCCCGACACGCAGTGGAACTCGATCCTCTTTCTGTTACAGCGCAAGGTAATCTAGGTCGCGTCCTTTTCGTCGCGGGAAAACTGGATGAGGCAGATGCGGTAGCACGCAAAGCAGCGGAGTTGCAGCCAGCCGCTGCTGGCAATCATCGCTACCAGGTGCACGTCGCGGTCGAGCGCGGTGACGGTGAGACGGCGCTGCGGGAAGCGCAACTGGAGCCCAATGAAGGTTATCGCCGTTTTGAACTCGCCCTCGCCCACTACGTACGCGGCGATCGCGCGGCCGCCGACGCGGCTTTGGCTGATCTCATTGCCAATGGCCGAGATCAGTTGGCCTATCAAATCGCTGAGGTTTACGCCGTGCGCGGTGAAAAAGAGAAAGCGTTCGAGTGGTTGCAAATCTCGTTTGATAATCACGACACCGGGACGCTCACATTGTTAATTGATCCGTTGTTGCGCGGGTTGCGCGACGATCCACGATACAAGAACTTGGTCGCCAAACTCGGTTTGCCCGCAACGTCATGAGCGAAAAGCGTTCTTTCTTCTCTGAGCTAAAGCGACGCCACGTTGATAAAGTTGCGCTCACGTATGCGGTCGTGTCGTGGCTGCTCATCGAAGTCGCTTGGATTGTGTTGCCGATGCTCGACGCGCCGCCGTCGGTGATCAAGGCGCTCATCGTATTCTTCGCGCTCGGTTTCATTCTCACCGTAATTATCTCGTGGTCTTTTGAAATGACGCCGGAGGGACTGAAACGAACGGCGGAGATTACGCCAGACGAAGTTCTTCCTTATTGGAGCAAACGAAAATTCACTGCGTTCATTATCGGCGTCGCGGTGATCGCGCTTGGTCTGCTTGTCTACCAGTTGGTGCGACTCAACCCGGTCTTTCAACAGGTCTCGGCGAAACGCACTGACAAAATTTTGATTCAGGGCAATGCGGCTGGCATGCAAAGCGTGGAGCGGCAAGCTGACGGTGCGGTGCGCGCTGAGTATTCCTACAACGATCGCGGGCGCGGCGATCATATCATCGCAACCTGGAAACTCGATGGCGCGGGTGTGCCGGTTGAATACGACGGTCGCGGCAACGATTATATGAAGGCGCCGATCGAGGAGCATTTCGAATTGAAGAACGGTCGGGCCAGTTGGAAGAACCGCAGCGAACAGGGGGAGCAAGCCGTCGCCGGCGAAGCTTTCTATCTCCCAATGAATGCGCCGCCGGAACTTTTCGGCGTGCTGGCGCGCGGGTTGTTGAAGGCACCTAATCGCAAACTGCCGCTCCTGCCAGCCGGCGAAGCAACGATTGAACAAGCCGCGAAAGTAACGTCCGGCAATACCGAACTCACCGAATACCGAATCACCGGTCTCGGCTTTTCGCCACAATCGATCTGGTTGGATCACAATGGCACATCCGTATTCGTGTCGCCGTGGTTCTCGGTCGTGCCGGACGGATCCGAGTCTTCAATCCCGCAATTGCAGGACGCGCAACAAAAAACCGATGCTGCGTGGTCGGAACGCATCGCCTACGCCCTCGCGCACGTACCACGTGGCGACCTTGTCATTCGCAACGCACGGTTGTTCGACCCGCGGGATCTTCGCGTCACGCCGGGAACGACTGTCGTAGTTAGCGGCGAGCGGATTATCCGAGTCGGACCAGACGCTGATGTTAAAGCGCCCGCGAACGCCGAGATCATTGACGCGCAGGGTCGTTTCCTCATGCCGGGGTTATGGGACAATCACCAGCATTTCAGCGACAACGACGGCGCTCTCGATCTTGCCAATGGCATGACCAGCGCGCGCGACATGGCGAATGACACCGATACGTTTCTTCAACGCATCGCGCGCTTCGACAACGGCAGCGAGCTCGGCCCGCGTGTTTTAAAAGCCGGCATTATCGATGGCACTGGAGAATTCGCAGGTCCTACGAAAATGCGGGTCGATACCGCCGAGCAGGCGATTCAAGACGTCGATTGGTACGCTGACCACGGCTACGCCCAAATCAAGATTTACTCTTCGATCAAGCCTGAGTTCGTTCCGATCATCGCCGATCATGCGCATGCACGGGGACTGCGTGTAAGCGGGCACGTACCGGCGTTTATGTCAGCACGGCAATTCGTCGAAGGCGGCGCCGATGAAATCCAGCACCTCAATTTCATCGTGCTCAATTTTTTGTTTCCAGAAGTCAAAGAAACCCGCAATCGGGATCGTTTTATTAAAGTCGCTGAGCGCGCCGGCGAATTTACTCCGGACAAACCCGAAGTGCGCGAGTTCATTAATTTTCTCAAGGACCATCACACCGTGCTCGATGCGACGATAAACGTTTTCGAAGCACTTTTTTGCGGCGATCCCAGCGCGATTACGCCTGGACTGGAAGAAATCGTGCCCCGGTTTCCACCGCAGGTGCGACGTGCGATGCGCAGCGGTGCACTCGAAGTACCGTCCGACAAACAGGCGGCTTATCGCGAGGCTTTCCCGGCGATGTTGCGTTTGCTCAAGGCCCTCTATGACGCGGGCGTCACGATTATTCCGGGAACGGATGCGCTCGCCGGGTACACGCTTCACCATGAGCTGGAGCTTTATGCGCGCGCCGGTATCCCGCCCGCTGAAGTTTTACGCATGGCAACGTGGACGCCTGCTCTCGTGATGGGCGTAAACAAAGACCGCGGCGTCATCGCGCCGGGGAAGCTAGCTGACATGATTCTAGTGGATGGTGATCCGACGAAAAACATTCGGGACATCAACAACATCACCACCGTCATCAAAGGCGGAAAAGTTTACGACCCGATCGCGATTGAAAGAGCGCTCGGTATCGCGCCGCGCGAAACTCGCTCGCAGTAGCATATGAACTGGCAAATGCTCACAGCCATCGGGCAATTAGCTGCGGTTTTGTTCGGAATTCCTTCTCTGATTTATTTCGCCATCCAGATCCGTGAGCAGACCAGGGAACGCCGCCAGTCGGCCGTGAATGCTCTCACCGTTCAATGGGGCGATCTGACGAAGGCCTTGCACGAAAATGCGGAGTTTACGGCGCTTTTTCTTCGCGGCGTGCAGTCCTTCCACGATTTGGATGCCGTGTCGAAACTGCGATTTAGCGCATTTCAAAATCGTTTTTTCAAAAACTTTGAAGGAATGTATTACTCCCGGCGCGAAGGCATTCTTACATCAGAGCTATGGGATGAGATTGAGCGCACGATGAGCGACTTTCTTGCCTATGACGGCATTCAGCAATGGTGGGAGACCCGGAAACACTGGCACACCGAAGCGTTTGCCCGTGTCGTAGAGACGATTATGGCCAGAGCCGGTAAGCCAAAGGCCTACTCGACGTACAACTTGAGCGAGGTCGTCCTGCCGAAACAATAGTTTTTTCCCGTCACGGCAGGCCATGACTGCCGCCGCATCTCGGCTACAGTGTGCGACTTTAAAAAAAGGTCAGCCAATGAGTGAAATTCAACAGTGGCCACGCATTGCGGTGGTAGGCGCGGGTGCGGTCGGTGGCTACTTCGGTGGCATGTTCGCGCGCGCGGGGGCACCAACTGTTTTTATCGGGCGAAGGCATTTCGCTGACGCGGTTAATTCGAAAGGTCTCGTTCTCGATAAATTGGAAGCTCAGGAGCGAATCAAGGCCAAGGCGACAACCGAGATGAGCGCGATTCGAGATTGCTCGCTGATTCTCTTTTGTGTCAAAGCGAACGACACCTCGGACGCGGCGCAACAAATGGCTCAATTTGTTAGGCCGGATGCGATGGTGGTTTGCTTGCAGAACGGTGTCGATAATGCGAATCAAGTTCGCGCTGTAGCGAACGTGGCGGCCGTGCCAGCTGCCGTTTACGTCGCGGTGTCGGTGCCCGAATCCGGTCGCGTAAAACATCTCGCACGTGGTGATTTGATCATCGGACCGCCGTCCGAACGAACAACGGACCTGGCAGATCTTTTCATTCGCGCCGGTATTCCGTGCCGAGTGTCCGACAACATCGAAGGCGAACTCTGGCTGAAGCTCCTTCGTAATTGCGCGCTGAACGCGATCTCCGCGTTGGGACACGCCCGTTACGGTCAAATCGTGCAAAGTGACGATGCAAAAAAACTGATGGAACAGATTGTGGACGAAGTGCTAGCCGTGGCTCGCGCGGCTGGCGTCATTTTGCCGGGCGTGCGTGATCGCGAATCGGGAATGGCTGCGGCGATGGAGCTCGCGACGCAAATGGCAGATGCGTTTTCTTCAACCGCGCAAGATCTGAACCGCGGTCGACCGACAGAGATCGATGTGCTGAACGGGTACATTGCCCGTCGGGGGAGCGAGCTTGGCGTTCGGGTGCCGGTCAATCATGCATTGCTCACGCTGGTGAAATTAGCCGAGCAAGAACACGTGATCTGACTAGCAGCGATTTTTCTTCATAAAAAAAAGGACGGGACGAGCGACATCGCTGAGATGCTCGAGTGCTGCGCCGACCGCGGTTTCATGCCGGTTGTAGCACGCGGCTGAGGCGGCGCCCGAACAGCATCAGCAGGATTCCACCAATCGCGCCAATTGCGGCGTGCACGGTCCAGAACGCGATCGGGCTCATTCGCTCGTAGAAGCCGCCGATCCAGCCGATGAGGTTGTTCGAAACGAACAGGCTCATGAAGGCAATTCCCATCATGGTGGAGTTGACTTTGGCCGGCGCCGCTTGTGACACGAGCGCGAGCAGCGTCGGCCAGTAGTAGAGGAAACCGATGGACAGGCCAAAGCAATAGAGACACGGCCAGATCGGCTTAATGGGCGCGCCGCCGGAAACAGAAATCGCGGCTACCAGGATCAGGTTGCTCGCCGCCATCAGCCACGCCCCGATGCCGATTTTTGCGACATCATGTGGCTCGCGACCGCGCGATGCCTGACGCCGCCATATCCAGAACAGCAGCGGCACGGCCAGAACACTGAACAACGCATGGCTCGATTGATACCAGGGGATCGGAATGCGAAAGCTGCCGACGGTCGGTGCGACGTGTTGTTGAGTCCAGACCGGCATTACATTAAAGATCTGCGCGTAGGCGATTGACTGAAATATCGTAATCGTGATTACGACGACGAGCGCTCCGATGATGCGCCGCTCAGCGGCGGTCAGTCGGTCGCCCTCGCGATTGTGCCGCTCCACTTTCGCCGGCAGATAACGGTATCCGTAAAGATACGTGGCAACGCCAAGGAACATGAAGATCGCGGCCACGCCGAAGCCGTAGTGCCAGCCGTAAACTTGCGCGAGCAGACCGCAGAGCAGAGGTCCAGCGACCGCGCCGATGTTGATCCCCGTGCTGAAGATGACGAACCCGTGGGTCCGCCGCGCCTCATCGTCGAGCGGATAAAGCGCGCCTACCTGTGCAGAAATATTGCCCTTGAGGAAACCCGAGCCGATGACGAGCAACAGCAGAGCAATCAGGAACGTCTGATCGAAAGCCATGGCCAGGTGACCGGCAGACATCGAAAGCGCGCCGATCACCACGGCGTTGCGCTGACCAATCCAGCGGTCAGCAATCAGGCCGCCGAGCAACGGCGTGAAATAAACGAACCCGGAATAGAGACCGAAAATCTGCGACGCGAGCGCCTGGTTTGAAAGCGGGCCGACGATCGATTCCATGGCCGCGCGGAATCCCGCTATTCCAGCGATGTGCTCGATATGTCCCCGCAACAGGAGCTGATTCACCATGTACAGCACCACCAGCGCCGTCATGCCATAGAAGGAAAATCGCTCCCAGGCTTCTGTAAACGCCAGGTAGAAAAGTCCCTTCGGATGACCAAAGAACGTCTGATCCTGTGGGCGCGTCACGCGGTGATCGCTATCTGATCAACGCGGCGGGAGAAAGAAAAAACCGAGACGCAGGGGATGCTTGTGAAACAACGGCAACACTTCGAAGCGATCACTGAATCACACCTTTCAATAGGCAAAGTGACCGCGTACGCCACCCTGTAAAAAAAGACTTGCGCGTGAGCTGGTGTTATAGTTCACTATAACACCGTATGAAATGCAGTGACCAAATAAAGGGGCTCTCGCAATGGCGGTTCGGAGCGCAGGATGAATCGTGAATGGAATGATAGTCAGCCGATTTATCGCCAGCTTCGCGATCGGGGCGCGCATATGATTCTCGACGGCGTGCTCAAGGAAGGCGATCCGTTGCCGTCGGTGCGCAATGTCGCGGCCGAATATCGGGTCAATCCGCTTACGGTGCTGAAGGCTTATCAGCAATTGGTCGATGAGGAGCTGGTCGAGATGAAGCGAGGTCTCGGCATGTTCGTGAAAGCCGGCGCGCGCGATCTCTTGCTCAAGGGCGAACGCCAAAAATTTCTCGCGGAAGAGTGGCCGAGGGTCGCGGAAAAGATTCAGCGGCTTGGCCTGACCCAGAAAGAACTCGATGCGGCTGCAGCTCGCCCGTCATCACCCAAGAAGCGCTGATGTTATGGCAACGATAGAAGCACGCGGTCTTCGCAAAACCTTCGGCACAACCGTTGCACTGGACGGCATCGATCTTCGCGTAGAGGAAGGGCGCATTCTGGGCATCATCGGCCCGAACGGTGCAGGCAAGACAACCGCGCTCAATGCCATTCTCGGCCTCACCTCTTACGAGGGAGAATTGAAAGTGCTCGGTCGCGACCCGTGGGCGGCGCGCGAACAACTCATGCGCGACGTTTCGTTCATTGCCGATGTCGCGGTGCTGCCGCGGTGGATTCGGGTTTCGCAATTGCTCGATTACGTCGCGGGCGTGCATCCCCGCTTCGATCGGGCGAAGGCGGAAGGTTTTCTGGCAAAGACTGAGATCAAGCGCGCGAGCAAGGTCAGGCAGTTGTCGAAAGGCATGGTCGCGCAGTTGCATCTCGCAATCGTAATGGCGATTGACGCACGGCTGCTTGTGCTGGACGAGCCGACGCTTGGCCTCGACATCCTGTTCCGCAAACAGTTCTACGAGTCACTGCTGAACGATTACTTCGATCGCAGCCGCACCATCGTCGTGACCACCCATCAAGTGGAAGAGGTCCAGGACGTCCTGACCGATCTTATGTTCATCAATCACGGGCGCATCGTGCTCGAGTGCAGCATGGAAGAATTCGATTCACGGTATGTGGAAGTGATGGTGCATCCCGACCACGTCGATGGCGCGCGATCGCTGAAGCCGATATATGAGCGCCAGGTGTTCGGGCGCAGCGTCATGCTGTTCGAGAATGTCGATCGCGAACAACTCGCCGCTCTTGGCGAGGTCCGCAGGCCGAGCATCGCGGATTTGTTCGTTGCAGTGATGAGCAATAGCACCGGCGAAACACGGCCGCCTTCGCTCAAGGCTACGGCGCGCCCAGGGGGAGCTAACTAAATGAATACGCAATCGGACGCAGTGCCTGAATCTCCAATGAACTCCGGGGTCAGCGCCCCCGGCTACAACGCTGCTTTGACCCGACCGTTCTACTGGTCCTTGCGTCGAGAAACATGGGAGAACCGTTCGATCTACATCGCGCCGCTGATTGTCGCTGCCGTCATTCTGTCCGGCATGTTGGTGAGCGCCCGTCATTTGCCGCAGCTTAGACGCAAGGCGTTGTTGCTCGATCCGGCACATCAGCGTGCTGCGATTGAGCTGCCGTACGACATAGCAGCGACGATGATCATAATCACCGCATTCATCGTCGGCGTGTTCTATTGTCTCGACGCGCTGCACGGCGAGCGTCGCGATCGCAGCATCCTGTTCTGGAAATCGCTCCCGGTTTCGGATTTCACCACCGTGCTGTCGAAGGTGATGATTCCGCTGATGATTTTGCCAGTGATCATTCTGGTAATCATTGTCGCTACACAATTCATCATGCTGCTGCTGAGCAGCGCATTTTTGCTGCCGAGCGGTCTTGCCGGGACGACATGGGCAAATTTCAACTTACTTCAGCAGTCATTCATTCTGCTCTACGGCCTGGTCGCGATCGCACTCTGGCACGCACCGATCTATGGTTGGGCGCTGCTGATTTCGGGCTTGGCGCGGCGTGCGACATTTCTTTGGGCGGTGCTACCGCTGCTCGCCATCGGATTCTTCGAGAAGATCACGTTTAACAGTTCGTATTTCGGGTCCATGCTAAAAGACCGCTTGCTGGGATTCGCCGCCGAGGCGTTCAATTTCGAGCCGCACCATGGCGTCGCGATCGATTCCCTCACGCCTGGAAGATATCTCAGCTCGCCTGGTCTTTGGTTGGGACTCGTCTTCGCCGCGATCTGCGTCGCTGCAGCGATCCGTCTGCGCCGTTATCGCGGACCACTTTGATTCACACGCTTCGATCAATCATTACAAAAACTCATGAAACTAATCACAACTGTCAGCGCTTTTTCATTGTTCGTAAGTGGTTTGCTGTTTGCCTCCTCTGTGCCAGAAGAAAACAAGGCGATAGCCAGACGCGC